>CAJQPC010000214.1 GCA_905480105.1 uncultured bacterium | reverse complement strand
GTAGCTGTCGGTTCCCTTGAAGCGAAAGCCCAGGGATCGGCATGCGGGTGCTACCGTGGCGCCATGAAACAGCTTTGGTTTTGGCGCGTAGCGACGGCGATAGCCTGCATAGGCTGGGGGCTGACTTGGTGGACTGCGGATGCGGATCCAGTGGCCTTGGCGGTGGAGAGCAGCGCAGAGAATGGGCAAGCTGAGCCGGGTCGGGTCAAGGGCCGAAGGTTGGGAAAAGGAAAGGTATTCCAAAAGCTGGGCGCCCGCCCCCTGCGCGAAGAGCCTGTCGTGGCACCCGTCGAACCCGTGCCCGGTGGCCAGGTCAGTGAGGAGTCCATGAATCTGGCCCGCCAAGAGCTGGCCACCGAGCGCCAGCGGCGCTTCATCGCGCGCATGGAGGAACGACACACGGCCTCCCTGGAGAGCCTGGACGACTTTAGCGAGCAGCATGGACTGAGTGACGACGAGGTCGCCGGGGTCGAAGAAGCCATCGATTTACGCTTTGATGCGATGGGTGAGGCTTATGAGGGTGAAGGAATGGAGCCCGACGCCCGTAGGGAGCATATGAAAGCGGTGGTGGATGCCTTTGAGATGCAAGTGGTTGGAGCCCTGGGCGAAGAAGTGGGTGCGCTCTACTTGGAGCAGGTCCAGCGGCCAAGCTGGGGCCGAATCGGAAGGGGTCAGGACTAAGCTCAGCACCTGCTTTTACTTGACACTTGCCACGTCAAGAGTTCAAGGTGTCACCTGATGCTGCTATTTTCGCTACTGCTGGCCTGTGCGCCTGTGTTTCGCTACCCTGGACCGACCCGTTCGGTGGGCAAGGTTGTAGACACGCCGAGTGAGACCTCTGGTCCGTGGCGCGGCTCAGAGGAGCCCGAGCGGGAAGCCGTGGTGCATGTGGAGCCTCCGGGGGAGCGTGGCGCTTCATCTCCGAAAGAGAAGACCTGGAGACCGCGCAGGGCCCTGAAGGGTAGTGGGCAGGGGGTGGCCGATGCGGCCGCGCACTATGTCGGTAAGACGGTGATGAGCTGCGGCGGGGAGAAGTTCCGCTACGACTGCTCGGGTCTGGTCAATGTGGTCCACTACAAGGCGGGTATCGATCTACGCGGACTGAACTCCGAGGGGCTCTTGAACCTGGCCCGCGAGCTGGGTGTGGAACACGGAGGCTCGCCCAAGACGGGTGACGTGGTGTTCTTCGACGACACCTACGACCGCAACAAGAACGGGCGCTTGGATGACAAGCTCACCCATGTGGCGGTGGTCGAGTCTGTGGACAGTGACGGCACCGTTCACTTGGTTCACAAGGGATCCAAGGGTGTGGTGCGCATTGTGATGAACCCCGAGCACCCGGAAGACCGCTTGGGCCCCGAGGGTCAGGAGTGGAACGACTGGCTGCGGGCCCGCAAGAAGGGGGACTCCAAGAACACACCCTACCTGGCCGGCCAGATGTTCGTAGCGAGCGTTAGCTTCTGGGCTGCGCCGGAGCTGGGAACCGACGCCTTGGCTGAGAATTGACCCTTCTTCTTGGCATCCAGGCGGGCCACCTTGGAAGCTTGCTGGGCTGCATTGTGCTCGCCGATATCTCCCCAGGCGTGTCGGTTCCTCTGGCCAAGGCACCCGAGCCCGTCGTGGCCGTGGACCTTCGACTGGTATCCATCAGTCCAGATGGTTTTGAGCCGCCCGAGGTTGGGCAGTGGGAGTTTCCCGTTGTGGCCGGCGCGGGCTTGCGGACCAAGTTTCATTCTGACTTGAAGTCCTTCGCCCTGGGTCCCCAGGGCTGCGCGGCGGCAGTGCGCGCCAACGCCAACTACCTCCCGGTGCTCTGTGCCGGCGCCTCGCTTGGACAGCTCGAATGGATCGGCTCCGAATTTCGAGTAGGCGTTGGCAGCCCCTACTTGGAGCCCGCAGTGGGTTTCCGCTTTAGCAAGCGCCAGGGCGCGCTCGTGGTTTCCATGCCCATCGAGTACATGGTGCGTTTGGGTCAGCCCAACGTGGCCTACCTCGGCGTGCGTTTGGGCTGGGGCTCCTGGGATTGGATGCACAGCTCAGAGACCCAGGCCATTGTGAACGACGCGCTGGGTGACTGCACGGGCTTTTAGCCCAGCTTCTAAAGCCGCAATCTACGAAGGATTGTGCTTTGTACAGCGCTTTAGCGCGGCTCGGTCGGGATGGTCATGGCGTGTCCCGCTCTACCAGGTACGGCCCCATCCAGAGAGCATCCAGTTTCCCCTGCTTGAAGGCGCGTACGGCGTCTCCAGGCGTGCAGACGATGGGCTCTTCATGTAGGTTAAAGCTTGTGTTCACCAGGGCGGGCAAGCCCGTTCGGGCCTTCCACTGCACCAGTAAACTGTGCAGGGTCGGGTTGTCCTGTTGGCGCAGCAGCTGTGGGCGCGCGGAGCCGTCTACGTGCACCACGCCGGGACAAAGACGCTTGAAAGACGCTGTTGCCTGGAAGCAGACCGTCATGAAGCGGGCGGCATCCCGGGCGACGTTCACGTCCTCAAAGCAGTTCTCGGCGTCCTGGTCGGCGACCAGAGGGGCAAATGGCATGAACTCGGAGCGCTTTAGGCGCTCGTTGAGCCATTGGTTGGCGGAGGGATCGTCGGGTCGCAGGAGCAGCGACCGGTTGCCCAGGGCACGCGGACCGAACTCCATGCCGCCGTCGAAGCGTGCCACGACCTTGCCGGCTTCCAAGAGCTCCAGCACGCGTGGCATTGCGTCGCCTTTTTGGGGGCGCAAGTCACCGGTGGCTAAGGAACGGGCCAGGTTCTCATCGTCAAAGCTAGGGCCCAGGCACAGGGTGTCCAAGCGGTTTGGGGGCATTCCGGCGCTGGTCATCGCCGCCCCTACTGCCAGGCCACCGTCGCCCATATTGGGGAAGATCGATAGACTCTCGAGCTCATCCAACTCTGCCAAGCGCTGGTTGAGCTTGACGTTGGCAAAGACCCCACCGCAGACAGCCACATGGCCAATGCCCGTGCGGCGAATGTGGTGCCGCACCAAGTCGCAGACGGCCTCTTCGAGGGTGGCTTGTGCGGCGGCGGCCACCTCCTCGCGGGAGTAGGTCTTGAGTGCGGTGTAGAAGGGGTCAGAGAGGCTCTGCGTCCTTAGGTAGTTGGTCCTGGAGAACCGGCCGTTTACGAAGCGGAGCTGGGTGCGCATGTGTTGGAGCAGGCCCGGGGGGGGCTTGGCCAGTGCGGCCAGTCCGGTGACCTTGCCTTCGTGGCGGTTCGCTGTGAATCCTAAATACTCGGTGATGCGGGAGTAGAAGGTGTTGACTGAAGCAAAGCCCGACTGGCTCCAGTGAAGAGACATCTGCCCGTTTCGACCCACGCAAGCGGTCGCTGAGCGGCCATCTCCCATTGCATCCACGGTGAGGACCAGGCAGGTGGCTTGGGTTTGGCAGCGGTACGCGGCTTGGGCGTGGGACATGTGGTGATCGAGCACATCCACGCTGGCGTTCACAAAACCGCGGCCTCTCAGTTTCTTTTCGAGCAAGCGCCTGCAAGCCTCGGCCTCTTGCATGTGCATGCCGGTGGTGCGCAGGGCCACTTGGTAGGCAATGTAGGCGTTGAGAGCCGGGTCGAACTGGCCACCTTGCTTGCGGGACTGGTGCGCTTTGGGGAAGCGTCGCAAGAACCAGCTCGGGGTGAAGCTGGTGCCAAAGACCACGCGGTCCACATCACGGGCACGAATGCCCCCGGTATCCAGGGTGGCGTCGATGGCACCCCAGGGGAACGCTCCGGAGTTCTTGACCCGGTCGATGCGCTCTTGGCCGCAAGCGGCTACCAAACGGCCGTCGCTGACCAGCGCAGCGCTGGCGTCGTGGTTGTCGGCTATGCCCAGGATGTGCACGGACTACTCCGGCGCTGGTGCTGGGGGCTCGAATACAAGGATTCTGGCGCTGAGGTTGCCGTTGAAGACCGGCATGTTGCGTGTGGGACGCATTCCCCAGCCCTTGCCTGGGGAGACCCCGCCGGAGAGCACCGCGATCTTCCAACCCCCGTAGTCGTTGCGGAAGAGCTCTCCCAGATCGCCGCGCATGCCTTCCTCCTCGTCCAGACGCTCACCGTGAGGTGGGTTCAAGAGCAGGAGTCCAGGTCCGCGGGGTGGCACGGCGGTGAAGGCATCGCACTCTTGGAGCTGCAGGAAGTTGTCCACGCGTGCTGCGCGCAGGTTCTCCTGGGTTGCATCCAGGGCTTGGGGACGGATGTCACCGGCGTACAAGCTCACCTTCTTTAGAACCCGCTGGGGAAGTAGCTCTTGGTAGGCATCCTTCACAAACGAGGGCAGACGCTCAAAGGCGTAGTGTCGGTCTTTGGCCGATGGGCGCAGGCCCAGAGCGATGCGTCCAGCTTCGGCCAGCAGGGTGCCCGAGCCGCACATCAGGTCTACGACAGGCCCCTGACCGTTCCAGTCCGCGGCCAGAACACAAGCGGCCGCCAGGGTCTCGCGCATGGGCGCGATGGTGGTCGACTTGCGGTATCCGCGCCGATCCAGTGACTCGCCAGAGGTGTCGAGTAGCAAGGTCGCTTGATTGCGGTAGATACGCACCCGCAGACGCAGCTCGGGGTCATCCCGGTCCACGTCCGCGCGCTCTCCCCACATCGAGCGCTGGTGGTCTACCAGTGCGTCCTTGCAGGTCAGGGCGATCTGATGGGTGTTTGTCATCTCGCTGGCCGCAGAGCTGGCCTGGATCGCGAAAGTCCTTCGGGGGTGGAAGAGCTCATCGGGCCAGTGCTTGAGCAGGTTGCGAAAGCCGCCATACAAGCGCTCTTTGCGGCTGCCCTTCCACTTGCCCAGCTCCACCAAGACGCGGTTGGCGGTGCGTAGCCAGATGTTGCACTTCCACACCAGCAGCCAGGTGCCGTCAAAGGTCACCGCGCCCACGTCGTCGGAGTTGTCTGGATGGGCACCCAGAGCCTTGAGCTCTTGGGCGAGGAGGGGCTCAAGGCCCTTGGCACAGGTGGCTACACACTTCATGCTGTAGCTTCTAGCCTGATGTGTTCTTCCATGCCCTGGCACCGGCGATTTTGGTGACACGCGCCTTGTGCATCTTTGGCACGGCTACTGGCGGCTGCTGCTCTTGGCGTCGAGTCTCTCGTGGCTCATTGTGCGTTTGTCTTGGCCGGTGTTGTCCAATCGGAGCTGAACTCAAGGCCGCACGGATTCCCGCGTCAAAGCTGTCCCACCGAGCAAGCCGCGATCACGCTGAGGTGGGCCAGCGGCATTCCAGTCTCTTCTTTCCACTCCAAGAACGCCGCTTGAGCGGCGCGTTGGTCCCTCTGGCTGGTGCCCTTGGTGATGGCTACGCCGGAATCGCGCAGAGCCTGCTTCACGTCTCCAGTCAGAATGAAGGTGTCCACCCCACAGCGCCTCAGGAAGCGTGGTCCGGTGTCGCCGCCCAAACGCGCACCCTGCTTTTTCAGCGCCGCCCACAGCCCGATGATGTTGTCCTGGGGCCACTCCGCAAGAAAGGAACCAAAGCCGCCGTATTCCTCGGAGATGGCATCTACCCACAGGGCATTTTTGAGGGTCGCGTCGATCTTCTGACCGTTGCGCACGATTCGGGGATCCTGGCGCAGGGTAGCGAGCTCTTCCGCCTCCATGCTGAGGATGGCCTGGGGCTCGAAACCCAAGAAAGCCGACTCGAATCCCGGCCACTTGTTCTGGATGACGCGCCAGACAAAGCCGGCCTGGAACACGCCTTGGGTCATCTGCGCCAGGAAGCGGTCGTCCGGAATGACACGGATTTCCTCAGTGCTGCGCACTGTCGGTAGGCGCAAGGCCAGGGCCTGCCCGTGACCTTGGATGGCACGCGCATAGATCGGCTCGAAGGACTGCACTTAGGGGCTCCGCTGGGTGTCGCGAGCAATAGTCCAAGGCTGGAGGATCAACCCACGACTTCCATGCCCGTGCTGTCCTCGCCCAAGTCACTCTGCTTGATCACTTCCCAGGCGGTCGATGCACTGCGCTGCAGCTCATCGAAGCTCTCCACAGCGCTCAAGCGCCGCTTGATCATGCTGGGGCGGTAGTAGAAGCGCAGGTAGGCCAATCGGCACCAGCGCTGGATCTCCGCATCGGTCATGTCGCACTTGGGACGCGGAACCAGGTCGGAGTGGGGGTTGAGCACGAACTCGCGCCAGTAGTCTCGGCCGGTCTCCTGCAGCAGCATCGTGTACATCTCGGTGGCCGGCATGGGCGTCACCTTGGAGAACTGCGCGTAGTCCAGGTCCAAGTCCAGGGCCAAGCGGATGGTCTGCCGGATGGTGGTCGGGGTCTCGTAGGGGTTGCCGACCATGAAGTAGCCGAAGGTGTCGATACCGGCGGAGCGAGTGTCGGAGACCACTTGCTTTATCTGGTCCAGGCTAGTGCTCTTCTTGAGCACCCGCAGAATCTCGCGGTTGCCACTTTCGATGCCGTAGTAGATGCGGGAGCAGCCAGCGCTGCGCATGGCCTTGAGCACGTCGGGAGTGATGCAGTCTACTCGCGTCCGCGCGGCCCAAGTAATGTCCAGCTTGCGCCGCTTGATCTCCTCGCAGATGTCGATCACGCGCTGTTTGCGAATGGTGAAGCTGGAGTCGAAGAAGTCCAGCTCCTGGATGTCGAACTCTTTGTTGGCCAGCTCCAGCTCGTCCACCACCTTGATGGGGCTGCGGGCCCGGAAGGCCTTGGAGCCCTGCTCACAGAAGATGCACTTGTACGGGCACCCCCGGCTGGTGATGGTGACCGAGAAGTTTTTTCGCTTGGAGATAAAGGAGTGGTAAATCGTGTTGTCGATCAGGTGCCGGGCGGGCATTGGGGCGTCGTCCACGTCCACGGTGTCCGCGGCCGCGTTGACCACCACTTGGCCACCCTCGGCGACCGGTCCACCCACTCGAAAAGCCACACCGCGCACGTCTCTCAGATCGCCGCCGCGCCGCAGGGTGTGCAGTAGCTCCGGCAAGGAAATCTCGGCCTCGCCGGTGACCGCGTAGTCAATGGCGGCATGGTGCAAGGTTTCAGTTGGGTAGATGCTCAGGTGCACGCCACCAACGATCGTGGGCACGGGCACGATATTCTTGATGGCCTTGATCCAATCCAAGGTCTGGAAGAACAGGTAGGTCGTGATCGTGTAGCCGATGAATGCCGGGTCAAAGGCCTGGAGCCGCGCGGTGGTCTCCTCAATGCTCAGCCCCTCGGCGTGGGCGTCTATGAAGAGCACCTCACAGCCGGCGTGCTCCAGGATGCCCGCTACGTAGAGGAGCGACAGGCTGGGAAAGATGCCGTAGTTCTCCTTGACCGCCTTGATGCCGGGTTCGTTCTTGACCGGGCCGTAGGGGGGGTAGACCAGGGCAACGCGTAGGCCGGGAGTTTGGTGATGCATCGGGGACCTCTGTCAGAGTGTAGCCTCTGACCCTCCACGCCATGCGGAATCTCCTGTCCCTGCCATGATCCAAGACCCCCAATCCCTCATTGTGCGCCCCTGGGTGCCTTGGCTCTTGGGACTGCTCTTGATGCTCGGGGTGGGTGCGCTCCAGCAGGGGTGGCTGGCGGCCAATGCGCTTCCAAACGGCCACCAGAACGAGTATCTGCACGTTGGCAACGCTTTGGATCTCTGGCAAGCGTGGGCTGCACACGACTGGGACGCCCTCGTAGAGCTGCTCCAGGGCAACTATTGGCCGCCCGGTTTCTACCTCTGGCCCTGGCCGCTCTTTCGAGCATTCGGCGCCAGCCATTGGGGAATGGTCACTGCCAATATGGGGCATTTGGCACTTCTCTTGGCCGCTGTCTTCCTGTTGGGTCGCGACTTGGGATCCCGGCGCGGCGGGCTGTTTGCAATGGTGGGGGTGGTCCTGCTTCCCGCTGTTGCCGGCAACTTGATGCGCTACGAGCCCAGCGTTGCGCTCACCGCTTGGGTGACGCTGGGGGCCTGGGCACTGCTCCGCTCTCGTTCTTTCAAGGACTGGCGCTTCTCGCTGCTTTTTGGCGTGGTTTTTGCGCTCGGTTTGATGATGGATCGCCTCAGCGTCTTTCTGTTCTTGACCATCCCGGCCTTGTTGGAGCTGGGTATGGGGCTCCGGGAGTTCCAGGAAAGCCGTCGCCGCTTGGCGATTGCCGGTGGGGTCATCGTCCTCATGCTGCTCACGGTTGGACCCTGGCACTTGGACTTCGTTGAGCTGCACCTGCACGAGATCACGAGCCAGTCCAACATTGGCGAGATCGACAGCGCCGGCACCCTCACCGAGCAGCGCTCCTGGATGAACTGGACCACCTGGGCTTGGTACGCTTTGGCGGTCTTTGACGGTCAGGCTGGGGTCTGGCTTGGCTTGGCCTTGTTTGCAGGACTGGGGTGGAGTCTGATGCGGCTCAAGACGCTGCGCGTGCCCGTGGTGCTCATCGTCAGTAGCCTGCTTCTCTTCACGTTCATCCTCAAAAAGCAGGCCTTCTACAGTCTGCCCATGCTGGGGTGTTGGGTGGTCATCACCTGCATCGCGCTGGACCGGGTGCGTTTTGGGCCCTGGCTGGGTCTGGTGCTTGCGCTCTTGGGCGGCGTTCAGCTCAGCGACCGGGTCTGGGGTACGCAGATAGAGCTCCCCGGCGCGACCGTTCCGGCCCTTCCAGAGCACTGGGTAGCCCCAAGACACCCCATGGCATTGCCCCCCACACTGGGCCAGGTCATCCCTGCCCAAGCCCTGCTCACGGCGCTTGATGGTGGCGATGCAGGGTCCAAGATTGAGCGCATCGTGGTGTTTGGCGAGGACCATGACTGGTACGAGGGCTACGTGCTCTTGGGCCTGCGAGAGGGACTGGATGCCAGGGTGCACGGGGTCATTGGCGACCCGCAAGGTGCAATGGAGTTCGTCGGAATTGCAGACCGTGTTGTGGTCATCCGTGAGCATCCAGACGCAGGGGCCTGGCCGAGCGAATCAGAGCTCTATGCGCTCTTGGCCGAGCATCACTACAGCGAGCAGGAGGTGGCTCTATTGGTGGCTGCTTTCGGGTCCGCGCGGAGCGGGTACGAGCGCATAGGGGAGGTACCCTGGGAAGAGGGGCGTGTGGTGGTCTGGGGGCGGCTCTGACTCAGTTGAGCAACCCCTCCAGCTCCACATCCAGCGTCCCCTCCATCTCCTCGTATTCCAGCCGAAGAGTCCCCGCTCTCTGACTCAGCAACGCACCCAAGGCGGCAGGCCCAACGATCTCGCCGTGCACCGCGTGGACCAAGCGTCCGTCGCGGATGCCCAAGTCCCCCAAGCGCGCGGCGCCTGAGAGCTTGATGCGGCAGGTCACCTTTTCGGCGGCGAGCACCTTCAGCAGGGCGCGTAGATCTTGAACTTGGGTCTCCAAGGCCTCTTGGCGGGCGACCGCTGCGGCGAGCTCGCTGCGCCGCTGAATACGGCCCAAAGCGGCCGTGATAGCCGGATGGATGTCGGCCCGGTCTGGTTCTTCCAACACCAACAAGGCCTCGACTGAGAGATCGCTTCCTGCAGTGCCTTGGGCGGCCCGGTCGTTCAGTGAGCGGCCCAAGCCTTTTAGGCCTGCCACGTCTGGTGGAGACCAAGCGCTCCCAAGCTCCCGCCGGAAGAGCAGCAGGGTGGCGGCGGCGTGAGCCCGTGAAGGTTCCAGTCCCAGGTCCTCGATGAGCTCCAGCAGGATCTGCAGGTCCTTGCGATTTGGGTCCTCGTCGTCGGGAAAGTGCACCCGCAGCAGGGCTTCGAGCAGCAGGCCGCTCAGGGCGCCGCCGGGACCGGCGTGTTCTGGGGAGAAAGCTTCGACGAGATCGATGCGCACGCCGGGGTGGGCCCGGTGCCAGATCTCCTCGTAGCCTCGCATGCTCTCTCCGAGAGCCCGTCGGTAGACCACGCGCCAAGCGCCACCGCTCTCGAGAACCGCTGTGACCTCGTCTGGGTCCGTGAGCAGCCGGGCCTCGCCGCCTTCTACGGTCTGCAAGCGGCGCAACGCCGCCAAGCGCGCGGGCTCTGGCTCAAAAATCGCTGTGCCAGGCCGCTTAGCCGGCAGCCGCATGGTGGAGGAGACCGAGTCCTCGTCGTCTTCCTGACTCCGCCCACGTTCGGTGTGGCGGTCTAGGAGATCGACCAGGGCTTTGCGTGTGGTGACGAACAGCCGCAGCTGGCGTGCTTGCGCCAAGAGTTGGGCGTGTTCC
>CAJQPC010000213.1 GCA_905480105.1 uncultured bacterium | reverse complement strand
GTCTACGCGCCGCCAAGGCACCCGACGGTCTGGATGTACGATGCCCGCCGACATGATGATCTTGAAGGCCTCTTCCACCGAGATGTCCAGCTTTCGAACGTCCCGTGCGGGGATGACCATGTAAAAGCCGGTGGTCGGGTTGGGCGTGGACGGCAAGAAGATGCTGAGGGGCGTGTCGTCCCGCATCTCCTGGCTGGCATCCACCCATGGGGCTTCGCCCGTGAGGAAGGCAATGGCCCATGAATCCCTCCTTGGGTACTCCACCATGACCACCTGCCGGAAGGTCATGCCTTCGGAGCCAAACAGCGTATCAAACAGCTTTTTCAGGCCTTGGTACACGCCACTGAGCAGTGGCACCCTCAGCAAAACCTCTTCGAGTAGGGCCACAGCGCGCCGGCCTAAGTAATACTGCATGGCCGCGCCAGCCGCGAGGACCGACAAGAACGTCAACAGGATGCCGAGCCCGGGCAATGGAATGCGCAGCAGCACCTCCGGGTGGACCTGTTCGGGCAGGATGTCTAAGAAGCTGTCAATCAGCGCCGCAACGGAGACCACAACCCACAGGGTCAGGCCCAAGGGCAAGAGCACAGCCAATCCCGCCAGGAAAGCATTCCGAAGCTGGTTCAATAAGTTGCTCATGACATTCCTTGTTCGCCCCAGTCACCGAGGTCCAGTGGTCCACAGCCCAAAGTTAGCGTGAGTAGACCTCGAAGCGCTCCAAGTGGTAGGCGGCCATGGCGCGAACCACCATCCGTTTACCCAGCCCAGCCTCGAAAGCATCCATGCCCTCGTACTCTTCACCGTAGAGCATGTCGGCTACGCGAGGGTGGCAGTTTATAAACACGGTCTCCCGCTTGGGTTGCCGAGCGGACTCCCGCTGAACCTCCCGAAAGATCTCGAAGCAGATGGTCTCTCGGCTGCGCAGGCTGCCGTTTCCACTGCAATAAAAGCAGTCCTCGGTCAAGAAACGCGTCAGGTCTTCTTGCACGCGCTTTCGAGTCATCTCCACCAAGCCGAGCTCGGAGATCTTCAGCACATTTGTACGTGCTTTGTCGTGGCGGATTTCCTCCTCCATCATCCGGTAGACCTTGTCCCGATTGCTCTCGCGGTCCATGTCAATAAAGTCGATGATGACCAAGCCGCCGATGTTTCGCAGGCGCAGCTGATAGGCAATTTCCTTGCATGCCTCCAAGTTGATCTTGGTGGTGGTTTCTTCCAAAGAAGAGGTCCCCACGAACTTTCCCGAGTTGATATCGATGGCCGTGAGGGCCTCGGTCTGATCGATGACCAGATAGCCCCCGCTCTTGAGCCAGACCTTGCGTCCCGTAGAGCGCTGCAGCTCGGTCTCGACGCCGTAGACATCAAAGACGGGCTCCTTGCCCTTGTAAAGATGCACGCGCTCTTTGAACTTTGGCATGAAGCCGTTCATGAAGCCCATGATCTCATCATAGGCACTCTTCTTGTCGACCACGATACGGTGCACGTCATCGCGCAAGTTGTCGCGCAAGAACCTGACCACAAGCCCATAGTCGGCATGCAGCAGCTGAGGCGCCTTACCCACTTTGGCGCCGCCCTGGATCTTCTCCCAAGTCTTCAACAGGTAGGCCATGTCCTGCTTGAGAATTTTCTCAGGCTGTCCGGCACACACGGTACGCACGATAAACCCTGCGCCCTTTGGCCGATGGGTCTCCACAAAGTCCCGCAAGCGGCGGCGTTCCTTGTCTTTTTCAATGCGCCGGGAAATACCCACGTGCTCGACCGTGGGCATGAACACGATGTAACGACCCGGTAGGGTGATGTGGGTGGTGAGGCGTGCGCCCTTGGTGCCGATGGGGTCCTTGGCGACCTGGACGACGATTTCCTGTCCCTCCTTGAGCAGGTCCTGAATGGCTGGATGCCCTTGCCGCGGCTGGTTGCGCGGTGATTCCTCGACCACGGTCTCCTCTGCGGAAACGGGCTCAGGGTTGGGCATGTCAAGGAACTCTGGGTAAATGTCCCCCACATACAAGAATGCTGCGCGCTCAAGGCCCACGTCCACAAAAGCCGCCTGCATGCCTGGAAGCACGCGAACGACGCGTCCCTTGTAGGCGTTGCCCACATAGCCGCGGTTCCTGCCGCGATCGATGTGGAACTCAGTGAGCTGGTTTTGCTCCATCAAGGCTACGCGAGTCTCGCGGCCTGTGGTGTTGACGATGATCTCCGATGGCACGAAGGGCTCCAGCGGACGCAGAGCTGGACCTACAACGCAAAGCGTTAGGCATGGGCTCGTTCTGGCGGGCAAGTCTCACGAAAAGGGTCCTTTCCGGGGTGGCTGGCTGCGTGCGTCCATAAAAATTTAGATTGGGGCTGCCAAATTGGCAGCTTGACCAGGAATACATGGGCCCAGCGACACATGTCGCGGGCAAAGAGAAGTGATGTTCCTTGTGCCACGCTTAGGGGTGGGCGTCAAGGAAGCTCAGCGGCGGCGTAAGACTGCAAACTTCAGGTATCGCCCCTCGCTGTGGGCCAAGGCGACCGGATGGTCTGCCGGAGCGCCACTTCCCTCGAGCCACGACCAAGGCCCACTGGTGGCCAGCCCCTCTGCGATGGCTTGCTCCCACGCCCCCCGGTCCAAGCGGGCCGTGCAGGAAGCAGTCGCCAACAACCCTTGCTTGGCAACCTGCTGACCCACCTTCTCGGCCAGGTCTCTGTAGGCCCGCCGCGCGGCACCGTCTGAAGACTTGCCGTGGGTCAGGCTTGGAGGGTCACAAATGAGCAGGTCGGCCTGGGTCTTCGAAGTCCATTTAAAGACATCGCATGCCACAAAGGCGTGGCGGTCCGGATCGATGCCGTTGAGTCGGAAGATCTCCTTTGCATCCTCTAAAGCGGCAGCGGCGATGTCCACCGTCTCAACCCGTGCAGCGCCGGCCAATGCGGCGTAGATCGAGAACCCGCCGTTGTAGCCAAAAAGGTTCACCACCCTCCTGCCGGGGGCCAACTCGCCCACCCGTCGCCGATTCTCACGTTGATCCAAGAACAAGCCAGTCTTTTGGCCATGGTGGGGACGTACCAACAGCTTAACGCCGTGCTCCAGCACCACCTTGCTGTCCCCAGGGTCAGGACCAAAGAGGCGCTCGCTGCCCTTTTTGCCATCAACAGATCGAACGCCGAAGCGCCGCAAGATGGTCTCCACCCAGGCCAGCCCTTGGATGGCATTGATCAAGAGCTGTAGATGAGGCACCCAAGCCTTGGAGTAGATGCGCAGCACGGCCAGGCCGCCGTATCGGTCCAACACCACCCCTGGCAGCCCGTCTCCTGCACCATTGATGACCCGCCACGTGTCCGTCTCCCCGCCCACCACTGCGAAGCGGAACCGATCAGCCGCCTGGATCCGACGCGCAATCAGGCCGGGCAGCTCTTGCTGCTCCAAGCCCAAGACCCGGACTGCGATAGCACCAAGGTCGAAGAGCCCGTGGGCCACGACCTTGTCCCTGGAATCTGTGAGCACGACATGGTCGCCAACGGAAGCGCTTCCCCGCACGCCGTCACGGTAAACCCAAGGGTGCCCTCGCCGCAGGGCCTTGATGGCATCCCGGTTCAGCGGAAGACGGGTGAGGCGGGGACTCAATCTATTTGCTCCAGCAGAGGCTTCACCTCTCCTTTGGCGTGCAGAGCCATCAAGTCCGAGTAGCCGCCGACGTGGATGTCGCCAATGAAGATCTGGGGCACGGTGCGCTGGCCAGTTCGCTCCATCAAGTCCATCCGAGCCTGGCGGTCTCCTGTCAGATCGATCTCCTCGAATTCGACCGCGTTGTCACCAAAGTAGCGCTTGGCAGCATTGCAGTAGCCGCAGGGAACAGCGGTATAGATCACAACCTTGGACATTGGGCTCTCCTCGCTGCCCTCTATATTGCGGATGCCCACGGGGGGCCCCTGGATTGCAGATGGCCACAGCCTCCAATACAGGCTCATCCCCCGGGAAAGTCTTGACGTGACAAGTTTTCCATTGCGGTGTTTCGCTAAGGCGTGGTACACCGTTAACACCCCTCCAAACAACAGCAGATTCTCCACTCCTTTCTGCTGCTTCCCTCCCCTCCCCTCATCCTTCCTCCCACCGAGTTCTTGACATGGCAGACCCCGTGGCAGCTTCCCACGAGCCCCTTTTGGGTGGCTTTGTGGAC
>CAJQPC010000212.1 GCA_905480105.1 uncultured bacterium | reverse complement strand
GGCTCTGGCTGCTGTGCATGAGCAAGGCCTAGTTCACCGGGATGTGACCCCCGGTAATATTCGCGTCGACGCGACTGGTCGAGCAGTGCTGATGGACTTTGGTGTGGTGCATATGCCAGGTGCGGAGCTGACCACTGTCGGCGAGATGGTCGGCACGGTGGCTTGGATCTCCCCGGAACAGATCTCCGCGGAGATTGGCAGTGGGCAGATCGATGCGCGTGCGGATCTGTACTCCCTGGGGGCGGTGCTCTACTACATGCTGACCGGTCGGCGGCCCTTCCAAGCCAACTCGGTGGCCAGTCTGCTGGACAAGCACCTGCACCAAGTCCCGCGCTCACCACGCGAAGTAAGCCCTACGGTGCCCGCTCACTTAGATGCGGTGTGCAAGCGCCTGCTGGAGAAGGATCCGGTGGCCCGCTTTGGCAGCGCACGGCACCTGCTCTCGGTGCTCGATCAGCACCAACGCGCGGCGGTTGATTTAAGCCGCTTCCCTGTTCGTTTGGTTGGGCGGGTCTCTGAGATGGCCCAGCTTCGGGAGGCCCTCTCTCAGCTCCAAAACGGCCGCGGCGGATCCATTTTGGTGGAGGGGCCCCCTGGCTTTGGTAAGAGCGCGCTGCTCCGCGCTGTTCAGGAGCGTGCCGAAGGTTTGGGTCTTCGTGTGCTCGCTGGCCGCTGTGGACGCGACGACCACGAGTTTGGTGGCTTTGACGAGATACTTGGGGGGCTCAAGCTGCCGGTCTTGCCCCCGCCCTTGGACGTGGCTTTCGGTCAGGCCCAGGGCGCCTTGGAGCGCTACCAGCTCCTGACTGCTACCCGGGACTTGTTGCGAGAGCACATGCCCCTGGTCATCGTGCTGGACGAGGTTCACCGGGCCCGCCGTGGGGCGGTGGCGATGTTGGAGTTCCTGCTTCGCAACCATCTGCACCTCTCCGGCGACCCCATTCTCTTCATATTGGGTCGAAAGGCCGGCGAGGTGCTGGATCCTTTGGCCGGGCTCTTCGAGGACACCGTCAGTGGGATTGCACCCCGGGTGCTCTCCCTGCAGCCGATCTCGATCTCCGCGGTCGAAGAGATGCTGCTACAGCTCATTCCAGACGACGAGCGCTCCCGCACCCTGGCCACGCGGCTACATCGAGAGGGCGAGGGGAACCCTCACTTTATCGCCGAAATGATTCGAGGATTGGTGGCTCAGGGAGTCATTCAGCCAGCCGCCGCTGGCTACAAGTTGGAACTGGATACGGCCCTGGTGGCCAAGGCGCGCTTGCCCATCCCAGCCAGCATTCGGGATGCTCTGCGTGTGCGGCTGACCAAGCTCAGTCCGGGCTCGTTGGCGGTGGGTCGGATCTTGGCGATCTCCGGGCAGGAACTCACCTTAGACGCCTTACTCGAAGCGCTATGCACCACCGAGACGGAGCTCCTTCTGGAGCTTGAATCCCTGCTGGACCACGGCCTGATTCGTGCGCGGCTGGGTGGAATGGATGAGCTCTACGAGCTGGCCAGGCCAAGGCTGCAGGACATCTTGCTGGAGGGAATGCCCGATCAACTGCGTAGACAACTGCACCGTCGGCTAGGGGCCACCTTGGAGCGCCTGTACAGGCACCGCGTCTCTACCGTCGTCGAGGCCATTGCGTGGCACTTTGAGCAGGGAGAGTTGCCCGCCAAGGCCTACCCCTATCTACTGCGGGCTGGCATCCGCCTTCAGGACCGCAGCTTTGTGGGGGAGGCCGAGCTTTTCTACGACCGAGCCCTGGCAGTAGAGCCCGACGCCCGCGAGTACATGACCCTAGAGGACGCCGATCGGGCTCTGGCAACGCTGCTGCTGCGCCGCGGCCAGGCCATGGAACATCTGGGCCGAAGTGAAGAGGCGGACCGGGACCACTACCAGTCCGACGAACTGGCATTGGCCATTGGTGATGAGCGGCTGCGCACACGCACTCTGGCAGCTCTGGGCTCTGCCGCCCGCCGGGACGTGGACCTGGACACCGCGGAGGACCGCTACACCGAGGCCTTGTCCATGGCGCGCCGCTTGGGGGACACCACCCTGCAGGTGGCACCTCTTCACGGGATGGCATCGGTGCGCTGGAACCGGGGGGACTTGGACGGGGCCAGGCAGCACTGGCTGGAGGCCCTGACCGCGGCAGGTGCGGTGCAGGACGACGAGGCATTGGCCCAGGGCTACACAGGTCTGGGCCTGGTGGCTCTGTGCAAGGGCCAGGCATCGGAGTCCAGGAAGTACCTGGAACAGTCGGTGGAGACCTTTTCGCGCTTGGGCAAACTTGGGCCCTTGATGGTCGCCCGGGTAAACCTGGTGGAGCTGTGCCACTGCACGGGCAACCTACGCCGGGCGCTGCAGCTGGCCGACCGCACCATCTCCCAGGCCCGTGAGACCCGGTACCAAAACGGGGTGGCCATTGGCTTGCAGTACCGGGCCTTGGTTTTGGTGGATCTGGAGCGCCTGTCGGACGCCCGGGAGTCAGCGGGGGAAGCCCTGATGCTCAGCGAGCGCCTGCAGCGCCACGACGATGAGCTGGCCGTTCGCATCACGCTGGTTCGCATCGCGCTCCGTGAGAATCGACTGGACGAGATGGAGCGCGAGTTGGTGCGGCTAGAGGAGCTGCTGGGTCGCTATGACCTGGAGGGCTTTGGCCCCTTGGTGCGCGCTTGGCGTGGTCGCCTCTTGGCCGAGCGCGGAGCCCCCCCAGCGGATGTACGGGCGGCTGTAGAGTTGGCCTACGCCAACGTGGGCAGACCTTGGCCACACCAGCGTATTCGCCTGGATCTAATCGCGGCATGGGCGCTTGGAGCCAGCGGACTGCTCTTCGAGGCCAACCAGCACGCCAAAGAAGCGCTGCGCGAGGCGGAGACCTGTGGATTTCGCTTCTACGCTCTCAAAGCGCACTGCTTATTGGCCCGGTTCTCCGACGAAGATGCCAGCGTCTCCATGCACGGGCGGGTCGCTCGAGCGCTGGCCCGTACCCTGTCGGCCAACTTGGGACGCGAAGACGGGAAGCGTCTCATGGCCGTGTGCGCGACCATCACGCTTGGCCGATAGAACAAGGTTGGACGAAGCTCTGGTTTCGCCGCCACTGGGGGTTGGCACCAGGGTAATCCGGCCATGCGGGGACTAAAACGCCTCACAAACGCAAGCCAAGCCCCGAATGCAGGGCGTGGTGTGGCGAACTGACGCGGGGTTCGGGATAGACTCTGGACATGAGTGTGCGAAACGGCCCCCGACATTTAGGCCCCCCTCCCGGTCCTGGCACTGTGGTCGGACCCTATCGGCTCTTGGAGCGTGTGGGGTCCGGTGGGCTGGCGACGGTGTGGCGTGCCGAGGGTCCCAAGGGCGAGGTGGCCGTCAAGGTCATGAGCCCGGACCGCACCACGCCCGAGCAGGTGACCCGCATTCACCGTGAATTTATCGCCATGAAGTTGATGGATAGCCCCTATGTGGTGAAGGTGCTGTCGTCTGGAGAGGAGAGAGGATATCCCTGGTTGTCTTTAGAGTATGTGGGTGGCGGAACCCTGGATTCGCTACTGCAGCGCTGGGATGAGCGGCCTACGATGGACCGTTTTGGGGAAGCGGTCCGCCTGTTGCGTGGCTTGGCCTTGGCCTTGGCTCACATCCACGAAAAGGGGTTGGTTCACCGGGACATCAAGCCCAGCAACATCCTGATAGACCGCGACGGCTTGCCTAAGCTGACCGACTTTGGTTCGGTCAAAGCCCCCGACCAGTTCACGACCAATCTGACCATGGCGGGTCACCTGGTGGGCACCGTTGCATTCATGGCCCCCGAGCAGATCACCGAGGATGAGATCAGCCCTCGGGTGGATCTCTATGCCTTGGGCGCCGTGTTTTACGTGATGCTCACGGGGCGCCGACCCGTCGAGGCAGACTCCATCGCCGGCTACTTGGCAAAGCACCTGATGGAGGACCCGCCGTCTCCCTTGCAGGTGGATCCACGGTGCCCGCGCAAGCTCTCGCGCTTGTGCATGAAACTGATGCGAAAAGACCCGACCCAGCGTCCTCAGTCAGCTCAGGAGGTGATCGAGGCCTTGGACGCCCCCGAAGCCCAGACCAGCCAGCGCTTGCACGGCCGGGAAGAATTGCTGCGCCAGAGCGGCCAGCGTCTTCAGGCTCTGCGTCGGGGAGAGGGGGGTGAGATCGCGCTCTTGGGGCTGCCAGGGAGTGGTCGCAGCGGTGTGTTGGTCGCGATCGAAGAGCAGGCCTTGGAGCTTGGGTTGGCTCATCATCGGGTGCAGTTACCCGTTGAAGGTGGGCTCTCCAGCAGCTTGCTGGAGCATGTAGAGCCCATGCTGCGGGAAGGTCTGGACCAGCCACTGGTGCTGCTGATCGATGATCTGGATGCGGGCAAGCGTCCGGACATTGGGGCGCTGGAGGCCCTGCTACGGGACACCCGTTCCCGTGGTCGCCTGTTGGTTGTCTACGCGTTGACTGGCCAGGTGAACAGTCCCTTAAGCCAGGACACCAGCTACTTGTTGGAGCGTCTAAGCGCAGGCCTGCTGATCGAAGTGCAGTCCGAGCCACTGAACTGCGGTCCCATCTCCCGAAAGGCCACCATCGGGCTGCTCCGGGACCAAAACTTGGCAGGCAAAGCCGCGACCCTTTCCGGCGCACGCCTGCACAGCTGGTGCGATGGAAACCCACGAGCGATCCTGGAGTCCGTTCAAGCCTTTCACGAGGCCGGCTGGCTACGTGAGCGCAGCGATGGTGCTCTGGAGCTGACGGTGCCGGGTGCCCGAGTGCGCGGGGGAGACTTGCCGGTGCCTCAGGCGCACAGAGAGCTGGTCGAAGGCATCCTCTTGGAGTTGGGGCCCACCCAGCGCCGGGCTCTTCAGGCATTGGCCATCTTGGACGGCGAAGCGGATCTGGGCCTGGTCGCAGGCCTGTGCCCCGGGGGCCCCCGGGCCCTGGGTACAGAGGCTCTGGACCCCATCGTGCTGCGGGCCGGCGAGGGGCTACAGGAGCAGCTGCGCTTTGCCCGAAAGGACACCCAGCGCGTGGTGCTCGAGGGCCTAGATGGTGCGGATCGCGCCCACCTGAACCGAACCGCCGCAGAGTTGCTGATTCGCAAGCACCGCCGGCGACAGGGTTCGGTAGCAGAGCGGGCCGCCACCTACTTTCTGCGGGCAGGGGATTCTGACCAGGCGTGGCCGTTGTTGGCTCGGGCTGCCCAGTGGAGCATGCGCCGCCACCGTGTGAGCGCCGCCCTGCGATTGGCAGAGCGGGCCATACAGGTCCGGGGTCTGGTCAAGGAGCCGGGTCAGCAGGAGTTGATGCGCCAGCTGCTGGCCCTGCAGGGACACGCTCTCTTGGAGCTGGGTCGCGCCGACGAGGCCGGACAGGCTCTGCAGGAGGCGCTGGAGCTGTCCAGCACCGATCTTCTTGGCGCGGAAATCAAAGGCCGTCTTGGCATGGCTCTGCTCGCAATGGGGCATCCGAATCCTGCCCGCACCCACTTGCAGGGAGCCTTGAGGATGCTTCCCCAAGAGAGCGACGTGCGCCACGCCTGCATCCGTGCCTTGGCCGAGGCATTCTTACAATCGGGTCGCAGGGCGGAGGCCGCGCGCACCTGGGAGGAGGCTCTGAGCGCTGCGCGGAACAGCGGAGAGCCTGCCCAAGAGGGACGTTGTCTCTTGGGCTTGGGGTCTCTTGAGCTGCGTGCAGGCAGCCTGATTCGGGCCGCCCGGGCCTTGGAGTTGGCCGAGCGAAAGCTGCCTGATGACGCCTCTCGGGACTTGGCCATGTGCTTGCTTTACAGCGGCAACTTGGCCTTGCTCGACGGCAGGCTTCGGGTTGCCTTGGATCGCGGAAGGCAGGCACTGCGTTTGGCGAAATCCACCGAGCAAGGCGATCTCCTCTCCCTCTCTCAGCTTCTGTTGACCGAGGCCTACATGAGCGCTGGGAACATGGAGGAGTGCCATGCCATGCTGCCCGGACTCATCGCGCAGGAGGCGGGGGACCCGGTCTTGGATGCGGTGGGACAGGACCTGTTGCACAACCTGGGGCTTCAGATCCTGGGGCCTTCTTCCGTGCGGGGCCTGCCAGCTCTGACTGCGGCCCCAGCCACCTTGGTCGACGGGGCGCGCTGGGAGCTGTACCGTGCCTGGGCCATGGTCCGCGAGGGTGCCTCGGGGGCGGCCATGGGTCACGCCAAGCGCTGCTCGGAGCTGTGTGAGGGACCGGGAATGGCCGCGCTTCGCATGGAGGCCTTGCTCTGCCTTGGGGCCTTGGGTGTACCGCCGAGTCAGGAGCTGCGAGAGCTGGTGCAGCGGCAGCTCTCGGGCATGCCCGAAGAGCTACGCCGCAGCTTTGTGGGTAGGCTTCAGAGACTTGGGCTGTTTCCTAGCTGAGAAGGGGGTTGGACCCTCTCCCCATTGAGCTTCACTACCGTGCTCACCGGGCAGCTCTTTGCCAGCATCGCGCTCACAGGGCAGTAGCGCGACTCGCTCAAGTGCACTGCGCGCAAGATGCGATCGGGTGGTAGCGGACCCGTAAAGTGGCAGGTGACTGTCAGCTCGGTGAACACCCTCGGGTGCTCCTGGCCCTCGGTGCCGTGCACATGGACTGCAAAGGACTCCGGGCTCAAGCGCATTTTGTTTAGGACGGACAACACGCTGATGCCCAGGCAGCCAGCCAGGGACGCCAAGAGCAGAGTCTTTGGCGTTGGTGCGGCGCCTTCTCCGCCATCTTTTGGCATGGCGTCGATGGCCAGGCTGTGCCCGTCGCTCAAGGCGTCAAAGGCCATACCAACCGTCCAAGTCGCCGTAGTCTGCAAGGGTTCTCCCAAAAGACGCGCATGCGAACGCGTCAACTTGGGGTCCGTTAACGTGCTCGCAGTTACACTCATGTCTGTGACACAGCCCACCACAGACCAGCTCGAGATCGGCGACACCCGCATTGTTCCTGGTGGACGCTTGGGGGCCTACGTCTACGTCAAAAAAATCGGCACTGGAGGCATGGCCGATGTGGTCTTGGCTCGGGATCCAAATGAGGATCCAGTGGCCTTGAAGATCCTCAAAGGCAGCAGGCTGAACACGGGTTCCGCGCTCCAGCGCTTTCGCCGAGAGTTCCGGGCACTCTCCCGTATTCGACACCCGAACGTCATCCGGGTGGATGCCTACGGAGACCTGCACGGTCAGCCCTACATCTGCATGGAGTACGTGGACGGCAAGGACCTGCACCAGACCATCCGAAGCTTTCGCTACCTGGAGAACGCAGACGATCGCTGGACACGCTGCGAGGAGATCTTGGTGGATCTCTGTAGGGCCTTGGCACACGTGCACCAAAAGGGGCTGGTGCATCGTGACCTAAAACCAAGCAACATCCTGATAGACCCAGAAGGCCGCGCCAAGCTGACCGACTTTGGCATTGTGAAGGACCTGGACCCCGACGACGCCTTTAAGAGCGGCACCCTGGTGGGCACCTGGGCCTATGCCAGCCCTGAGCAGATCACCGGCGCGCCCTTAGATCACCGCTCAGACCTGTACTCTCTGGGCATCCTGCTCTTCGCGATGCTGACCGGCTACCGGCCTTTCGATGCCAAAAACATGGCGGGCTACCTGGAAGCGCACACAAAGCAGAGCCCGCCGTCGGCTCGAGAGTTAGAAGGGCAGGTTCCCAAGCACCTGGACGAAATCTGCGCGAAGCTGCTTCAGAAGCAGCCCAAAGAGCGCTTCCAGTCTGCGCGAGAGATTCTCTACCGCTTGGAGCAGCTGCAGCCAGGTCGCCAGGATGAGGGACGGGATTGGGTGCCTCCCATCGTCGGCCGCAGCGCGGAGCTCGAGCTGCTGAACAGCGCGGTGGACCGGCTGACCCGGAGCGAGGGCAATGTGGTCAGCCTGCGGGGGCGGGTGGGCATGGGCCGCAGCCGCCTGCTGGACGCCATGCAGGATCGGGCTGGCGCCATAGGCATTCCACATCACCGCCTACGGCCACGGGCGGAGAACCTGTACGGGCTGTTGGACCTGTGTGATCAGGTGCTCAAAGATGCTCCCCAAGCCCACGAGCTGGAAGAGGCGGTGGCTGAGCTGCGCGAAGGGCGAGCCAAGGGCGACGCGCTGTACCGCCTGACCGATCGCCTGCGGCCTGTGATGGCCAAGTTGTTGGACGACGGGCCCCGTGTCTTGCTTTTTGATGACATACACCAGCTGCCCAGACGCGGCGTAGAGCTGCTCTCCACCCTGACCCGCAGCTTGGTGGGCGCCGGTCTGCCGCTTTTGGTGGTGCTCTCGGCCCAAGAGGGCCAGCTTCGCCAGGACACCGAGCGTCTGCTGGAGGGGGAGGACCTGGGTGTAGCCCCCCGAAAAGTTCGTCTGGAGGCGCTCTCGGAGCATGCTGTGGGGCAGCTGGTTCAGAGCCTCATCGGCCAGAGCCCTCGTGGCGAAGTGCTCTCTCGACGCCTGCACGCCGAGACCGAGGGCAACCCCCTCTTCATCACCCAGTTCTTAGAGTCGCTGCTCCAGTCTGGCTTGATCGCGTCTACCCCCAAGGGTCTTTGCCTGAGCGCGGACACGGAAGAAGTGCGCACCGGTCACCTGGAGATCCCTCGAGGCGTCCAGGCCGTTGTGCGCCAACGTCTCGAGGCAGTAGGAGGCGGGGCGCGAGAGGTCCTGAACGTCTTGGCGGTCGCCGGTGGATTCTTGGACTTGGATCTACTCTTGGAGGTCTTGGACAAGGACGAGGACGAGGTGCTCGATCAGCTGGACTCTCTGATTGGAAGTGGTCTGGTCCGTGAAAAGCGACGTGGCAGTGCCGTACTGCACGAGTGCTCTCACCGCTTACTGGCTGACGTGGTCTACCGAGGCCTGGAATCCCAAGACCGGGCGGGCCTGCACGAATCCCTGGCTGCGGCTTTAGAGTTGGCTGCAGAGCACCATCCCAGGCATTTGGAGCGGGTTGGCGAGCACTTCCGCCTAGCCGGAAACGCGGGCAAAGCCTTTGTTTACCTGAGTGATTCGGCCCAGCGCATGCAGGGTCGTAGCCTGCCTGCCATTGCTTGGGATCTGAGTACCCGGGCGATGGCGGTCGAAGAGATGGCCCGCACGGATCTCACCCATGCCACCTTTTTGGCCGCGCGCATCACGCTCTTGAACGTACGCCTGAGTGTGCTTTACCTGCGAGGGGAATGGGAGGACTGTCAGAAGACCTGCTTGGCCCTGTTGCGCAGCACGGAGCAGCTGCCAGCCAGCGCCGAGTCCGTGAACGCGCGCTGCACTCTGGCTCGGGTATTGGCGCGCTTGGAAAAGTCTCAGCTGGCCATTCAGCAAGCAGACCAAGCCTTGGAGCACGCCCGAAGCGGACGTCTGCGGGAGTCTGTGGCCGAGGCCTTGTACGCCCGCGCAGCTCTGGCCTGGGAGGCGGGGAATCTGGATGCTATGCAGCAGCTCTCGGAAGAAGGGCTGCTGTTGGCGGCACCCCGAGCAGTCATCCGCGGAGATCTTCAGGTCGCCCTGGCGGCGGCTCAAGCGGCTCGAGGGCAGATCCACTTGGCCTCGCGCGGGTTGGCGAGTGCAGAGAAGCTCTTTGAGGAGCTGGGTGAGAAAGCCAGCCGCTGTGTTGCCCTGTGCAATCTTGCTGAAATGCGGACTTGGCAGGGTCTTTTACAGCAGGCTGTGCATACGGCACGCCGGGCCCAGGCCGAGGCTGAAGAGATCCACTTTCGGGTGGGACGCGGCAGTGCTCTTCGGGTGCTGGGAGATGCGTTGCTCGAGGCCGGAGAAGACGGCGAGGCGCGCAGGGCCCTGGGACAAGCGCTCACCGAGGTTCAGCCACTCGGGGTGCATCAGGAGACCATCGCTTGTCGCTGGTCATTGGCCCGCCTGGCCGCTCGACACGAGGATCCCACCACCGCCGAGGCCCATCTGGCCATCGCCCGAAACCTGGCCAAGCGCCAGGATCCCGAGTCCTATGGGCCGGCCATCGTGGCCTTGAGTGCCTGGGCTTGTGCCCTGACGGGAGATGCCGGAGATGCTCGCCGGATGCTGCAGACCGCTGAGCGCAGCTCCCATGCGCTACCGGTTCCCAGGCGTGCCCGTGTATTCTTGGAGTGTGCCCGTGCTCATCAGGTCTTGGGAGACCTTGGGGATGCTGAGCGCGTGGCCCGTGCAGCAGCGCATCTCTGCGCAGCCCGTGGGCTCAAGCTGATGGACTTGGAAGCGCGTCGCCTGTTGGCCAGCTTGGCGAACAAGCCGTCAGACGCCGAGGGTTGGACACGGGAAGCGGACGCCATTGCAGCGGAACTGGCCACGGAGCTTTAGAGCCGCAGGGGTGTCAGGCCAGGGTCCGGTCAAGTCCCGGAGGGGTGAGCTGACCCCAATGGGGGGGCATACAGGGCCAGCTCTGGGGAATCCGAAGACTCAACCCACACGCTCTGTATGAGGTATCGGGTTCGCTGTCGACAAGCATGATGCATTGCGGTCAGAAACATGGCGCTCGTGGCCCTGATGCGGATCTTCCAGTCCTTGCCTCCGGTCACGGTTCTGTTCCATGCTCCCGCTGGCCCACCCATCCGAATAGACTGTGGGGCCAATGTCCGAGCAAACGAGCACCTTCCCAGACGCCATCGGCCCCTACCTGCCCCTACGGCTCCTGGGCCAGGGCGGAATGGCCGCGGTCTATCTGGCTGTCGATCCCCGTGGGGTCGAGGTCGCGGTCAAGTGGCTGGCCAAGGGAAGCGGTCGGGTGGCCCAGCGTTTCGGCGGGGAGATACGAGCGCTCAAGCGCCTCAAGCACCCCAATATTGTTCGCTACATAGACGATGGCCACCATGAGGGCCGCCCCTACATGGTCATCGAGTACGTCGAAGGCCAAGACCTATTCGTGTACGCGGACAAGCTGCGCCTGCGCCCCGCACACGAACGCTATCGGGAGACCCAGCGCATTGGCATGGCTCTCTGCGATGCCCTTGCAGTGGTGCACGACGCGGACATCGTTCACCGGGACGTAAAGCCGTCCAACGTGCTGCTGGAGTCCAACGGTCGCGTGGCGCTCTCGGACTTTGGGGTGATTCGGGATCCCGAGGAGATGGAACGCACCCTCGCCGGTACCCTGATCGGGACCACCAACTACTGCGCCCCCGAGCAACTGCGCGGGGACACGGTGGACGGCCGCGCGGACCTATACGGTCTGGGGTGCACCTTGTTCGCTCTGCTGACCGGTCAGCCTCCCTATCCAAAGCGCGCGCGGGACAAGGTGGTCCACGCTCACCTACACGAGCCTGTCCCACAGCCCAGCTCCATTGACCCCAGCGTGCCTCCCGCCCTTGAACTGGCGATTCTTAAGCTGATGTCCAAGAAGGCCAAGGACCGCCCAGCAAATGCTCGCCAGGCCAAGCGCGCCCTCCAGGCCACGGGCGGTGCAAAAGCGCCCCCGCCTCTTGCAGGACGGCAGCGCTATGTGGATGCGGTGCGGGAGGCTCTGGACCAGGTCAAGCAGGGTCGCGCGGTCGCCATTCAGTCGGTGGGGGTTTCGGGGTCCGGACGCTCCTGGCTGCTGGAGGTGGCAGAAGAGCTGGCAGGCACGCTGGGAGTGCCGCTCCTGGTGGCCCGAGACAAACCCACCCTGACGGCCGGCCTGAGAAGAATGCGCGCTGGCGAGGTCATGGCGATAGCAACCCGCTTCCGCCTGCCTGACGATGTGGACTCGGTACGGATCTCCTTGGAGCCCGTTGGCCCTGCAGACCTGCGACGTACCGTGGTTTCTATGGGGCCCGACACCCCCGAGCCGCATCGGGTGGCCGAGCGCTTGTACCAGGCCACCGGTGGGCATCCAGCGTGGCTCTTGGCCACCCTGGCCGAGCACCGCCACGGCAGAGTCGTGGAGCTGCCTCTCCCCCTCGAGCCGCCAGGCCGGCTGATTGAGGCGGTGGAGGAGCTTCCGCTGGAAGCGCTGGACGTGCTCTGCGCAGTGTGCATCCTGCGGCAGCCGCCGGACCGGTCGCTCGTCGAGGAGGTCGCTCAGGCCCCGTGCAAAGACATCCTGCTCCTGTTGGAGGAGGAAGGCCTGTTGCGCACCCATGCTTCCAGGAGCACCCCGGTGGGCCGCTTGGTGTCGCTTGCAGCCCTTCAGGCCTTGCCGGATCTCAACGCCATGCACCGCCGAGCGGCGCTGGCCCTGGAAGATCGCGCCATGGCGTTCGAGGCTCATCACCACCGGGTGGCTTGTGGAGATGCCCGAGTCCAGGATGCTCCGGCCCGTCCAGAGAGCGGTGAGCAAGAGCCAGGTCAGCGCCTGAAGCGGGTCATGGCCTTGCACTTATCGGGGGTGCTCGCGGGTGCACGTCGGGCCGGTGAGGCCTTGATCCAGAGCGCACGTGCGGAGCGAGACCTTGTGCTGGAGATGGAGCTTCAGGCCGGCATGGGGCTGATCTTCTTGGAGCAAGGACAGGTCCGGCTGGCCGAGGCTCGCTTGGCCGACGCGGTGGCGCTGGCTCGCGCCCAAGACAGGCCCCACGAGCGCCGGGTGGCCCACCTCTGGCGTGCGGTGGCTACCTTGGACAAGCGGCCGGACTCCCGCGCTGCAGCCAGCTCTGCGCTGGATCGGGTGGGGCGTGCCTTGAACCGTGTCGAGGCGCCCGTCGGTCCGGTTGAGTCTGCCCTGGCATCCGCCATCCAGGCCCGCTGTGCCGCCCGTATTGGAGACCTGCGTGGCTATGAAAAGGCAGCGCAGCGTGTCCATGCTGTGTTGGACTTGGCCCCCACCGTGCTGCGCCTGCGAATTCAGCTTCAGCTGGCCCAGGCCGACCTGGAGGCAGGAGATCGTGAGGCGGCCCAGGGACGGGCCAACCAGGTGGTCATCGAGGCTGGCAGCAACGGATGGCGCACCCTGGCTTGGCTCGGGCGCCGCGCCCTGGCTCGAGCCTTGGGCACGCATCCACCCGAACCCCGCAGCTTGGCGGAGGGATTGACCGCTGCGGATTTGCGGGCCCTGGCAAACAAGCCCTGAGCCTACTGAGTGTCGAGCCCCAGGGCGTTTAAGAGCACGCGCACCACCGGAACACTCAGGCTGTTTCCCACCAGCTTGTACTGCTTGACCCGGTCCAGACCGGGGGTGAGCTCAAAGCCGTCTGGAAAGCCGTGCAAGCGCAGGATCTCCTTGGGAGAGAAGCGTCTGACACGCCCGTCGACCGTGCGCAGCAGGGAGCCCGCTTTCAGGAGGCTGCGCCCGTAGCCGCTGGTAAAAGTCTCGGTGCTCTGCGCCAGGGTGATGATGGGCAGCACGCCGAGTAGGCGTGCGGTGTCCGAGTCGCTGAGGAAGAGGATGGGATCCGGGTGGGGATCCAGGTATTGGTCCAGGCTCAGGTCCTCGGGTGCGAACACAGGCTCTGCGACCTGTCCCCTGCGCGAGGCCAAGACGTAGAACCGTCGTCGCTTGTTGGGAATGCCCAGCTGGCTGGGGCAGAGCACTCCTTGCCAGATCTGATAGCCGTCCAGGGCTTTCAAGAAATGGGCGTGGCCATCGGAGCCCTGGAACTGGGGCACATTCTCCAGGCCTACAAAGCGAGGCTGAGCCAGAGGAAGCAGAGCGCAGACCCGCAGGAGTGCCGCCGAGCGCTTGTCCGCCAAGTCCCGCTGCGCTCCACGCTGGGTGTAGGGCTGACAGGGTGGCGACAGCCAGAGCAGATCGCTTGGCGGTAGGGATTTTAAGCCCGCGATATTCCAAGCCTTTGGCGCGTGCCCAAAGTTGTGGGCGTAGCTCTGCCGGGCCAGCTCGGACTGGTCGACGGCCAGCACTTCAGCGCCGGGTGGGAGGGCCGCTGCGAGGCCCCCAATGCCACAAAAAAGCTCGGTGACGTGGAGCTGCTTCGGGCTCAGTCGCGACGCCGGAGCAGCAGACCGCCCACGGCCAGGGCCGCCATCCACAGAGATCTGCCGCCGGGTACCTGGCTGCACCCGAGGAGTCCGGGTTCTTCGCTGCTCAGATTGTTGTCGTAGGGGTTCAAGGGGTCACCGGTGTCCATGTACATCGGGTCGTCTATGTCCAAGGCGGGGGTCCCAAAACCAACCTCGTCCAAAGGAACAAAGTCTTCGATCCAGTCGATGGCGGTGTCGATCCGTGCCGAGCCAGAGCCTCCGCCGACGCAAGAGGTTGAGCCACTCTGCACGGCGTATACGAAGGAGTTGACGCTGATCAGCTCCCACTGTCCGGTGGTGTCGTCCTGTCGAATACCGCCGCCACCGGAGTCACCGGAACAGAGGTTCTGGACGCTGTCGTAGGCGTAGAGGATCTGCTCGTTGCTGTCGTAGATGGGAATGTTGGTGACCCGCTTCACGCCGCCACCTCCGCCGCCCAAGGAGTCATCCTTGGTGATCCCGTAGCCCAAGAAGGTCACGATCTCGCCGGTCCATCCGCCGATTCCATCGGTGTTCACGCTGAGTGGAGGCACGGCCGTGATGGGTTTTTCCAGGTGGAGCAGGCCCAGGTCCCAACTGTTGCCAAGGCTGTTGCCGTCGTAGCTTGGGTGCATCTCAAACTGGTCCGCGACCGCGTAGTCGAGCACACCGTCCGCGTCGTACACGTCTGGCGCCATGTAGAACAGGATGGTGACGCCTTGGCGCTCGTATTGCTCGGCTGCCTCCACGCAGTGGGCTGCGGTGGCCACCCATTCGGGATGGATCAAGGTGCCAGAGCAGAAGCTGGAACCACCGTATCCCTCGTAGTAGGCGACCAGAGCCCCCACCTGAGGATGCTCGCTGGTACGTTCCCCATTCACCATGGGTGGCGGGGTCTGAGCAAGGGCTGGGCTGCCAAGCAGGAGCCCTGTAAGAGCGAGCACTGATCTCTCCTGATGGGATCATCGTAGCGAATTCCCAACCTCTTTGTGTCGAGGATTGGTAGGGTTCCCACCTCGAAGGATGGTCGCTATGTTCATGCTCTTGCTCTCGCTCGCTTGTAGAACCAAAGATGTAGCCGTAGATACCGGCGCCCTAGTCCTGGACCAAGACGCGGACGGCTTTTCTGACGATGAGGACTGCGCCCCCGAGGACGCGGCGATTTACCCCGGCGCAGAAG
>CAJQPC010000211.1 GCA_905480105.1 uncultured bacterium | reverse complement strand
CGCCTTTGGCAGCATTCCCGCCGGCGAGCTGCCCGAGCGCCCCGCTGTCGAGACCCCCGACAAGCCGGTTGAGCAACTCCTGGAACTCACCGACCAGGTGCAGATCCCCATGACCGTGATGGCCTGGCACAGCCCAGCCGCCTTGCAGGAGGGGGATGCCGACTACGACCTGCTTGCTGCGGTCCTGTCCAGCGGCCGCTCAAGCCGCCTGTATCAACGACTGGTTCACCAGGATCAGCTCGCCCTGGAGATCAGCGCCTACCAGTTCAGCCAGATGCACTCCAGCATCTTCATGGTCCAGGCTCTGCCCACCGAAGGCCACACCGTTGAAGAGATCGAGGCGGTGGTCGCCGAGGAGATCGCCAAGCTGGCTGCCGAAGGGCCCACCCAGGCTGAGCTGGAGCGTGTGGTCAACCAGTACCGCGTCAACGCCATTGGCGGCTTGGAGTCACTGGATTCCCGAGCCAGCGCCTTGAACCGCTATCACTATCTGGCCGGTGAGACCGACTACCTGGCCACCGACCTGGCCCGCTACACCAACGCCACCCTGGCCGATGTGCAGACGGCGGCCCAAGCCCTGACTCCGGACCGAGTATGCATCGCCCGCGTCCGCCCCGAAGAGAGCGACAGCACCACCCAAGGAGCTGAGTAGATGACCTTTTTCCTAGCTTTTCTTGCTTGCCCCAAGACTGTTGAGCCCCCCGTTGCTGCCGTGGCCGCACCCCACCCTCTGGACGTGCGCCCCGAAATCGGCGCGCCGGCAGACTTTGCCCCCCAAGCCCCTCAGGTCTTCACCCTGGACAACGGCACGACCGTCTGGCTGGTCGAACGTCCTGGCCTTCCCCTGGTCAGCGTGCGCATGGTGCTTGGCGGCGGCAAAGCCATGGATCCCGCCGATCAACCCGGCCTGGTGAACTTCTCCGATACGATGCTCACCCACGGCGCCGGCGACCTAAACTCAACCGCGTTTGCCGGCGCCTTGGAGCAACACGCTCTGAGCCTGTGGGCCAACTCCGGACAGGCCACTACTTGGGTGGGCCTCGAAGCCACAACCGACACCTTGGAAGTGGGCTTGGATCTCATGGCCAGCGCTGTGAGCGCCCCGCGCTTTGACGCCGAAGAAGTTGACCGGGTCCGGGACCGCCTCATCGGGGAGGTCCAGATGAGCCTGGACAGCCCGGCCACCGTGGCCCGATGGGTTGCCGACAGCTTTTACTTTGGGGAGGACCACCCTCTGGCCCACCCCGGAATCGGGAACCAGACCAGCCTGACCTCGATCACGGCCAAGGACCTGAAGAGCTCCTGGAGTGCGCGCTTTGCACCGGAGCGGGCCACCTTTGTGGTCAGCGGAGACGTGACTCAAGTCGACCTAAAAGCTCAATTAGAGGACAGCTTCGGCGACTGGACGGGCAAGCCCTCCCCGCTGCCCGAGATCGGTCCAGCGGCGCAGGCCAGCGGCTACTACTTGGTGGACAACCCCGGTGCGACCCAATCGGTTCTGCGCGTCGTGCTGCCCGGGTGGCAAGCCGATGACCCCCACTACGTGCCCGCAACCCTGGGCAGCGTGGTTCTGGGCGGCACCTTCACGAGCCGGTTGAATCGCCTGCTGCGTGAGGAAAAGGGCTACAGCTACGGTGCCCGTGCTGGCGTGGGAGCAGGTCCCGGCTACGGCCGCATGGTGACCTCCTCCAGCGTGCGCGGAGATGTCACTGCCTTGGCCCTGGTGGACATGCTGGCCGAGGTGGAGCGCATCACCCAAGGCATCGATGCTGCCGAGCTCAAAAAGGCCCAAGGCGCCGCGATTACCGACGCAGTCTCAGCCATGGAGTCACGCAGCAGCATCGCCGCCAGCTTGGCTGGCGTAGTCGCCATGGGTCAGAGCCCCGACCGCATGGCCATGGAGCTACAGACCGCCCGCAACGCCAGCGTGAGCACCGTCAACGCCGCTATGGCCACCCTGGACACGGACGCTGCATTGATCGTGGTGGTCGGCGACCTGAGCGTCATCCAACCGCAGCTGGCCGACGTGTTGCCCGATGTGAACTGGACGGTCGTGGAGAAGTAGTGCCGTACGTCCTAGACACCTGCTCCCAGGCGTGCGTCTCAGGGCAGCTGGGCGCCGGTCCTCTGTCAGGAGACGCCCAACTCTTCGAGCGCGCAGTGTGCGCGATTTGCCGCCCGGTCGACCGTGGCAGACCCAAGGATGACCCATGATCACCCCACTCATCAACCGCATCCTGGCCAAGGCACCCCAGACCGGCCAGATCGAGCGCATCGCTCTTCGCCCCGGCAAGGGCAGCCCCCTGGTGGAGGTCCAGAGCTGGGATTTGTCGTCTGGCCCGAAGGATTACGGTCGCTCTAAGAAACGCGCCGTGACTCTGATTCAAGCCGAGCATCTGCCCATCATCGCCAAGCTGCTGGGACGAGACGACTGGGACTACACCGTGCTCCGGCGAAACGTGCTGGTCTCCGGCATCAACTTGCGCGCACTCATTGGCTGGCGCTTCCAGATCGGCTCCGCCGTCCTGCGCGGCACCGACGAGTGCGACCCATGTGAACAGATGGAGGCCACATTGGGCCCTGGCACCCTGCACGCGATGATTGGACACGGCGGCCTGTGCGCGGCCATCGAGACCCCTGGCAGCTTTGGTGTCGGGGACCCCATCATCCGCCTGGAGCGTGTCCAGTGAGGCTGCTCGTCACCGGTGCCTCCAGCTTTGTGGGCGCCCACGTTTGTCTGCTGGCACGCGACCAAGGCCACCAGGTCTATGGGGTGCACTGGAACACCGCGATGACCCTACCCGGCATCCGCGGCGCACGAATTGACCTGTCCCAAGACAGCGCCGCCCAGCAGCTCGCTGCAGTGCCTCAGCCGGACGCCGTGCTGCACTTGGCATGCAAGGTCATGGGAACAGGCGATGGGTCCAAGCGCACCGCCGCCATGGACTTAGACCGCAAGATGATGGACAGGGTCTTAGAGATGGGTCTTCCCACCCTCTATGCCAGCTCCACCTGCGTTCATTGGGACGGCGACTCCGGATACGCAAAACAGCGACGCGAAGACGAGGCCAGGCTCGCCGCCTCCGGTCTGCCCCACGCCATCCTGCGTCCAAGCGCCCCCTTCGGCGGTCGTCTGATTGGTCACACCCCGGGCCACCCCGAGAGCTTCCACACCTTGGCCGACCTGGTTAAAAAAAGCCCGGTGATCCCCATGATTGGCCGCGGAACGGCCCTGCGCCAGCCCATCCACGTCGACGACTTTGGCGGCGCCATGCTGGCACTCCTGGACCAAGCCGAGCTGCCCAACACCGCCTTTGATGCCGGGGGCGCCCAAGCCCTTCCCTTCAAAGACATCGTGCGCCGCATCGGCCACCACCTGAACACCCACCGGTTGCGGGTGCCGCTGCCCCTGCGTTTGCTCACCCTGGTGGCGCGCCTGCGGCCGGACATGGACGCGGACCTGCTGTCTACAGCGGACCAAGATGACTTAGCAGACCCAAAAGCGCTGGAAGAGGCCACGGGCTTGACAATGCGGGGGTTTGACGCGGCGGTGCTGTTTGAGGAGCGTCGCTGAGCCCATTTCTGGGACAGTGTGACTCCGCACTCCCTCTTGCATCCAACATTCATCACCATAGGAACACGACCTAAGGGAGATCCCATGGGCATGCTGATCGACGGAGAGTGGTCCACCAAGTGGTATGACACCCAGTCCACAGGCGGCGCATTCAAGCGCTCCGTGGCCCAGTTTCGGAACTGGGTGACTGCGGATGGTTCTCCCGGTCCGAGCGGAGCGGGTGGTTTTAAGGCGGAGTCTGGCCGCTACCACCTCTACATCTCCCACGCCTGTCCTTGGGCCAACCGCACACTGATATTCCGCCAACTCAAGGGCTTGGTTCCCCACGTCGGAGTCAGCGTGGTGCACCCGGACATGCTGGATGATGGCTGGACCTTCGAGAAGAGCGAGACTTGGCCCAGCGTCGGCGATGCGCTCTTCGGGCTGCCCTTCATGCGGGACCTCTACAACAAGAGCCAGCCTGGACTGACCAGCCGCATCACCGTACCCGTGCTCTGGGACACGCAGCACGGCGTGATCGTGAGCAACGAGAGCAGCGAGATCATTCGCATGTTCAACAGTGCCTTTGATGGAATCACCGGCAACAGCCAAGACTACTGGCCCCAGGAGCTGCGACACGCCATGGAGCCCATCAATGAACGCATCTACAACACGGTGAACAACGGCGTATACAAGGCCGGCTTTGCCACCTCACAAGCTGCCTACGACCAGGCTGTGCACACCCTCTTCGACACGCTGGACTGGCTCGAGGAGCGCCTCAGCACCCAGCGCTACCTAATGGGCGAGCGCCTGACCGAGGCCGACTGGCGCCTGTTTACCACCCTGATCCGCTTCGACTTGGTCTACCACCAGCACTTCAAGTGCAACCGCAAGCGCATCGTCGATTACCCCCACCTCTGGGCCTACACCCGCGAACTCTACCAGATCGACAAAATCAGGGACAACGTGCGCTTTGACCACATCGTGCGCCACTACCACTACAGCCACGACTCCATCAACCCTCACCGCATTTTGCCCATCAACCCGGTGCTGGACTGGGACGCGCCCCACGGACGGGCCTGGCTCAGCCCTTCAGCATCTTGAGAGCCTGAATCAGCGTGCCATCTTGCAGAGTAGGGAGCAAGCGGTGGCCCCCTCCGGGCACAGGGGTCAATCCAACACGGCCAGTCGCCATGCGCTGGCTGTGAACGATGGGCACCACCTCGTCATCGGGGGCATGCAGGATGTGAATGGGAGCCGAGAGGGCCTCCAGGCGCGCGTATACGGCTGAGACGCGCCCTGGGTCGATGCGCTCCTGCACTTTCTGCCAAGCGGGGGCCAGCAGCAGGGTTGGGCCAGACCAGTGGGCAGCAACCAGCAGCTCAATGCTCACTGCGCCGCCCCAACTGGACCCGATGACCACGTCGACCTCATGCTTGGCCAGAGCCGCACGCTGGAGGTCCACGCAAGCCGCCATGCTCTTGGACAACGCCAACGCCACCCAGCTCTTCCAGCGGAGCCGGCCCCAAACAATGGCGCCAACTCCCATGGCCACGCCAGACCAAGGGTCGGTGAGCAGGAACACAGGCAAGGCGGCAAGCAGGAGAAAGCCGGCGACCCAGATCTGCCACAAGCGCAAGGTGTTGCGCAGAAAGCTGTTCCTCTTGTCCAAGCGCCACTGAGACATGTGCATGTCTACAGCGACCACCTCTAGGCCCAACTCCCGCATACCGACGACCTTGCCGCCAGTGGGGCCAGACTCCAAACCGTGCACGAAGAGCACCCGCAGAGGGCGCTCACCTTCTTGGAGGCTGCCGCTCACGCCTGCTCGGCAAAGTGGGCTTTGCATGCCTGGATGCGCGCGACGCACTCCGCCTGGGTCAAGATAGCCAAGGTCTCGCCAACGCCTGGAGACACCGGACCACCGGTCAGCGCGACCCGAAGAGGCTGGGCCAGCTTGCCAACGCGACCCTCGTAGTGGGCATCCGCCGCAGCCTGAAGTCCAGCTTCAATTCCTTCTGCGCTCCAGTTCTCTATTCCCGCCACGATGGCCTCGCTGGCGGAGAGACGGGCCAAGCCGTCGCCCTTGAGCAGGTGCTTCTTGATGGCTTTTTCTGGTCCGTAGACCACCGGGGCATCCCGAACCCAAGCCGCGCTCTGCTCCAGCTCGGCAAAGGTCTGAAAGCGCTCATGGAACAGGGAGATCACCAGGTGGAGGCGCGCGGAATCCAGCCCAGCCAGCAGCCCTTCCGGATTCCGTAGCACATAGTCGGCGCTGGCCTGTACCAAGCGCTCCACCGACGAGGCCCGTACGTATTGGCCGTTCATCCAGAGCAGCTTTGCTGGGTCAAAGCGGGCGGCAGACGAACCGATGCGCTTGATCAAAAAGGCCTGCTCTAACTCAGCCTGGTCCCAGATCTCACGGTCGTCCCCGTTGGACCAGCCCAGCAGTGCTAGGTAGTTCAGCAGGGCCTCCGGCAAGAATCCGCTGGCTCGAAAGTCCTCCACGTCGATCTCGGGCAGCTCGACACCCAACTCGGCCGCGACGGGGATGGCGATCTCCACATCGTTGTTCTTCTTCTTCAGAAAAGAAGTGGCCAAGTCAAGGGAAATCCCAAGCTTCTCGCTCAGGGTGGCAGCATCCCAGCCCGACTCCTTCGCAGCGGCACGGGCGGCCTTGGCCTTGTCCCGCTTGGACATCTTGCCGCCGCCGATGGAGTTGATGACCGGCATGTGGCCATGCTCGGGCATCTCCCAGCCAAAGGCTTGGTAGAGCAGGATGTGGCGAGCGGTGTTCATCAGGTGCTCTTGAGCGCGCAGCACGTGGGTGACCTGCATGTGGTGGTCGTCCACCACCACGGCAAAGTGGTAGGTCGGGAATCCGTCGCCCTTTCCGATAATGAAGTCGTCCAGATCTCCTGGGCCCACGCGGACCTGGCCCAGGACCTGGTCCTGGATGAGCACTTCCTGGCCCGGAGGGGTGACGAAGCGCAACACCGGCACGCGCCCCTCTTCCTTAAAGCGGGCCATGTCCTGCTCTGAGTAGTCACGGCGGCGGTAGCGGAAGGAGGTCTTGGCGGCCTCTGCCAGCTTGCGCTCGGCAGTGAGCTCGTCCCCGGTCTCATAGGCGTAGTAAGCCCGGCCAGCGGCAATGAGTTCCTGCATGTGCTGGGTGTAGAGCTCAAGCCGCTCGGACTGGCGGTACGGAGCGCCAGGGCCACCCTCATTGGGACCCTCCTGCCAATTCAAGCCCAACCAGCGAAGATCTTCGCAGATGCCCCGCTCGCTCTCCAAGGAGGAGCGCTGGCGATCGGTATCCTCGATGCGCAAGACGAAGTTTCCACCTGTGGACTTGGCAAACAAGTAGTTGAAGAGAGCGGTGCGTGCCCCGCCAACATGCAGTCGGCCAGTCGGCGAGGGAGCAAAACGACAGCGGGTCTTGGACATGAAAGAGCCTCCGAGCGGGCGCGCACGTAACCCATGTGTTGTGGCTTTGGTGATTCCCGCGACACGCTCGAGGAACGCGTCTGCTAAAATGCGCCGCGGTGTAGGAGGCGCGGGGTGGCAACACGAACCAGAACAGTTCTGTTTACAGACTTGGCGAACTACACGGCCAGCGTGTCGCGTGCTGACCGTCAGGGTTTACGCAATCTGCTCGCGGCACACGAGAAGTTTGTGCACCCCATTTTGACCCGCCGCGGCGGACGCATCGTCAAGAACCTGGGTGACGCGTACATGGCTCTCTTTGACAGCGCCACCGACGCCGCAAGGGCCGGGCTTGATGTGGTCGAAAAAGTAGCTTCAACAGACACCTTGATCATCCGTGTGAGCTGCGCCACTGGCGATGTGGAAGAGATTGACGGGGACGCCTTTGGCGACGCGGTCAACTTGGCCGCGCGCATCAACTCCAAAACCCCTGCAGGGGAGTTCTGGTTCTCTGAGTCCACCAAAATCTGCATGAACCAGGCCGAGGTGCCCTGGGAACCCGTGGCCAAGCTGAACCTCAAGGGCTTGGTGGGCAACACCATCTGCTATCGCGCCGTAGGCCGCACCCGCTGCTGGCTGCCCCAGAGCATCTCAGCCGCAATCAAGGCCGACACCCTGGTGCGAATCTCCAAGGGGGAGCCCATGCCCCCACTGCCGCCAGACCCCATCGTGCTGCTCGAGGGCTTTCGACCGGGCGGTTCCAGCCTGACCACAGCCGTGGACTCCCTGCCAGTGCTGGACCCCAACCGTCTCTTTCTCAGCGCCTACCACATCGCCCCCCAGGACCGGCACACCTGGATCGAGTCTGGGCGCAGCATGGTGATGGGTACCCCCCAAGCACTGGAGACTGCCATCGCCCAGGTGAAGGCGATTCCGTCCAGCCCCATCGGCTCCAACACCATCATCTTGGACATGGGCCAAAATTCAGAGGTGGACCTGGTCATGGGGGGCTTGGCCCTCCCGGCCGTTCCCATGGCAGAGGTGGTGGCGAGCTACACCTACGACCTGCTGCCCGATGGACGCTGGATGAACCGCAGCGATCAAGCCGTGGTGCGAGTCGACATCTCCCGAGAGGGCGTCCACATGCAGCCCATGCAGCACGGGATAGGTCTGAACGGAAAGACCGTACCTGCAGACAGCTTCTTGCCCCTGAAAGACGGCGCCGTGATGAGCACCCCGAGCGGCAAGATCACGTTCCACGAACTGAGCAACGGCCCTTATGTCGGGCTACTGGTTGCGGACACTCCACTGCGAATGGGCGTGGCCATGGGCCAGGTCACCGAGCTTGGCCGAGAGCCCAACCACCCCGGAATGGCTCTTCCCGACCGCAGTGGACAGGACAACATCCGGTGGTGCTCGGGCTCCCGCGCCGCGCGCGCGCGCCAGGGTGGATTTACCCTGGACCGCGCACTGGCCGGACGCCGACAGGCTTCCGTAGAGGTGGGTCCCAAAGGGAGCATTATCCTGAGCGCGCTGCACGAGCGCTGCCCCACCTACATCTACGTGCCAGACACACCTCTGCGTCGGGTGGAGCCCATTGCCACCGTGCAGTTCGGCGAATTTATAGTGACCGGGACCACAGTCGTCTCGCTGCGCAAGCCGCGGGACTGAAACCCGCGTTAGTCCGCTGGCCATGCTGTCTCGCCTCGCGCTCCTGCAGGGTCTGTCCCTAGCCATGCTTGGGGCCGTGTTTCCCTATCTGGCTTTGGAACTGAAAGCCTTAGGGGTCACGGGCGTGGCCCTGACCTTGGCCATGACCGCTACCCCTGCCATGCGCCTGGTGCTGGGTCCAGCCTGGGGTATGGCATCCGACAAGACCCAGGGCTCACCGCTGATCTTGCTCTTGGCGGCCGGCGCTGCTCTGCTGGGCTGCTTGGCGCTGCTGGGTCTGCCACCCTCCCTGGCATTGTTGGGGGTCCTGGCACTGGGCATCGGCCGAACGGGCAGCGGCCCGCTGGTAGACGGCCTGACCCTCCGCACTCTGGAGGGCCAGCAAGACCGCTACGGCCGGGTGCGCATGTGGGGATCGCTTGGCTTTCTAATCGCCGCTTTTGCAGCCGGCTTGGCTCGAGACAAAGGCATCTCTCCCCTTTGGTTTGGTTTGGCCGCAGGCGTGGGAATGGTCGCTGTCGTGCTCACCCTTCCCCGACCCCCGGCACCCACAAAAACTTCCCCCAAGTTGGGGGCCGCCCTTCGAAAGCTGAGTACTGACACGGGCTTCGTTCTGCTCCTTGTCGCCTCCGCCTTTCACTTTTCAGGTCACGCGGTCTACGACAGTTTCTTCTCGGTTCACCTAAACGCCCAAGGCTTCGATACGGTCTGGGTAGGCGTCGCCGTGACCCTGGGCGTCGGGGTCGAGATCGCTGTCCTTGCCAGCGGCTCCTGGCTGCTCAAGCGGTTCGGCGCCCGCAAGCTTCTCATCGGCGCCATGCTGCTGGCCATCCCTCGGTGGGTGCTCAGCGCAAGTGCGACCAGCCTGTTTTTCACTGTGGGCGCCCAAGTCATTCACGGGGTGACTTTTGGCGCCTTCTGGATTGCTGCGGTGGCCCTGGTCGGAGAGCGCGCCCCCAAGCACCTGCGCACCAGTGGCTTGGGCCTGCTCTCCGCGGCGGTTGGCGGCGTGGGCTCGGGCCTGGGGAACGTCGGCGGGTCCTTGATCGTGGACAGTGGCGTAGACACCCACATGCTCTTCTGGCTCAGCTCGGGCTTGGCTGTGGTGGCGAGTGCGGCGGCTGCGGGATGTCTTGTGGCGTCTCGAAGGCCGGCTCCGGCCTTCGAAGTTCAGACCCACTAGCTGGAGCCACTTCCCAGATCTGCAGTTCACTGGGGCGCTCGTCAGGTCCCAGCAGGTCCTCCAAGCGCTTGCCGTCTCGGTAGGGCTCGTAGAAGACTTCCACCGGCTCGCGCTCCGGTGGGAAGAAGCCAAGAGCCCGCAGCATCTTGACCGCACTGATGGAGAGCACGGCGCCCACGCCGATCATCAGCAGGATGGCCAGAGCCAACACGCGGAGATTTAGGCCAGAGGGGCGGGCGCCCGGTGTCATGTGCTTAAACACCCCTCAGGGTTATCCTCTCAGGAGCCCCAGAGGAAGCATGCCCAACGCCGCGCTCTTGCTTAGCCGCCTTCGCGGTGAACCCCAGCACACGCAGGAACTGGTAGAGTTGGTCTTAGAGGACCTGCTGGAACGGCCCCTGGCGGAGCTGGTGGACCCCAAACTGGTCGGCGACGCGCTGCTCAGTGGTCTGCGCAACAGCCTTAAAAATCCAGGCACAAAAAGCTGGATCAACGAGCGACTCCAAGCGGGCATCGCTCAGCTCAAAGCAGATCAGCGGTCCCTGCTACGACGCGTACCTCGGGACGCGGTGGAGCCGGTCCAGGATCTGCTCAAGCGGCCTTACTCCCCCGACCCCCATGTGCTCCGCGCGATGGTGGATCATCAAGCCATGCGCAACCTGATGCGCGAGGTCCTGACCCACAGCCTCACGGACTTTGCCTCCAAGCTCAAGCCACCCACCAAGGCCTTGGGAACCGGCCGGCTGGCGCAGTGGGCTGGCGCTGCGACCGTTGCCGCAAAGATGGTGGGTTCGGAGGTAGAACGCCAGCTCGACGGCCGCATCAAGAGCTACGTGGACGGTGCCATTAGCCATGCCATCGGCATCGCCGTGGACAACGTCTGCGATCACAAGAACGCTGTTGAATACGGCAACATGCGGGCGGATATGATCGACGTCGCCCTGGCCTTTCCGGTGTCCACGTGGGGCCGGGAGTTGGCCAAGCTCGAGCCCACTGCGCTGGTCGATGATGTGCACCAGATTCTGAGCGCTGCAGCCTCTAGCAAGGAGCTGGAGGAGGAACTACGGGCCATGCTGGAGGGCATGGTCGAGGAACAGGGTCACCTCTCCGCCCGTGCCTTTCTGGCTGGCTCTGGCCTGGAGGAGAGCTGGCGTCCTCCCATGCAGACCCTGATGCTCAGCCACACCCGCAACGTCATAGAGAGCCAGGTCTTTGCCGACTGGCTCCACAAAGTCTGCGAGTAGCCCAATGCGCTGGTTAGACCGCCTCCGAGCCCCTCTGCCCGAGCTACCGGAGACCCACGCCGAGGACATGGTCCTGGCCAGGATTGAACAAATGGCTGCAGCCTCCGATTTATCGGACGCAACGCGGGTGCTTCGCGAGATGGTAGAGCACGACCTGTTCAGTTTTGCTGCCGATTTTAGGGAGGTCCTACCCATCCCAGACGACGAACTCGCCATGGAGTTGTACCTGTACGCGGGTGTGGGCGCACTCCTGGGGGCCCAAGACGCCGGCTGCCCTGGCGAGCAGGCCGTGGAGAGTTGGTCCGATATCGCCGCGGAGCTCCGGGAGTACATTGCCTTTGGTCATCGACAACGCTTCGATGCAGGCCCCGTTCCTTTGCTGCTCACCGCCGAGAAGATCAGCCCCGACGCCGACCCCTCCCAGGTCTGCCTGGGAATGTTGGCCATGCGCACGGGGCTCTCCTACCGGAGGGGAGCCAGCGCTGGGCTGATACGCTTGGCGGCGCTCTCCCAACTTGGTGGTCATGGCCTTGGACAGCACTGGAACCGCGCGCGAGGTCAACATGCGTAGTCCGATTTTACTAGCCGTGCTCAGCCTGAGTACCGCGGTGGTCGCGGGGGGCATCGTCGGCACAACGCCCTACATTAGCCCCGTTCCCGTCCCTGACCTGACCGCACAGATCTATGTGGAATCCAGTCCGCGGGAGCTACACGTCTGCCAGGTCACCGCCATGATTGACCGCTTCGGCGAGCTCAAGGACGTGGTCCCCACCGCTTGCCCTGACTCCCTGCAAGAAAGCTCGGTGCAGGCCGTTCGACGCTGGAGTTTTCATCCCCCCGTTGAGAACGACATGGCTGTCGACGGACAGTACCCAGCCACTTTTGGCTACATCAGCAACACCGTAAGCACCCCCGTCCCCCGAGAGCGCAACATCCGACTGGTGCGAATGGAGCCCACCGCCAGACCTGACTGGCCCAGTCCTCCCCGCACCAACCGGGCCATGAAAACCTGGATGGAGGAGCACTGGTCCCAGTCCCTGACCTGCGTGTTGGACATGCAGCTTTCCAAACGCGGAACGCCCGAACAAGTTCAGATCATCGATTGCCCCGAGCTCTTTGGAGAAGCGACCTTGGCGCGCTTGGAGCGCTACGGCATGACCGCTTTCGGGGCTGAACCTGGAGATGGCACGGTGTACCGAATGTACCTGAATTTTGAGCTGTAATAAGCCCGTTTAAGAGCCCCACTGGGAATCAAAAGCGTGACTGTGGCATCCTGAGTGCACATCTCTGGAGAAACCTATGCTGTTCCCCCTGCTACTCGCTTGCATGAATCCAGCCCTCACCGCCCCCGAAGCGGCAGCGGCCCCAGGCACCTACAACCTGAGTGGCTCTCTGTACATCCAGGTCTACAAAGATCCCAGCACCATCGCGGCCGCTTTGGCACACGACCACATCATCCAGGCCAAGGGCTGGACCGGTACAGCCACCATCGACTTAGAGGACCTGAGCACCTGTTCCATGGACATCAGCGTGCCCGTGGCCGCGATGGTGGTCGACGCGACACCCATCCGCGAGAACCTGGGCTACACCACATTCCCCAAGGATTCCGAGCGCGAGGACATCAAGAAAGAGATGCTCAGCGAAGACCAGCTCCACGGCGAGAAGTACAAGACCATCACCTGGAAGAGCACCCAGTGTGAGATGGATGGCGAACGACTCAAAATGACCGGCGACCTAACCATTCGTGGAAAGACCAAGACCTTGACCCTGCCCCTGGCCGTCAAGCAGGACGAGGTCAGCTTTCACGTCAAGGGCGCTGCGGCCATCAAGGCCACCGACTTTGGATTCGAGGCGTACTCCGCAGGCTTTGGTGCACTCAAAAACCAGAACCGCATGCTGCTCAGTGTCTCGGTACACGGCAAACCTTAGGCCAAGCCCAAGCGGCCACCGCGCTGCCGGGCTTTTACGAAAGCCCGTGCAACAGTGGCCCCTTTCCAGTGCCCAGGCTGTGCTCAGCGGAAGCAGCGATGAGCTCTGCGATGTAGGCGATGCCCCCCTCACAAGCCTGGGGGAGCACTTGCCCCTTGGCGAGCCTGGCAGCCAACGCCGATGACAGGGTGCACCCTGTCCCATGGGTGTTCCGAGTTTCAACGCGCGGGTGGATGAACATCTGGGACGGCAGTCCCGGCTGATAGAGCACGTCTCTGACCACCTTGTCGGCCCCGTGGCCATCTTTGAGCAGCAGAGCGACCCCGGTCTTCTCCACAAAGTCCTGGGGCTCAGAGCCTTGTAAGAGCAGCTTGGCCTCGGGGAGGTTGGGTGTGACCAGAGTGGCCAGGGGCAGCATCTCCAGGAGCAAGCTGCCCACGGCTTCGGGGTCGATCAGCGCATGACCCGAGGTCGACACCATGACGGGGTCCAAGACGATGGGCCCATCAAAACCCTTGAGCGCTTCGGCCACCGCAGAAATGATTCCGGCGTTTGCCAACATCCCAAGCTTGATCGCATCCACAGGCATGTCGGCCAGCAGGGTCTGAACCTGCTCGGCGACAAACTCTGGGGGCACAAGGTGCACCCCCGTGATCCCATTTGTGTTCTGAGCAGTCAGCGCCGTGATGACAGCCATTCCATAGACCTTGTGGGCAGCAAAGGTCTTTAGATCCGCCTGGATTCCAGCACCTCCGGCTGGGTCGGATCCAGCGATTGAAAGGGCAGTTTTAGGCATGGTCCTACTCCTGACACGCTCACTTGGCGCCGGTCTTGAACTTGAAAAAGGACACGTCGCTGGCCGGAATGTCGGTCGGACACGTGGCGGACTCACCGCTTGGACTTAGCACGGCATCGCGGCCGATGTTCGTGGGCCCAATGCCTTGAATGCAGGGGTCCCCACGGCCCCTTACGCCCAGAGGGGCTGAGCTTGAGCGGCCCTCATCCCCCCGGCGCTGGGTTCGAAGCGCCATGCACCAGTCGTTTCTCATAGGCGCGGGTGCAGAGAACAACCACGCGGCCAATTTGAACCACAAACCAGGGCCCGCCAGTACCGCCGCAGACCCTGCCACCCCAGGCACTTCAGGTACGGTCGGTGTCCATGGCGTAGGTGTCGTCCCCCGCATCAGTGTAGGACGTTGGATCGCGCCAATCGGTCTTGTTCACCTGTGGAGCGGCGCTGAGGCGTTGGTCCAGAAACGTACAGGTCCCCAAGTTGACGGTGCCCCTGTGAATCGGCCAGCAGCGTCCGCCCCCCGGATGGCTTGGCCCCGCGTTACCCCCCGTCCATGGCACGCCGTAAACGACACACACCGCCCTTCGATGTCCACCTTGACCGCATGGGGCCTTCGGGCTGCAGCTTAGGAGAGTACGAAGGCAAGACCATCCAGGTGCGCAGCGCGCCTCCAGGTGCCACCGTTCACGTGGCGCCATTCAAGGTCAAGCAGGGTGTGATGCATGCCCGCCGGGTGACCCTGGTCGAGCCTCCGCCCGACCCGCAGACCCCACCCTGCAGCATCTTCGGTCTGTGCGGCGGCTGTGCGTTCCAAGAGATCTCTCTGGATGCCCAGCGCCAGGCCAAGCACGAGCGCGTTCTGCGTCTGGTTCCTCCGGGGCCCAACACACAGGTCCTACCCGTGGCCGGAGCCCCCGCGGCCTATGGCTACCGCAACAAGGTCGAGCTCTCCTTTGGGGTGCGCTGCTACCTGACGGAAGCCGACAACGACGCGGGCAAGACCATCCACGGCACCTTCCTGGGCTTTCACGCGCCGGGCCGCTTTGACCGGGTCGTGGATGCAGAGCGCTGCGAGCTGGCCGACCCCAACATGAACGCTGCACTGGCCGGGGTTCGCAAGTGGTGGGCCGAGAATCCATTGGCCCCTTGGGACGTGCGCGAGCACACCGGCTTTCTCAAGCACCTGGTCTTGCGGGCCAGCACACTGGGCCAAGTGCTCGTCGCGGTCTACACGGGAGAGCCCACGACCCCCGAGCAACAGATCGCCATGGAGAGCCTGGCGGGATTCGTGAATGCCGATGCACTGCTCTGGTACGTGAACCCACGTGTCGCCGACGCAGCCATCGGTGACCTGCGCCAAGTCCTGGCTGGAAAGACCACCATCGACGAGGCCCTGGGAGATGTGCGTTACCAACTCTCGGCCACCGCCTTTTTTCAGACCAACACCCCAGGCGCCGTGGTGCTCTATGACCTGATCGGGAAAGCACTCGGCTCCGGTGAGCGCCTGTTGGATCTCTACTGCGGCACCGGCGCCATCGGCCTGTACTTGGGGGACCGCTACGACAAGGTACTGGGAATTGAGATGAACCCAGATGCGGTAAAAGACGCCGTCCAAAACGCAACAAGGAATGGCCGCACGCAGGTTCGCTACATCGCTGGCAAGGTCGAGGACAACCTGCCCGCGCTCCAGCCCGGGGATGTCGCCGTAGTCGACCCGCCACGCGCTGGCCTGCACCCAAAGGTGGCCAAGTTTCTGGCCAAGTCCGCGCTGACCCGCTTGGTCTATGTGGCCTGCAAGCCCGAGTCCCTAGCCCGCGACCGCCTGGTCTTCGAAGAGAACGGCTGGGAGCTGGACCTGCTTCAGACCGTGGACCTGTTCCCGCAGACCGGCCACATCGAGGTCATCGCGCGCTTTGTGCGCCCCAGCCCTGCACTGACCGATGCTGCTTCGAGCCCGGCTGTATGAGCATTGCCACTCTGGGCATCCTGCGCCATGTCTGTGAGATGTGCGGCGGCAGCTGTCAGGGGGTCAACGTCAGCCTGAGCAGTCCCGAGGAGCTGGCCCAGGTCCTCGGCCAAGCGGAGCAGCTCGGCGTCTCCGACCCCGCGCCCGACGGTGTACTCCGAAGAGTAGGGGGTCGCTGTGTGTTCTTGGGCGACGACGCACTCTGTCGCATCCACGGCGCCTGGGGCCTGAGCGCCAAGCCCAAGGTGTGTCAGCAGTACCCAATGATCGCCACCCGCGTGGGGGATGAGACCCGGGTTGGCTTAGATCCAGGCTGCTTTCACAGCGTAAAGAGCTGGGTGACCGGCCCCCAGATCCCTGGGGGTTCTCTGATGGTCTCCGTCTCTGATCAACCCGATGCTGTGCTGGCCCACGAGGAGCGGGTCATGTCGGTTCTGGAACACGCCGAAAGCACCGAACAGGCGCTGGCCAACCTGATTCCCGGAGACTTAGAAGGCTTTCTTGGCCGCTGGATTCGAGCGCTTCAAGCTGTGGAGTTGGCCGATCTCTTAGCCGATCCGGACACCTCTCCTTCTCTGCGTCACAGTCTCGGTCCCATGGCCCAAGCCCTGCCCTCCTGGACCACCATTCCCAGCCCCCCGGAACTCTCGGAAAACGCGCGCAGCTTTGCCCTGCACGCTGCCAAGAGAATGGTCTGGCTGCGTCTGTGTCCCAAGATTCCATCGCCCGCGGTGGTGGGCTTGCTGAGCCTGGGCGGCGTGATGGCCTGCGGATGGACGAACACAGAAGATGCAGCCTTTGGCCAGGCCCTGGCCGGCTGGATGCGCGCCATTCGGGCACCAGCGGTGTTGGGACGGCTGCTGCCTTCTCCTCAGTCGCTACAGACTCTGGTCGAGGGCTGATTGTCCTCTACTCCGGGTGCACTGGAGCAGCGAGCCCGAGCGCCAAGTACACCGGGAAGCGAAACTCAGCGGCCACTCTCTTCGTCCTCATAATCGTCCAACCGTCATTCGATGTGACAAAACACCTGAAGCCGAGAACTTGCCACAAACCGTTTTTCAGGCGCCTGACGAAAAACGGACAGATTTTAGTTGGGAGGTTCACCCAACAAGTTTGACGCGACTGCTGACCCCCTTCGAGACCAAGGGCAAGGCTCTACCAGCCGGGCCAGGGCAGCCAAGTCGATAGACTCACCGGGGAAACGCCCTTTGAATGTCCTGTCAGCATTTGAATTGTGGTGCATTGTTCATAGAAGTCGAGCTGCTGCAGCTCGAACCACACTTCGCAAGTTCACTCTTTTACAATCGCCACGCATGCACTCTCCTCACATACGACATGTGAGAATTCCATGCAGTCTGTCGTGGCACAGTACTCAGAATTTTCGGAAACCTCGAGCCATTCTGAAATCGTATCCTGGAGGTCGGGAACCTCCGAGACAATCGACGGTGGAGATCAGTCCGTCACGGTGGCCCGGATCAGCGCACTCAGTTCACCGAAGTCAAGTGCACCCGGCTCGCGGGTGCTCTGGTAGTTGTTGCCCTCGCGGACAGTCCCCTGACCGATCTTGTTGTACTCCCCGAAGCGGACGACCACCAAGTCCTGGTCGGGCCAGATCCACACATATTGGCCATTTAGGCCGATGGCGGCGAAGGCGTCGTCGCCGTCCATCCACCAATGCAGCCCGTATAAAAGCTGCCCCGAAGTGGGCGCGGGAGCGGACTGCCCCGAAGTGGACTCGGCAAGGTAGTCAGCGGGGATGATCTGCTGTCCCTCCCAGGCCCCGCCGCGGGCGTAGAGCAGCCCGAAGCGGGCGAAGTCCCGGGCCGTGGTGTCCAGGCAGCAGTACCCCAGGGTCTGCCCTTCTCCGTCCACCCACCAGTCCGCCGACATGCCGATGGGCGCGAAAATCTCCTGAGCGGCGATCTCGTGCGCCTGCTCGCCGAAGACCCGTGAGACCACGGCTGAGAGCACCATGGAGTCCTCGTTGACGTAACTGAACCGGGTGCCAGGCTCGCGCACGAGCTCGCGCTCCAGCGCGTATGCCAGCTGGTCGGGCTCGGCCCCATACACGCCGAATGCGTTGGATGTGTTCTCTGGAAGGCCCGACTGCATCTCCAGCATGTCCCGAATCGTGATGGCGGCGTTTGGCCCCTCTGCCCACTCCGTGATCACTTCGCTCACGGGGTCGTCCAGCTCGATGTGGCCCTCGCGGATGGCGACGCCGATCAGAGCACTGGTCACGCTCTTGGCCGCCGACCAGCTGGTGACGGGCGTCTCGACCTCGGCGTCGTCGGCGTAGTGCTCGTAGACGAGCACGCCGTCCTTGAACACAGCCAACGCCTGGCTGTAGTTGGCGTCGCTGAACACGTAGTCCTGAAGCGCATCGAGCGCCGCGGCGTCCAATCCGTGC
>CAJQPC010000210.1 GCA_905480105.1 uncultured bacterium | reverse complement strand
CCAAGGGGTCGCTTCGCCTTGGGCGTCCCAGGACCTGTTCAAGCCAGGGATGCTCAGCCACGTAGCTACGGAACCGCCAGAGATCCGTGCGCCGAATGAGTTGGTTGCAGTTCAGCAGAGGCTTGCCATGGGTGAGCTGTGCGAACTGCTGGCGGGCGACCAGGGTGGAGAGGGGTTGGTGATGCAGGGGCAACTCAATGACTGCGCCGGGGGGAAGATCTGCAAGCTCCAGGTAGGCACTTGAGACCGCTGTCGAGGCCAGGCTGCGCCCGCTTTTGCGCTCTCCATCCACAGTGTCTGCTCTCCAGTGGGGCTGAGTGCACGCCAACAGGGCCAAGACTGGAGCGAGCACCCAGGACTTGGGCCGACGTCCGATGCCTGTGGCTGCCAGTGCACTCATACAGAGCACCGCCAGCAAACCCAAGCGATAGGGCCGGTAGACCTTGGAGAAGAAGGGCATCTCGTTGTAGAGCGCCAAGTAGGGCAGGGGCCAGGTTTGGGACCACTGAGCCATGGGAAGATCGGCGTTCCACCTTGGGTATGGTCCCAGGGTGAGCACGCAAAACGCCAAGGCCAGGATCGTCCAGGGTCGGCCGGGTCTACCCGCGGCCCAGATTCCCCAGATCCCCATCGCCACCGCCAAGAGTCCAGGGGTCGACTCCAGTGGGTTGCTGGGAAAGCGAAGCTCGGACCAACTCTTCAGGGTGGTGCTGTTCACCAAGACCTGCATACTGTCAGCCAGCAGCAGGGTCTGCTCGTCCAGGGTCATGAGCGGCCTGGTCCCGTCGCTGACCGCTTGGGCGTCCAGGGCGGCTTGTTCGGTGAGCACTTGGGCATCCAAGGGAGGCCGACTGGGGGTTTCTTGCCGAGCCTGGAGGACCAGGGGGCTGAGGAGGGCCATGGCCAGTGCGCAGGCAGCGGCCATCCAGGCCAGGCCAGGCCAGCGGGTCTGACCGCCTTGGGTGGCACGCCAACTCCCCAGGCCCACTAGAAGAAGAGCGGAGAAAGCCAGGTAGTACCAGTTTAGTGGTCCGGCCAGCAGCAGAGATCCACACAGCCAAGCCGCGCGCTGCCAAGTCGGTTTGTCCAAGAGTCGCAGGGCAGCCAGGAGCACCAGAGGCAGGGTAAAGGCCGCAACGAGCTCCAAACACCCGGCGCCCATCTCTCCGTAGATCATGGGGCAGAAGGCGAAGAGAGAACCCGCCGCAAGCCCACCCCAATGACTGCCGCTCAGGTGCCGTCCCACCGCGTGACCGGCCAAGCCGCTCCCTGCCAGCGAGGCCAGCATGAGCAGGTTGTAGGTGGTGGTTAGACTGACTCCCATGGCGAGTAGCGGGAGACCCAGGAACTGCACACCGACGTGTCCGAAGGACCACATCTCGTAGCCGATCGGAAACAAGATCTCGGTGGTCTGACCCATGCCGCTGCCCTGGCCAAGATGACCCATCAGCCAGAGGGTGGTCCAGGCGTCAAAGCGGTCTCCCCAGACTGCTTGGGTCAGGTGGGCGGGCAGAGGCCAGGCAAACACAGCTGCCATGAAGAGATACGCAGCGGCGGCCAGCAGCCAAGGTCTCCACAGCTCGAAGCGGGTCTGCTTCACTGCGGTTCAGGGGGCGTCATGGCTTGGCATGCGGCCTGGGTGCCTGGGTGAATCAGGACGAGCGCCAACAGAATCTGACGGTCTGTCTGGCTCAAGGCCGAGACCGGGTCCCCATCTTCCAGCTTAAAGAGTGCCGAAATACTGGGGTCTTGGGAGGGAGTACTGCGGCGCAGGGTGGAGAAGTCACTGTCGGTCCAGGGCTCGGGCAAGGCGGGTGGGGTGCTGCGGGTTCCGGAGTCCAGGTTCCGCAACAAGAACAGTGCGCTTCCCATTTCACCCTGTTGCTCGGTACTCAATACAGACCAGAGCGCTTCAGCCAAGGTCAGGGTGGCCCGCACCGTGTCGCCGCGCAGAGCCAGGGGCTGGGGCAGATCTAGGGCGTCTAAAGCCTGCCCGTAGGACGTGGCCGCCTCTGGGGTTGTTGGGCCTTGGAGCAGCTGCTGCTCCAAGGGCTCCAGGACTGCGCCTATGGCTTCGTGCCGCAGCGCTTCAACATCCTGAAGTTGGGCATCGTGGCTGTTCCACAGTGCCCTGGCTTGAAGGCTAGCGTGGCAGAGGGAATGAATCTGGGTGGGTTCCAGTGCCATCTCCCGCATCCAGAGTAGGCTTCGCGCGGTGTCGGCTCGGGGGCCCAGGGCATAGAGGCTGCGGGCCAGGCTGCTTTGTTGAGCAGACTGCTCCGCCGCAGGCTTGGGCTGCGTGGGGCCTTGGGGAAGGGTCTCAGGGGCTGGGATGGCGCAGGCCAGCAGAAGCAAGAGCATGGCCCATCTTCCCACGTGCGATGCTACTGCCATGTGGAGCCCCCTCTTGATCATTGCTGCATCCGCCTGGGCCGGGCCCAGAGTGTTGGTGGAAGTGGACCTGGGTCTCTTGGATCCCGCACCGGTGGCCGAGGTGGCTTCGCCAACAGAGCGGGTGGAGTTCAGTTGCCAGGATGATGGTCAGGGTGCGGATGCCCAGGCCAATGACGCGGTGCTCACCTGTGCGGGTAGGGCGCCCGATGGTGCGGTCCGTCTGACGGTGCGTTGGGGCGAAGGCCAGCAGACCCTGGAGCAGCCTATCGATTCGGACCTGTCCGTGCGCTTGGGCCCGAGCGGCTTTGGACCTCTGCAAGCCCGCGCGCCTAAGGCGCAGGCGGCCAAGCCTCCGGATTCCGCGCCCATGCCTGAGCGGGGTCAAGGCGGGGGATGGTGGGGACTGCTTGTGGGACTGATCGCCGCTGCGGGCTTTGGGTTCTGGCGCCGGCCCAAAGGGGTGCGCGGAGCGGCTTGGACCGGCTCCAGGGTCCAAGGCTGCGGTGGAGACTTGGGTGAACTCTTTGAGACCCTTCAGGCACCGATCTTGGTTGCCGGAATGGCCGACTTACCCGGACCTGCGCTGGTCAGTGAGAGTCTGGATGTCGATCACCTGTTGCGCACGCTACGAGACATGCGCCACGCCCATCCCGCCTTGCCTTTGACTTTGCTTATCTTGGACATGAATAAGCTGACGGCCCCCGGTGAGATCGGGCTCTCTGTGCAGGAGCGCTTGGAGCGCGACGCCCCAACGGGCACAACGCTCTTAATCTGGGAGCCTTGATGTGGATGGTCCTACTGGCTGCGGCGAGCGCTCAAGAGTGGCAGGGTGGCCAAGTCCCCAATGTCCTGATGATGGGCAACAGCTACACCTTCTCTTCTGGCGGTATCGACTCCCGGCTGCGGCCCATGCTGGAAGAGGGGCTGGAGAGAGACGAGGTTACGCTGCGGGCCTTGGCCGAGCCGGGAAGGACCTTGGCGGACCACTATGGGTGGGCCGCTTCGAGTGACCACCCCTGGGCTGAAGCGCTGAACGAGGGTGGTTGGGACTTTTTGGTTGCCCAAGATCAGAGTCAGATCCCCGGCTTTCCCCAGGATGAGGCTTACTTCCAAGCCAGCGCGGAGGGGGCGGTGGGCTTGGGCGAATTGATGCGGGCTCAAGACGGCGAGATCGTCTTCCTGATGACCTGGGGTCGCCGAGACGGAGACAGCACAAACAGCGAACGCTACCCAGACAAAGGGCAGAGGAACCTGACCGAACACGTCTCCAAAAACCGCGCGATGGGCAGCGTCTTGCAGGCGCAGCCTTTGCTCATCGTCCAGCTCCCCAAAGCCCTGCTCCATGCCAATGGGACTGCGGCCAGTCAGGC
>CAJQPC010000209.1 GCA_905480105.1 uncultured bacterium | reverse complement strand
AGCGCCTGTAGCTGGTCGGTGTAGAAGCTCTCCAAGAGCTCGGCGAAATGCTCCTCGACCACTCGGCGGCGAAGCTTGAGCGATGGGGTGCGCTCGCCCGTCTCGATGCTGAGGGGACGGGGGAGTAGAGCGAAGTCCTTGATGGACTCGAAACTGGCCAGTTCCTTGTTCAGATTGCGCACGTCCTCTTGCACCATGGCTCGGACTTGGGGGTGTGCGGACAAGGCCTTGTGGGAGAGGGCACCCTGGCCGTTGGATGCGGCCCACGTATCCAAGGCCTCAAAGTCCAGTTCGATCAGGGCCACGCAGAAGTTTCGCCGGTCTCCGTGAAGTAGCACCTCAGAGATCCAAGGGCTGGCGGACTTTAGGCGCGACTCGATGGGAGCCGGTGCGATGTTCTTGCCGCCCGCGGTGACCACCAGGGATTTCTTGCGATCGGTAATGTAGAGAAAGCCGGCTTCATCAAAGCGTCCGATGTCTCCTGTTTTCAGCCAGCCATCTACGATGGCCTCACCCGTGGCTTGGGGGGCATTCCAGTAGCCTTTCATCAGGCCGCGGCCACCGATGAGCACCTCGCCATCAGAGGCAAGCTTGGCCTCGACCCCCTCCAAGGGCAGCCCGACGCTCCCAAAGCGGTAGCGCCCCGGTCGATTCACAAAGGTTGCAGCAGCGCTCTCGGTCAGCCCGTAGCCTTCCAAAATCAGTAGTCCGGAGGCGTGGAAGAACTCGGCCATGCTCTTTGAGAGCGGTGCGCCGCCGGAAATGAGCGTTTTCATACGCCCGCCCAGAATGTCACGGATCGTGGAAAAGACCGTGCGGTCGTGGAAGCTCATTCGGGTTTGGAGCAACTTGCCGACACGTTCGCCACGCTGCCGCTTCCGGGAGACTTGTAGGCCGGTGTCCAAGGCCCGCTCAAAGAGCTCGCGTCGCACGGGATTCAGCTTGGCCTCGGAGACGATGCGGTTGTGCAGCTTCTCAAAGACACGGGGGACAGCTGCCATGACCGTGGGGCGAAAGGCTAGTAAATTCGTGGGCAAGTCGCGGTTGCTGCCGTCTACGGCTGTGGGTACGCCAGTCCGAATCACAGCCAGCTCGAGCACCTTTGCGAAGGAGTGGGCCAGCGGCAGGAACAAGAAGTGGCGGTCGTTGGGCGAGAGCAGGCCCAGTTTGTCCATCGCCTCGCCCTCAAACACCCAGGTGTCGTGGGTGAGCATCACGCCTTTTGGCATGCCTGTGGTCCCAGATGTGTAGATCAGAGTCGCCAAGTCTTCCCCGGAGACTTGGGATGAGCGCTCGTCGTAGGCCCGGGGGTTGGCCTGATCAAAGTCGGAGCCACGCTGCTCCAGCTGGGCCAGGGTGAGCATGTCCGGATCCCGACCCTCAATCAGAACAATGTGTTTTAAGTCTGGCAGATCTGCGCTCAGGGAGCGCACCCGGTCTGCTTGAGCTAGATCCTCGACCACACAGAGTTTGGCGCCGCTATCTCGCAGAATATGCCGAATCTCGTTCATGCTGGCGGCTGGGTAGAGCGTCGTGGTCGCAGCGCCGGCTGCCAAGATGGCCATGTCGACCAAGATCCACTCTGGGCGGGTCCCCGAGATCAGGGCGACCCTGTCCCCGCGGCCGACCCCTAGCTCCTGTAGTCCGCAAGCGATCGCCCGAGCTCGGCGGCCACAAGACTGCCAAGTCAAGGTGTACCAGGTACCGTTGGTGCGGCCGTGCAGTCCTGGAGTGGTTGGCGTGCTGAGAAGGCGGTGGTGCCACATCGCAACCACGGAGTCGAAAGACGCGAAGGAATCCGAGCCCCGCCACGTGCTGCCCTGGGATGTGCGCGTGGCCATAGTCCTCCTTGGGTGGCAAAGTCATAGCGCGGCTGGTTGTGAGCTGGCGGGAATGTAGCCCGGGGGCGGCCCTGTTGCTCTTCGGCCCTGGACGGCTGGACGGTTCAGATGCCCACTTGACCCAATCGGCGCCCGACCTCTGATAGGGTGCCGACCTGGGAGAAGTCTATCCATGAGCAGAAGCGGTCCAAACGGCGTCGTGATCGGCGCCCTCGCCCTCATCCTCGTCGGCACCCTGTACAACGCGATTCAGATCAACAACACCGAGCAGCTGGGGATTGACAACCAGAAAAAGCTCGATGAGATCCTCAAGAACGGCGTCCGCACCAGCGGCCAAGCCGGCAGCGGAGGCAGCTTCTCAGGTGAGATGGTGAACAACGCCAGCTTGATGGGCGAAGGCTGTTTGACGGATCAGGCCAAGGCCGACCAGGCCGACCCAACCAACATCCTGAGCAAGCCGTCCCAGTGTCGGGCCAAGGGTGACTACGTGCGTGGCGGCACCTTGCGCAGCGTACTGGCCAGCGATCCGCGGGGGCTGAATCCCTACATCGCCAATGGCGCAGACGTGACCGAATACGGCCTGCTCATGAACGACTACATGGCCGAGCGGGACATCAACAATCCCGACAACTGGCTGCCGCGCTTGGCCACTTCTGTGACCACTGCAGATGATGGATTGACCTACATCATCAAGCTGCAAGAAGATGTTTACTGGCACAAGCCCGCGGTGGATTGGGACAGCGGAAACTTCGACTGGCTCAAGGGCGATGGCCCCGATGGGCGCCATGAGTTCGTCGCGGATGACTACGTCTTTGTCTGGGATATGCTCCAGAACAATCAGGTCGCCGGCCGAACCGCCAGCTTGCGGAACTACTTTGAGGCGATGGACAGCATCGAGGCCGTCGATGAGCACACGCTCAAGGTGACCTACAACGAGCGCCTGTACACCAACTTGGCGATGCTACTGGAGCTGGCGCCCGTGCCCCGCTGGTTGTTCATGTACGACCAAGACGGGCGAGAATACGAACAGGCCACCTGGGGCCTGAAGCTGAATGAACACTGGTTCAACCAGCGCGGTATCGGCGTGGGTCCTTACAAGTATGCAGCCTGGGAGTCCGGCGTGAAGCTGGAGTTCGAGGCCAATGAGATGTACTGGGGAGAGCCCCCGGCTTTTGACCGCATCCTACGGCCGATCGTCAAAGACCAGAACGCCTTCCCACGCAAGGTCAAGGCCGGCGAGATTGACATCACCAGTATTCAGCCAGAGCAGTACAAGACGGTTGTCTTGGACGCCGATGGCGAGATTCTGGACAACGAACACATCCAGACGACCAAGTTTTCCACCCTGACCTATTTCTACATGGGCTGGAACATGGATGACCCCAAGTTCTCGGACAAGCGGGTTCGTCAGGCCATGACGATGAGCTTTGACCGTCAGGGCATCATCGACTCGGTCTTCCATGGGCTGGGCACGCTCCACACCGGGCCTTACCCCAAGCAAGTGGCTTGCTATGACAAGAGCATCGAGCCCTACCCATATGACATCGACGCTGCCAAGGCGCTTCTCGAGGAGGCCGGTTGGACCGACTCGGATGGCGACGGCATCCGCGACAAGGTGATTGACGGGCAGAAGATGGACTTTGAGTTCACCTTCCTGATGTACGGCTCCTCTACCGAGTATGAGACTTTGGCCAGCATTTGGCGCGAGGCCCTCTTGGAGGTCGGTGTCAAGATGACCCCGAGCCCGGTGGAGTGGTCGACCATGCTTAAGAAGATGGACGAGCGTGAGTTCGACGTCTACTCGGGCGCATGGGTCCCTGGTTGGGACACAGACCTGATGCAGCTGTGGCACTCCACAGAGGCAGACAAACCCCAGAGCTCCAACCGCATTGGTTTCCGCAACGAAGAAGCGGACAAGATTGCCGAAGAGCTACGCCGCACCTTTGACGAGGACCGTCGCACCGAGCTGTGCCACGACTTCCACGCCTTGGTGCACGACGAGCAGCCCTACACCTTCTTCTATGCCCGTGAGCGTCCGGTCTTGTATTGGGATCACCTCAACGAGCCCCAGTTCAGCCTGAACTGGCCCTACCAGGACAAGCGTTACTGGTCCTTCCAGTCCGAGCCGGAGCGCTGAAAATGCACCACCCCCGCCATGACGGGGTGGCCGCATGATTCAGTACACGATCAAGCGGCTGCTGCTGACCATTCCGACCTTTTTCGCGATCTCGCTGATCATCTTCCTGGTGCTCAATGTCGCGCCTGGAAAGCCCGGTGCCCAGTCCAGCGGGCAGGGGGAGAGCACCACTGGGCAAGAGCAAAAGGAGAGCTACCGCATCTTCAAGGAGCAGTTCAACCTGGACCGCCCCATCCTCTTGAACACACGCTTTAACCTGGACACCGCCGAGGTAAGGGAGATGCTTGCCATCTCCAGCAACCTCTCTGGTGAGGAGGGCGCCAGGGAGCGGATCGAGGCCAGCGACGATTTGGACGATTACGGCAACTACTTGGTCCAGCACCTCCTGGTGCTGCTGGATGACGCCGACCCTGAGATTCGGCGGCTGGCCGCGAACCAGCTCACCGCAGCCTCTCAGTCGCGTTTTGTGAATGACCGTCGTGGAGATGCTGAGGCAGCCCGCGAGCAAAATCGCGAGATCGGCAAGGCCAATGACCTGGTCAAGACCTGGGGCTACACTGCCGACGCTCCTGATGCGGACAAGCTGGCCATTCATAAACAGTGGAAGGACTGGTACAGCAAGAACGAAGAGACCTACGTCTACAGCGCCGGCGAAAAGCTCAGCATCTTTTTCACCGACACGCGCTTCTTCAAGTACTGGGACAATCTGCTGCACTTGGACTTTGGTGTGTCCACTGTGGACCGCAAGCCGGTGCTGGACACCGTGCTCTCCAAGCTCAAGTACAGCCTCAGCTTGACCACGACCGCGGTCATCTTGGCCTACATAATCGCCGTGCCAACCGGCATCTTCTCGGCGGTCAAGCAGGGCAAGCCTATCGACTCGGTCATTACCGTGTTGCTCTTCGTCATGTACTCGCTGCCGACCTTCTTTACCGGCACGGTGCTGCTCAAGCTGCTCTCGGAGGGGGACCCAGTCGCCTGGTTCCCGACGGGAAACTTCCAGTCAATGGACGTCGGCGCGATGACGACGTGGCAGTCCACCAAAGACATCGTCTGGCACTTGATTTTGCCGATTGCCACCTACACCAGCACAGCACTGGCAGCCTTGTCTCGCTACGCGCGAACCGGTGTCATTGACGTGATTCGTGCGGACTACATCCGCACCGCCCGGGCCAAGGGCTTGAGCGAGCCTGTGGTCATTCTCAAGCACGCTGTGCGGAACGGAATGATCCCGGTTCTGACCTTGCTGGGCGGACTCTTGCCTACCCTGGTTGCTGGCTCCGTAGTCATCGAGGTCATCTTCAACATCCCCGGAATGGGACAGTTCCTCTTCTCCTCCATCAACCTGCGCGACTACAACGCAGTGATGGCGGTGCTGTTGGCTTCCAGCTCGCTGGCGCTGATGGGGATCTTACTCTCCGACCTCTCCTATGCCCTCGTGGACCCAAGGATCAGCTTTGACTAATCCACAAGAAGAGGCCGTAGAGCACGCCGAAGACCCCACTTACGGGGAAATCGTCTGGGGTCAGTTCCGCAAGCGAAAGATTGGCATGACCAGTCTCTACGCGCTGCTGGCTCTGATTGCACTGGCGGTGTTTGTTCCCATCTTGGCCAGCAACAAGCCCTTCATCTGGATTGTTGCGGGAGAGACCAGCTCTCCTTGGCTGGCCTCCCTGTTCGACCGCAACTTCTACGAGAACGCGGTCGACATCTTCTTCAATGTGCTGATGGTGACCAGCCCCATCGTGGTGCCTGGCATCATCTGGCGCTTCAAGAGCACTGCAGGACTCCCTGGAGATGAGAAGAAGAGCAAGAGGCTCATTGGAATTTTCCTGGCGTTGGGCTTGATTTTGTCGCTCTTCGGTGGGGTCATGGCCTTCCCCAGTCAAAGCGAAAAGACGGTTTACCCGCGGATGGAGCAGAAGCTCCTGGATCAAGGTGAAGCGGTCACCGCGGTCTACCCGCTTCTGCCCTACAGCTTTAGGGATACGAACGTTCGCGAGTCCCGCCTAGGGTCTTCCTTTGCGCACCCCCTCGGCACGGACTCCGCTGGCCGCGATGTGATGACCCGGCTGGTATTTGGGACGCGCATTTCGCTGACCATTGGTGTCTTCGCCGTGGCGATCTACATCACCATTGGCATTGTCGTAGGCGCGGTCGCAGGGTTTTACGGTGGGCGTGTGGACTCGGCCATTCAGCGAGTCATCGAGGTGGTGATCTGCATCCCCTCGCTGTTCCTGATCTTGACGATGGCGGCTTTCATTGAAGACCGCTCGATCTTCCACATCATGTTCATCATCGCCATTGTGCGGTGGACCGGCCCAGCTCGACTGGTGAGAGCGGAGTTCCTACGTCTTAGACGGCTGGACTTCGTAGCGGCGGCAGAAGCCGCTGGCTACGGCACGAGGCACATCATCTTTCGGGAGATTCTGCCCAATGCCATTGGCCCGGTTCTGGTCTCGGCCACCTTTGGGGTGGCAAGCGCCATTCTGGTCGAGAGCACCATGAGCTTCCTTGGACTCGGAGACATCACGGTGCCCAGTTGGGGACAAATCTTGAATTCGGGTCGTACCACGGGTGTGTGGACCCTCATTCTGGCCCCGGGCTTCGCCATCTTCCTGACGGTGAGCCTGTTGAACCTTGTTGGCGAGGGCGTCCGTGACGCGCTTGACCCCAAGTTGAGGAAGTAGGCATGGCCCTTCTCGAGGTCGAGAACCTTCAGACCTGGTTCTACACCGACGCTGGTGTTTTACCCAGCGTGGACGGCGTGAGCTTCACCATCGACGGCGGTCAGACGCTGGGCGTAGTGGGGGAGTCTGGCTGCGGAAAGTCCGTGACTGCCATGAGCATTCTCCAGCTGATCCCCCAGCCTCCAGGCAAGATTGTCGGCGGGGAGATTCGCTTCAAGGGCGAGAACCTGGCTGCGATGGACGCCAAGGGGCTGCAGCGGATCCGTGGGAACGAGATCAGCGTGATCTTTCAGGAGCCGATGACCTCGTTGAACCCTGTGTTTACAGTAGGCGACCAGATCACCGAGGCCATCCTGCTGCATCAGTCCGTCAGCGAGGACCAAGCGTGGGAGATTGCGCTGGAGATGTTGGTGGCCGTGGGCATTCCTGCGCCTGAGTCCCGCATTGATGAGTATCCCCACCAGATGTCTGGTGGCATGAAGCAGCGCGTGATGATTGCGATGGCGCTCGCCTGTCAGCCGGATCTGCTCATCGCAGACGAGCCCACCACGGCACTCGATGTGACCATCCAGGCGCAGATCCTGGAACTGCTCAAGAAGATGCAGGAAGACCGGGGCATGGCCATCATGCTCATCACCCATGACTTGGGTGTGGTCGCGGAGACCTGTGACAGCGTTGTGGTGCTCTACGCTGGTCGTGTGGCGGAGACCGCGCCGACCGTGGAACTCTTTGAGACGCCGACCCACCCGTACACAGCTGGGCTGCTGCAAGCGCTCCCTGACCGGGCCAAGCCTGGCGCGCGTCTCTACACCATCGAGGGTATGGTCCCCAGTCCTTTGAATTTCCCTACGGGCTGTCGCTTCCGCTCCCGCTGTCCCAAGGCCACCGAACAGTGTTCGGAGAAGCCACCGCTGATACAGGTCAGCCCCACCCATCAAGCTTGGTGCTGGCATCCCCTCACGGATGAAGAGCGCGAAGAGCTGCGGGAGTTCGGCGCATGAGCGAGCAAGTCCCCGAGCCCGTCCTCAAGGTAAGAGAGCTGGTCAAGCACTTCCCGGTGTTCAAGGGAATCTTCCGGCGCCGAGCAGGTAGCGTCAAAGCGGTCGATGGCATCACCTTCGACATCAACCCAGCCGAGACTGTGGCCATGGTGGGGGAGTCGGGCTGCGGTAAAACCACGGCCGGCCGCGCCATTCTTCGTCTGCTGGAGCCCAACAGCGGTTCGGTCCTCTTCCGAGGACAAGACGTCACCCAGGTCAACAAGAGTGAGCTTCGTGAGCTTCGGCGCTACATGCAGATCATCTTTCAGGATCCGTACTCTAGTTTGAATCCCCGGCAGACCATCGGGCAAATCATTGGCACGCCCTTGCTACTGCACGGCATCGTCGAGACCCGGAAGGACGCCGAGGACCGCTCCAAGGAGCTCTTGGAGAAGGTGGGACTTCAGCCCAGCTACACCAGCCGCTATCCACACGAGTTTTCCGGTGGTCAGCGACAGCGCATTGGTATTGCCCGTTCCGTGGCGCTGAACCCAGACTTTATCGTCTGTGACGAGGCTGTCTCGGCCCTGGACGTGTCCGTTCAGGCACAGGTCATCAACCTGCTCTTGGACTTAAAGGACGAGTTCAATCTGTCCTATTTGTTTATCACCCACGACTTGAGCGTGGTTCGGCACATCGCCGACCATGTCGTGGTGATGTACTTGGGCAAGATGGCGGAAAAAGCCAGCCGCTCAGCCATGTTCGAGGGGGCTTGGCATCCTTACACTCAAGCGCTGCTCTCGGCCGTGCCCCGCACCAAACCAGGAAGCAAGCGCACGCGCGTAATCCTGGAAGGTGATGTGCCCAGCCCGATCAATCCGCCCTCTGGCTGCCGCTTCCACACCCGCTGCCCGCTCGCCTACGACCGATGCAGCATGGAGGAGCCCAAGGCCTACGTCGTTGGCAAGGACCACGAGGTCAACTGTCACCTTTACGAGGGCCGAACGGAACGCTTGGACCTGATAGAGGCGTTGGCCGCCAAGAAGTGAATGGCGTGGTCTGAGGTGCCACCCGCTGCTGGAGTCACGCTTAGGAAGGGCTTAAAACCTCACGCCGTCGTGAGTTTTGCCTGCAACCTTTGGCGTTCTGGCGCTACAATAGAGTTGCAGTCCTGTTGCGGGCTGCCTGTAGATCAGCGGAGCGCACTTCATGTCCACGGCAAAGTCCACTCGGATTCAGTTCATCAAGTATCACGAGGCCGCGGACCAACAGCCCCTATCGAAGAAGGCTGCTGAAAAGCTGGGTATCTTCCCTTCGATCCCGCTGCTTCAGCTGGCCTCATGGGTTCGGTCCAACGGCTTTGAAAACGTGGAGTACTTGGATCTGCACGCTCGGAATCTTCTGCCAGAAGAAGCCAACGCCGTTGTTCGAAACTTCGAAGCAGACGTGATTGCTCTCACAGCTAAGACCCTGGGTTGGCCAGCGGTCATTGAGATCGCCCTGATGGTGCGTGAGCAGAACCCACGCGCCGTAATCGTTGTGGGTGGCCCTCACTTGACCCTCTACGCGAAGGAATCCCTGTCTTGGGAGTGCTTCGACATCGCTGTGGTTGGCGACGGGGAGGAGACGTTCTTGGAGATCTGTGAGCGCGTGGAAGCTGGGCAGGGCTTGGCTGGCGTGGCGGGCACGGTCTTCCGGCACCCAGATGGAACGCTTGAGGAGGGCCCTGCACGCTCTCTCTCCGCGAGTATCGATCACTACCCCATGCCCGCTTGGGACCTGGTCGATATCGAGGATTACCACTGCTTGACCTTGCTCAAGCCCTTCGCCACCATGGTGACCACCCGCGGCTGCCCCTGGCACTGCGGCTACTGCTCCCAAGTCTACAGCGAAAAACTGCGCTTCCGTGACCCCAAGCTTGTCGTGGATGAGATGGAGTACCTGGAGAAGGAAAAGGGGGTCAAAGAGATCGTCTTTTTCGATGAGACCTTTACGATCGGCAAGCGCCGTATGCGCAAGTTCTCCAGGCTGGTTCAGGAGCGCGGCCTGACCGTCAAGTTCAACATCCGGGCCCGCGTGGACACTGTGGATCGCGAAGTCCTTCGCGCGTTGAAGGCTGCTGGTCTTCGCTCCATCCACATGGGAGTCGAGGCCGGAACCGACCGCTTGCTCAAGATTATGAACAAGCAGATCACCCGCGAGCAGACCATGCGTGCCTTCCGTATTGCTCGGGAAGAGGGCATCGAGACGCGCGGCTACTTCATGATTGGCTACTACGATGCCACCCCAGAGGACGTGGAGGAGACCATCAACTTCGCCTCGTCCATCGGTTTGGATTGGGCCAGCTTCTCCGTGGCCACAGCGCTGCCCGGTACGGACTTGTACACGGTCAGTCAGGAGCGTGGGTACGTGAACGGGGACTTTTGGCGAGAGTACACAGTCAACGGCGGCGGCCAACTTCCGCAGCTGGAGACCGAGACCTTCACCGCAGAGCAGCTCCGCGCTTACCGCACCAAGGCCTACCTAAAGTTCTACATGCGGCCGGATCTGATTCGCCGCAAGTGGAGCCGTGCGGAGGGGCGCGATGAGCTCATGGACATGCTTGGTGGGGCGACCGTGCTCTCTGAGATTGTTAAAAGCACAGTGCTCAAGCGCATCCCCGAGGTCGGGTTGGGCAAGATCGCGACGGTTTAGAAGGGCGAAAGAGAGAGGCGGAATTGGCCTCGTCTCCAAAGCCCAAGGCTTGACTCTTCCGTCAGGTCTCGGGCTTCGTCTTTGGTGCCTTGTACTTCACGCTCCAGGGTGGCGCGCCGCCAAGCCGGACGCTTTGGTTGGGGCTGGGGCTGAGGCATCATTCTGTTTGCAGCTTCGAGAGGCTCAGGATGCTTCACGTCGAGCGTGACCCGGCAACAGAAAAGCAGGACGAGCAGGTGGAGTAGGTTGAGGACTCGGGCAAGAGTTGTCTCATCGAAGAAGTGCATGAGGCGCTCTCCAAGCTGGAAATGGCTTGGCAAGGCCACAAGGGCTCTTCGCGTCTATGGCCCGTGGCTTTCCGCATTTGTGTGGGACCCCCGGACACCCTGCACGAGCGGCACCAGGCCTTTCAGGCGATTTGTAGCCGCGCTGAAGGGCTCCCGGACCAGGTCCAGGGCTTTGCGAACCCGGTTGGCAGACAATCCTTCCGACTCGGAAACCGAGGCCGGCGCTTTGGGGGGAGCGCTGGACGCCCCCGTGGACCGCTTTGCGACGCAATAAGTGGCTCAGGCCGTAGCGATAGGTGGAGTCGAAGCTGCGCGCGCTGCTTCACCCCGCCGAGGCTCTCCGGCCCAATGTGATGCGGAGCAGCGTCAATGTCTCGGAGCTGGACACCCGGGCCAAGGAAATCCGGGCGCAGCTGGATGCTGCGTCTGAGGTTGATGAGCGCTTGGCGTGTGCTTGTCCCGCTGTGCGGTCTCAAGCGCATCGTTAGCGCACGATTTTGATTGCGCCAGCGCTGCTGATGCTTAGCTTTTTGGCATGGAGAAAGAAGCTCGGCGGCCACACCGTTCTTGTGATTCGGAAGAGGAACGGCAGCCTCTGTTTACCTTGTCCAGCCCCCTTAGCGCTGGACAAGGCTTGGCCTTGCATTCAGTGGCCTTTGTGGTTTGGGCGCCAATTTGGGCCCGAACTGAAGCTTACTTGACGGCGCTGACGTTTTGGTTCTGCGCGCTCTGCCTGCACGGAGTGACCTACTGGTTGGCTCGGCCGCCGCCCACAGAGCCCCCGTGGGCCAGGGTCGCTTTGCCGACTACACAGGACCTGGTGCTCCTTAGCGTGGTGTCCCTTGGGGAAGAAATCTACTGGGAGTTGATTGTGCAATTCGAGGCCGTGGTGGCTGAGCTAGAAAACATGCAGAACAGCACTCCGAAGCTGCGCTTTGCGCCCAACGAGTGCCAGGCGGGCTTGCGTGCCCAGCATAAAAGAATGCGTCTGCTGGAGGCGGAGTTGGTGCGGATCCACCACCGGGCGGTTCTGCTGGACCAGATGGGTGAGTCGGCCCGGGAGTTGGACCACCTAGAACTCCGGGACATCATCGCCAATGCCGTGCATCAGTGGCGAAATGACCCGGACCTTCAAGCTGGGTGAAATCAGCCCTTGCGGCCCAGCACAACTCTGTCCCGCTTGCCCAGGTCCTGAATCACTTGGACCTGCAACAGGCCAGCTTTGTCAAACATGGCAGCGACGGCTTGGCCTTGGTCGTGGCCGATCTCCATGGCCACCCCGATGCGGGCGCGTTCAGCGGCGGCAGGAACAAGGCGTCGGTAGATGTCCAAGCCGTCATTGCCCCCGTCGAGTGCCTGCTGGGGTTCGCTCTTGGCGACATCCAAGCCACGCATCTCCTCAGTGGCGATGTAGGGCGGGTTGCTCAGTACCCAGTCGATGGGTCGGCTCACAGGGATAGGAGCCAGCAGGTCGCCGCGCAGGGCGGCAACCCGCTTCTCCATGCCGTGCTTGGCGATGTTCGTCTTTAGGTAGGGTAGGGCCTGTTCTGAGAGCTCGACGGCGTAGACCTTGACCTGGGGACGGTCACAGGCGATGGCGATGCCGATGCAGCCAGACCCGGCACAGATGTCCGCTAAGAAGAGCTCTTGGTCCTCTGGCAACGCGGCCAGCACATGCTCTACCAAAGTCTCGGTGTCTGGCCTGGGAATCAAGACACCCGGCCCGACCTGGAACTCCAGGCTCCAGAACTCCTGATTGCCCGCCAGGTAAGCGTAGGGCTCGCCTTCCCCACGGCGCCTCACCAACTCGCGAACGGCGTCGAGCTCGGACTGCTCGAGCGGCTGGTCAAAGCGCATAAAGATCTGCAGGCGGTCGATCTTCAGCGCATGGGCGAGTAAAAGCTGGGCCTCGAACTTGGGGTTGGAGATCCCCTTGGAGCCCAGAAAAGACTCGGTGCGGTTGAAGACCTCGAGAACAGTCAGCACTAGGTCGGGTTCTCTTCGATCAAGCGGGCCTGTTCGTCCGCAGTCAGCGCCGTGCTGAGATCTTCCAGGTCGCCCTCCATGATCTTGTCCAGCTTGTACAAGGTCAGGTTGATGCGGTGGTCCGTGACCCGGTTCTGAGCGTAGTTGTAGGTGCGAATGCGCTCGCTCCGGTCCCCTGAGCCCACTTGGCTGCGCCTGTCGGCGGCCTCGGCCTGCTGTCGCTCACCTTCCTGCATCTCAAAGAGTCGGGCGGAGAGCACCTTGAGCGCTTGGGCTTTGTTCTTGTGCTGGGATTTTTCGTTCTGACAGATGACCACCAGGCCGCTTGGCTTGTGGGTCAGGCGTACCGCGGAGTCAGTCGTGTTGACACTTTGGCCTCCAGGTCCGCTGGCACGAAACACATCCACTCGCAGCTCATTTTCCTTGATGTTGATCTCGACGGGGTCAGGCTCAGGGAGAACGGCAACTGTGGCCGCAGACGTGTGGATGCGACCCTGGGTCTCGGTGAGCGGGACACGCTGAACCCTGTGGACCCCAGATTCAAATTTCAGTCGACTGTAGGCTTGGGCGCCCTTGACCAGGCAGACCACCTCTTTCATTCCAACCGCGCTCTTTCCGCCAGAGCCGCCGACGGTGAGCGTGTTGGTGGAGAGGACCTCGGTCTTGAAGCCGTGGGCCTCGATGTACTTGGTGTACATCCGCAGCAAGTCTGCTGCGAAGAGCGCAGCCTCGTCTCCACCTGTGCCAGCTCGGATCTCAAGCAGCAGGTTGCGACCGGCGTAGGGATCCTTGGGCAGCAGCGCGATGCGGAGCTGCTCGTCCAGAACATCGATCCGCTCCCCAATTCGCGCCTTTTCTTCCTGAGCCATCTCTTTCATGTCGGGGTCGGAGAGCATCTCCTCGACCTCCTCAGCTTCCTTTGTGAGCGTCACGCGCTCACGGTAAGCCTCGACCATGGGAGCCAAGTCAGAGTGTTCTTTGGAGATCTCCAACATGCGGGGTACATCCGAGGAGATCTGCGGGTCCATCAGGCTGCGGTTGAGTTCTTCATAGCGAGACTCAATGACGGCAAGGCGGTCGAACATTGTGCGTGCCAGGGCAGGAGAGTGGGCAGGATGGCGACTTCAGAAATACAGAACCCCTGCTAGCCACTCGGCTGTTGCCGGGGCTGCAGGGGTGCAGGATGCCATAAGTACGGTGACGTATGGTCAGTGCCCGGTGGGCCTATTCTTCTGTTTTCTTCATGCCGTACTTGCGCATGAATCGGTCTACGCGACCCTCGGTGTCCATCAGCTTCTGGGTGCCCGTGTAGAAAGGGTGGCTGCCCGAAGAGATGTCCACGCGAATCACGGGGTACTCGACCCCATCGATGGTGGCGCTTCCGTTGAAGTTCTTGGGGTCAGTGGAGGTTCCACAGAGCATCTCAAAGTCACAAGAGATGTCCTTGAACACGACCATACGGAACTCAGGGTGGATATCGGTCTTCATGGCTAATGCCTCTAAGCTGGGCCGAACGAAGGGGGCGCGATGGCGCCTCCCGTAAGTGGCAGGAGGTTTTCTGACCCCGCCTAATGTCCCGTTTTGCTGAGCTTGTCAAGCCAAGCTCGGTTGCTTGAGTGCTCGGCAAAAGCGGCTCTCAGCCACATCATGTCTTGGACTGCATCGCCGGTCAGTGAATGGCGCAGGCCCAATGCCCGGGCACAGTCGTCCTCTCCATGGATCAAGTCCGCTTGGAGAGTGTGTGTGCGGGCCCAATCTACGGATGCGGTGTTGTCCATTAGAGCGCTTGGACGAAGGGTGATTTCCAGGTTCGCAATCCCCTTTAGAGCCTCAAGGATGTCCCTATCCAACGCGCTGGCGCTATCTGAGATCGCGGTGGCTATGAGGGTCAGGCTCCCGCCTTCGTCCGCTGCCCGAGCCGATCCCAACAGACGCTTTACTCGTTGCAGGCAGGCAGGATCCAGACCACCGATAAGCTCCCGGCCGCTGGGTGGAGTGACCTGGTTGGAGGCGCGAATCAGAGCTGTGATGGAGTCCAGAAAGACCACCACATCCTGGCCATGTTCCACCAGTCGGCGGGCCCGCTCGATCACCATCTCAGCGACCTGGAGGTGGCGAACTGCGGGCTCGTCGAAGGTAGAGGAGAGCACCTCCGCCCGCATCGTTCGAGAAAGCTCCGTCACCTGCTCTGGGCGCGCGTCCACTAGGCAGACCAGCACGGTCAGTTCTGGGTGATTGTCGGCCAGCACCTCGGCGAGGGCGCAGAGCAGCGCGGACGGGGCTGGGCCATGTGGTCCGAGAAGTAGACCGCGTTGTCCAAGGGCCATCGGGGCCAACAGGTCCAGCGCCCGAATCAGCGGATTGGCTTGCTGGTCTAAGTTGAGCTTGGTCCGGGGGTACACAGGGGTGAGGTTGTCAAATAGTGCCTTGTCCCTGGATTTATCTGGATCGGCGCTGTTCACTTCTTCGACGCGGGTCAGGGCAAAGTAGCGCTCCCCTTCTTTTGGCGAGCGCACGTGGCCGGAGACCCGGTCTCCGTTTCGTAGGTTGAAACGGCGTATCTGAGACGGAGAGACATAAATATCGTCCGGGCCGGGCATGTAGTTGCCCGCTGCGTCACGTAGGAACCCAAAGCCGTCGGGCAGGATTTCAAGCACGCCCCCGCCCACAACGATCTGTCCGTTTCGCGTCCCCCGTAGGAGCTCGAAAATTAGCTCTTGCCGAGTGAGTCCACTGGGCTGGTCTACCTTGTTCGAGCGCGCGAGGTCTATCAACTCGGGAAGTGGGCGCGCTTTGAGTTCGGACAGGTCAAGGTGGGCCATGGCGGAAGGACCGGGCGAGAGGTAGGGGCGGGCCCCTATCTTTGCCCGCATAGTGGCCTCTGTCAATGAGCCTGCCCGGGAGTTCTTGCTTGCTCTATGATTCCTCTCACATCGGGCACCAAGCCTTGGCCCGCTTGAACAGTCCAGCCCAATGTTTGCACCTCAGGCAATTCGGAAAGGATGCGCTCACGGACGACTGAACATCCGGAGACTCCAGTATCCGCCAGGTAAATTAGCCAGCCGTTATCGTGCCAGCACATCGCGTCTGAGCTTCGGAGAAGGGAGAAGATTTCGCCAAAGGCCTGGTCATTAGGCCCGTGCACCCAGATCAGCGC
>CAJQPC010000208.1 GCA_905480105.1 uncultured bacterium | reverse complement strand
ATGCTGCTCCAAGGCCGCTGCGGTGTCCCAAGAACCCGTGGTGCCCGCCGCAATCTGATCCGCCAATGCAATGATCTCAGGGTCCAGGTCACCGGGGAGCTGAAGGGCCGCGTCCAGGTCACCGGGTTGCTCCCTCAGGGCCTCTGGATCTGAAAAGAGGACATAGTCTCTGGGGATTCCAGAACCGCGAAAACGCATGTCCCCGGTCCCCAGCACCGAGAGCACGTCCTCGCTGACCACGTGCTCGATCTGAGCGATGCCGAACACCGGTGCGCCATCCAGGGCCTCCATGCGGATGTCTTGGCGCAGCCAACTCGTCTTGTGGACGGGCACGGAAGGGTTCCCACTGCGAAAGCCAGGGCGCTCCGGACTTAGGGTCCAGCGGCGGCCGTCGAAGTGGGTGAGCGCCAGCCCTCGAAAGTAGAAAGGCCCCCACTGCGGGCTGCCACTGGAGTCGGTGACGCGCACCTGCATGACGCGCCGGGGGTTGTCTTTGATCTCTCCAAGATCACCCAGCTCCACCTGTTCACTGAATCCGGCAAGCTCCTGCTGATCGCCGAGCTCGGCCAAGATCTGAGCATCCACTCTTGGGATAAAGACGAACAGCAGAGCAGTGCCCAGTCCAGCCAGTACCCCCAGGCCGCCGATCATCTTGCCCAGCCCTTGAACGCTCCCAGCAACGGAGCGATTGCGCTCAGCGACCGCCTGCAGCTGGGTGAGGAAGAGCAGGCCGGGGAGCAGGGCGACCTGAACGGCCAAGACCAGGGCCAGGCCCACCGCAGCGCTGCGGTGGAGAGACAGCAGCTGGATCATCACCGCGAAGAGCAGCGCAAAGTGGGTGTCCCTGGCACCTCGCCCAGTACGGATGCGGTGGATCAGCAGGTAGAGCACCAAAGCGGTCACGGCATCCAGCCAGCCCACACCGAGCATCAGGGGCCCGAGAACAGCACCAATGAGCACCAGGGCAGTGGCAATGCGCCAAACCTCCCTCTTGGGAGGGGTTCGAGCCCGTGCTCGGGCCAGAGCGACACCGGCCACACCCGCCAGGGCCATCTGCAGACCGTGAGGCTCAACAAAGTACAGGCTAGCCAGTGCGGTGAGCACAAAACCCAACACAAGCCTGGCTTGCAGCTTGGCCGGGCTCACTGGGCCCAAACGATGGAGACCCAGCTCATGGGGACTCCGCTGGCTGCGTGGCCAGGGCCGCGAGCAGACAGCGACGGTGTACAAGCCCTTGGCCTGGGCGAATGCGACGCAAGGGCAGGGCCAGACCTACGGCATGTCCACGTGCAAGGTGACGAACCACTTCTCCGCAGGCTCGCTCCAGCTCTTGCTCCATGCGGCCAGGGGTGCCCGGCACTTGGATCAACACCTCCTCGGCGTGTCCGATGGCCCGCTGAACGACCAAGGGGCCCACTCCGCGTGCCGAGTTGGGCCAGTGGATGGTGCGAACGGGGTCGCCAGGCTGATAGGGCCGCAGACCCACAAAGTCCCCTTCTCCACCGGCTCGCCCGGCGCTGCCGTGGTTCCCCCGCTTGTCTGCGCTCTGCCGGACAGTCGGGCGTAAGCCGCGTCGGGGGTAGACCAGCAAAGTCCCGGGAAGCTCCAGCTCTCGGTAGCGTCGAAACAGCCCAAAGGGAAAGGTCGAGGAGACGCGCAGCGCACCCAAGCTGACCTCTCCCCGAGCTGAGAAGGTCCAAGAGACAGGCACAGCCTGAGTGCCTTGGGCTGGGACAGCCAGTGCGGCACCGCGAGCCTCGCCCTCTCCCATCTCCTGAATCTCCAGGGAAAAGGCAGGGAAGCGAGTAGTGGGCATGGAGACTACCAAGGCACCATGGGCTGCCTCAAAGGCGAAGACCTCACCCGGGAGCTGTCGGCTTACCCGCACACCACGCAGGTTGAGTTCGGCCAGGACAGACTGGAGCACCAGGATGGCCAGCAGCAGCGCCAACACAACGTAGAGCAGGTTGTTGCCGGTGTTGAAGGCCGCCACCGTCAATCCCAACACCCCACCCAAATAGGCCCAGCCCAGCGGGGTCGGTCGGACGTGCACCCTACGGGACCAGCGGCGGCGCAACTCCATCACGCCCATCTGTTTCAGGCCAGACTCCTTCAAGCCAGCCTCCTTCAAGCCGGTGGCGGCAGCTCAGCAAGAAGACCAGTGAAAGCACGCTCTGCTGCAGCAACGCCTTCTCCACGCGGGATGACCCGGTGGGCCAAGACGGGCAGGACCAGGATGCGCAGATCTTCCGGGATAACAAAGGCCCGACCACGCACAAGCGCCAGCGCCTTGGCGGCTCGGTATAGAGCCTCGGCGCCACGCGGTGACACGCCGCGCACGAAGCGGGGATCGCTTCGGGTGCGCGAAACCAGCTCCAAGAGGTAATCCTCGAGCTGCTGGTGCAGCGTGATCTCTTCGGCCGCCCTGAGCAGCTCTGCGATGCGCTCAGGAACCAGTGCAGGCTGCAGGTCGGCCTGACGAAACCCCCCGTTTCGCAGCACTGCGCGCTCCGCTTCACGGTCGGGGTAGCCCATAGAAAGGCGCAGCAGGAAGCGGTCCAACTGTGAGTCCGGTAGCGGGAAGGTGCCCCCGTGGTCGTGAGGGTTCTGGGTGGCCACGACCAAGAAGGGCGCCGGCAGCGCATGACTCGTGCCGTCGACGCTGACGCTCCCCTCCGCCATCGCCTCCAGTAAGGCCGACTGGGTCTTGGGCGTGCAGCGATTGACCTCGTCCGCGAGCACAACATTGGCAAAGACCGGTCCAGGCCTGAAGATCAGGCTTCCGGCACCGGGCTCCAGGATCAAGGTCCCCACCACATCCGCCGGCAGTAGATCCGAGGTGAACTGGATGCGGGAGAAGCTGCCGCCCAAAGCACAAGCCAAGCTGTGGGCCAAGGTGGTCTTGCCCACCCCTGGAACATCTTCCAGCAGGATGTGACCGCCCGCGATCACCGCGACCAGTGCCAGTTCAACGACCTGGGACTTTCCGCGGATCACCTGCTCGACGCGGGCCTTGAGCGCTTGGATGTCCTTTGCGTTCCGGGCGCTTTCGGCCGGGCTGTTCACGGGTTGTAGGTCCCGGCCACAAAGCTGGTGTAGGTACAGCCAACTGGAACACCTTCGTTCTCACTCGCAACAACCTCGAAGATCTCGCGCCCGACCCAGTCCACATCGTCTGGCTCTGCGCCATTCAGGTAGTCGAAGGACTCCAAGTCCACGTCCAAGTCGGCAGCGGTCTCGGCGACGTTCTCGGCCATGTTGCAGACCTCACCGCCTGTACGGAAGACCGCCTCTCCGCTGAGCACCCACTGGACAGGACCGCCCGCGCGGTCCGGCTCACCCACGACCTGAGACTCGTAGGAGACGGTGCAGCCGCTGATACTGCCGGTGGCGAAAGTGTCGGTGCTCTCATCGCCTACGACCTTCAACGAGACCAAGCTGCCTTCGAAGGTAGCTCCCACGGTAAGGCTCTCGGTGGACCCGGATTCATCTTCCGTGCAGGAGTTGTCAACACCGGTCACCTTGACGTTCCAGGTGAAGAGATCTTCCTCCTCAGACTCCGCGCAGCCCACGAGAGCAACGAGAGAGAGAAGGACCAAAGGCAGTAGGACTCGGCTGTTGGCGACCATAGGCGGCGCGCTCCTCTTCTATGTCTGCACCTTAACACCGGGCTCTCGCCCAGGCCGGGTCTGCGCGTTACTCCCCGGCCGCCGCTCGCCTTCCCCCTCGCCTTGTGGGGATTAGAGCACCCTTTCCTACGTCGATTTGAGGAGCCCCACAGTGGCCGAGACCAAGTCCCTTTTTGTCGCCCGTGATTCGGACGTTGCTGTCCTCCGCAAGCACCTGGACGCCGCCGTTTCCGGCAGTGGTTCCGCGGTGGTCTTGGAGTCTCCCCTGGGTGGCGGCAAGCGCGCCCTGGTGGGCGAACTCGTTCGGGCTGTTCCTGACTTCGAGGGCCTGATCTGGCGCGTACCCCTCATCGAAGAAGAAGAGGGCATGCGCACCCTGTTGCGCCTCTACGCTCACCTCCTGGGCAGCATCACACGCAACCCAAAGTTGGCCGGCAAGATCGAAGCGGTCATCAACGGCCAACTCACCAAGCACAACAAGCGTGAGCAGCAGTGGCTGCAGGCCTTCATCCAAGGCATCAAGTCCAAGCCAAAGGTCCAAGGCGACCAGGCCCAGATCACCGTGCCCCGGGACAACCCCGTGCTGGCGCTGGTGCACATCCTCCGCGCAGTAAGCGCCGAAGTACCTGTGCTGATGGAAGTGCAGAACCTGCACGCCAGCCAGTCTGTCGCCATCTCTGGCCTGCTCGAAGCTCTGCTCGAAGACCTGGGTAGCCGCAAGCTGCTCATGATTCTGGCCATCCGCGAGCGCAGCGACGAGAACAAGGCCTGGATGCCTCTCCCCGTGCTGGATTTGCTCACACGCCGGGAAGCCGAAATCACCGTACACGTCCTGGAGCCCTGGGGCGCGGACGAGGTCGGCAAATACTTGGCCAGCCGTGATCTAACAGCAGACAGTGCTGAGCTGGCCCGCATTGCCAGTGGCCGCCCGGGCTTTGTTGCCGACCTGGTGGATCTGCTCGACGAACAGGGCAAGCTGAACAACTTGGCCGACGTGACCCTCGCCAACCTTTGGCCCACTTCGGTGGACGAAGAAGAGCTGGAGGACGCTCCCCCCGCAGAGGAAGGCAAGCGCCGCCACGCCGGGGCTGCTGACCTGCACGACGTGGCCATTCGCGCTGCGCTCCTGGGCGCCACTTTCCCAAGCAACCTGCTGGCCGATATCGGCGGCTACGACCGCGACAGCATCGACGACATGCTCGACGCCGCCGGCGAGCTCTTCGAAGAGGTCGAGTTCAACAAGGGCATGAACACCTGGCTCTACGCCTTCAAGCCCAGCCGTCGACGCAAGGAGCAGAACAAGCGTGCTGCCAACGTGGTCTACCAAGAGGGCGTCCTGGCTTGGGCCCGTGAGAACAACGAGAGCTTCCAGAGCATCGCCAAGTCCACCGGCGCCTACATGGAGCGCTTCCTGGTCCCACGCGGTTACGACTTCGTGGTCAAGACCGCGCGCGCCTACGCCATGGCCGGCGCCCCTCAGCAGGCTGCTGTGCTGCGCTCCATGGCTGTCTCCCAGGACAACCCCCAGCTCTGGGGAATGGTTCAAGACATGATCAAGTACCACGACAAGGTGGACTGGCCCGAGCCCATGCAGCGTACCGTCTACATGAACCTGATGGACCGCATGGCTCAGGGTGGCGATGTGAAGCAAGCCGAGACCTTGTTCAACGAGATCTTGGCATGGGCTGACTCCCGCGACGACCGCCGGCTCAAGGCTTGGCTGCTCTTCTCGGGCTCCCGCCTGGACTTCCGCCGGCAGGACTTCTACCGCGGCCGCGACCGCGCCAAGGACAGCCTGACCCTCTACCGCGCCCTGGGCGACAAGCTCAAGGTCTCAGAGCTGCACAACCACCTGGGTATGATCGAGCTCTCCGACGGCAACCCAACCGCTGCCTTGGAGATGGTGGACACCGCCCTCCGCGAGGGCACGGTCGACACCCCCGATGGCAAGAAAGCCGTGTTGCCTCAAACTGCCGCCAACTCGGAGTTCATCCGTGGCTTGGTGCGCAAGCGCGAGCGCAAGTTCGACGAGGCAGGCGAGCACTTCGCCCGCGCCAACGAGATCGCTGGCAACACCGGTCAGGCTGCCCTGGCCCTGGAAGCTGGCTTGAACTACGGAGAGGTCCTGCTGGCTGGCGGAAAGGCCGAAAAGGCCACCGGCGTGCTGGAGCGGGTCGTGAACATCGCCGGCGCACTGCAAAACGGACTGCGTCAGCGCGCAGCCATGAGCCTGCTGGCTCAGGCACATGGCGCCCAGCGCAACTTTGCCGATGCATTGACTTGGTCCAAGCGCGTCCTGCAAGTGACCGAGCAAGGCAAGATGCAGAACTTCGTGGCTGTGGACACCTACAACGTGGGTCTGTTCACCCTCATGACCGGCAACCAGACCGAGGCCTTGGCACTGTTCCGCCGGGCCAAGAGCCTGGCCAACCTCCAGGCCGATGCTGGCTTTGCAAAGGAGCTGCTCTTCAATCTGGGTATGGCTGCTGAGCGCGCCGGACAGAAGGCAGAGGCCAAGGCCGCCTTCACCGAGCTGCTGCCCTACGCCAACAAGGCCAAGGACACACGCAAGCTGGTCGTGGGCAGCCTGCAGCTGGCCAAGCTACAGACGGCCGATGGAGAGGTTGAGAACGCCCGCTCAGTGCTGAACTCTGCACTCAAGGTCGCCGAGCAGGCGGGTCTGAAGGAAGAGCGAAAAGGGATCAAGAAGGCGCTCGACGAAATCAGCTGAGATGAGTGGGGCCCCTCGGGGCCTGACTGCTGCAATCCGGCGTTAAAACAAAACACCCCCGGCCGATCGGCCGGGGGTGTTTTGTTTTGGGGGTTGGCGCTCCTCAGGGACCACCAACGCTGGTTCAGAGGTTCAGGACAGCGTCCAGAGCACCCATTTCCCGCAGGACCTCTTCCTCATCCTCGGTGAAGATGTCCTCCACCTCGTCCGACAAGCTGGGCAGGGGCCCTCGGCGGGCCAAGGCTCGGCGGCGTTCTTCCGTGTCTCCAAGCTTACGCTTGAGCTTATCGACCGCTAGGTCCACCGCACCGTACGCGTCTGCATGCAGGGTAGAAACGGTGATGTGCACACCGGGCTGATGAAAAAGCACCCGCAGACCTGTGGAGTCACCGTGCTTTACGGCCTCAATCTCAAAACGAACCTCCTCTTCCTCCAACTTGTGCCGGGCAACCGGCTTGGCAAGCTTGTCTCGACAGTACTTCTGCAACGGGGGCGTGAAGAGCTGATCTGGAGAGTGAAAGTTGAATTGCACATGACCTCCTATGTAGGGCTCTTCCAGTGTACGGAAAAGGTAGCCACTGTTGTGAAGAGAAAGATATCTTCCGACACATACCCGTTGAAAAACAAGGGAAGAAGCCCTGCTGAAACACCAGACTTTTTCGGCGAACCTTGCTCCCTGGCGGCGCAGGGTATAGCTGCACGACCCTTCGACGGAGCCAAAATGAACGCCTTTGAAGTCCTCCAGGCCCGAGGCTTAGTCCAGCAGTACACAGCCCACGTGCCAGAGATCCTGGCGGGCAAGGACCCCGTTACCTTTTACGTTGGCTTCGATCCCACAGCCGATTCACTACACGTTGGGCACTTGCTGCCCTTGATGGCCATGGCTCACCTGCAGCGGGCAGGGCACAAGCCCATCGCTGTCTTGGGTGGCGGAACCGCGATGGTCGGTGATCCCAGCTTCAAGGACGAGATGCGGGCGATGCTCACCGAAGAGCAGATCGATGACAACCTTCAGGGCATCCGCAAGCAGATGGACCTGGTCATCGCCCTCGGTGACGACGATCACAGTGAGCCGAGCACTGCAGGCCGCTTGGTGAACAACGCCGAGTGGCTGTGCACCATGAATTACATGCACTTCCTGAGAGAGGTCGCACGCCATTTCTCGGTCAACACGATGCTGACCAAAGCCTCGGTCAAGCTGCGCCTGGAGAAGGGCCTGAGCTTGCTGGAATTCAACTACCAGGTGCTCCAGGCCTACGACTTCCTGGAGCTGCACAGCCGCTACGGCTGCCTGCTGCAGATGGGGGGGGATGACCAGTGGGGCAACATCGTGGCCGGCATCGATCTGATCCGCCGCGTCAACGGTGGCCAGGCCCACGGTCTGACCTTCCCGCTGCTGACCACGGCCGAAGGCAAGAAGATGGGCAAAACCGCCAAGGGCGCTGTGTGGCTGTCCCCGGAGCGCATGTCCCCCTTCGATTACTTCCAGTACTGGGTCAACGTAGACGACCGTGACGTAGGCAAGCTCCTGCGCATCTTCACTTTTTTGCCCATCGCGCGCATCGAAGAACTCGAGGCTCTGAAGGGTGCAGATATTCGTCAGGCCAAACAGGTGCTGGCCTTCGAAGCCACTTCCATTGCCCACGGCTTGGAGCAGGCCAAGAAAGCCGAGGCAGGTGCCAAGGCCGCCTTTTCCGGGGGCGCTGCTGTAAACGCCATGCCCTGTCTTGAGGTGGCGCTGCCAGCCTTGGTAGTGGACGTGCTGGTTCAAGCCGATCTCTGCAAGTCCAAAGGCGAGGCCCGACGTCAGATCCAACAGGGTTCCATCAAGCTCGGCAGCGATCGGAGCCAAGGGGTCAGCTCACACGAGCAGAAAATCACGCTTGAAGATCTGGTGGATGGCGCCTTGGTGGTCTGGCGCGGCAAGAAAAAGTCCGTGCGCATCACCCAGGGCTGAGAGGCTGGCGCACATGGGTCAGTCCCGATCGCGCCGCCTACGCATCAGACCCAGGCCCAGTAGCACCACAAAGGCCAAGCCTCCTCCCCCGCCGTAGCCCTTCTCCTGGCGTCCGCAACCCCTGCGGCAGCCCAGCTCAGGGCCGGCCTGAGTCGGAATCTCGGTCGCGACGTTGCTGGTGTTGGCAGCGTCATGGTGGAGGCTTTGCCACTGAACCGGCTGGTCCGCTGGACCTTGGGTGCTCCAGGCGAAGAGATAGCCCTCTCGGGTACCCACCAAAACATCCAAGTAGCCATCGCCGTCAATGTCCCCAATGGCCGGGCTGCCCATGATCCACCCACCGGTAAACTTGGGCCATCCTTCGGGTTGAACGCCCTCTTCGTCCCAAGCATAAGCCATGTATCCGGCGCTTCCGTAGACCGCCTCGGGTTTGCCGTCCCCGCTCAGATCCGCCATCGCAGCAGCAGTCAGGAACTGGAAGTCTTCCAGCTGACGAGGCCAACCATTGAGCGAAGTGCCATCCGCCCCCGACCAGCCACCCACAGCGAATTGGGAGTCGATGGACTGGGTGAGCACCAAGCTGGCCAGGGCGTTCAGTCCGGCCCCACCAATGATGAGGTCTGGGGTGCCATCACCGTCCATGTCGCCCAAAGCGGGGTTGCCACTCAAGCCGACAAAGCTGCGCTCATTGAGGTTTGACCCTGGACCGTAGGCGTCCACAAAGGTGCCAGGCTCAAACAGAATCTCACCATCTCCAGTGCGAATCTTGGGCTGACCAAGCACCACCATGTCCACGATCTCGTCGGCTCCGTCGCCGTTCAAATCACCGAGCGCGTTGGAGGACGGATGTCCAGTTCCGATGAGGGGCAGAAGGGCAGCGGTATTGGAGATACCGAGGCCAACGACCTGAATCGGCCAGCCGGGAAGTGCATCGAGGCTCTGGGCGTCCAGTGCGTGCGTGACGCTGTACTTGCCATCGTCCAGGGTCTCATTGGTGCCCACAACGATGTCCAGGTCCCCGTCACCGTCCACATCCCCAATGCTGGGGCTAGCCACAATGCGGCGCGCATGAGTTCCGCAGTTGTCCGGGTGGCACAGCACCTTAGGGGTGCCGTCTACGCCTGCCCCATCGTGGTGCCAGGCATAGAGCTGAGAGTCGCCAGCTGCGACCAGGATCTCCAGATCACCGTCCCCGTCCATGTCGAAGAGCGTCGGCGCGCCGATGATGACTTCATCCAAGGTGACGTAGCGGTCCAAGAGGCTGATATCGACGGGGTCCACGCGTACCGGGAATCCATCCCGCAGGGAACCATCGGCTCCCCACACATAGATCCGACCTTCCAGGGTGCCGGCCACCACATCCAGCGCACCATCGCCATCCAGATCTCCCACTGCCAAGGCAGCCAAGATGCCGTCGCCAGACTGACCGTCCACAGCACCCGTGGCGTAGGCCAGAGCATCCTCGTGGCTCACAAAGTCGTCGTCGACGTCCGTGAGCACCGGCCAGCCCGTCAAGATGCTTCCATCGCCTTGAATGGCATGCACTGCACCATTGGCGTTGCCTACGATGACCTCTAAGTCACCATCCCCATCCAGATCTGCCAGCACAGGAGACGACTCCCCGCTCGCGCCAAAGTACATGGGAAAGCCTGGCAAAAGGTCTGGGTCATCGTGAACAAAGACCGTACGCCTGGCCTGGGTCACTCGTCCCAAGTCGTTGGTGACTTGCAGCAGCAGGGTGACAGCTGGGGCGTGCACACGGCCCACCCGACGCACGGTGGCCTCGTTTCCAACAGGATCCGGAATGGCCGCGGTGGGCACATCGCTCAGGGGCAGGGAAAAGGTCTCCGTGGCAGCGGATCCGCTGGCCAACTCAATCCAATCTTCAGGCTCCCAGCCCTGCCCCCAGGACACGGTCCAACTCTCCCCGGTGCTCTGAATCTCAAAGATAGGGTCCTGGTCTCGGTCGGCATAAAACACGCTGAACCACTCGGGTCCGTCGATCGTGGCCTCGGCCGGTACTTCGTCATCCAGGATCATCCCAACGGCCCGCCCGACGTTCACCCGCCCATGGCCGTAGAAGGGGTCCCATCCCGGACTGGAGGGATAAGTGTCGGCTTCATCGAGTTCCTCGACGGTCAAATAGACATCGTCGGCGCTGGCCTGAAGCAAGGCCTTGACTTGGGCCGGACTGAGGCGCTCGCCAAGCTCGTCCATGGCGACGGACTGAATCAAACCCACTGCACCGGCCGTGTTGGCGACCGCTCCGGTGGCACAGTCAGTCGTTCCCGAGACAAAATCTAAGCGCGGACCAAAGTTGTTGCAGCCGAAGAAGTTCATAAAGCTGTAGGTCTTGGACTCGTTGCTTCCCTCCTCACGCACGCTGATCACCACGATGGCGTCGTGGATCATGGCCGGCTGGTTGTGGTGGTAGGAGTTCTCGTCGGCTGCAGCGACCACCAGGACCACTCCCTGATCTGTGGCATAGGCCATCGCGTCAGTCGTGTGCTGGGCGTGGGTCAGGGCCCCCATTGCCATAGCGATCGAGGCCACTCCAGAGTCCACAGCGAAGGCGATGCCCTGGCCCGCGCGGGTGCCATCCGTAATGAAGCTGTCGCCGGTGCGTACAGGCAGCACAGAGCAGTTCGGACAGATGCCTACCGTGCCACCGTTATTGGCCTCGGCCGTAGCGTCTCGCGCCACGCCTGTTCCGTGGGTGCCGTAGCCGTCGTCCCAGTCGGAGAAGGGGTTGTTGTCCCCCTGAAAAAAGTCCCAGCCAGCGATGTCATCGATGTATCCGTTCCCATCATCGTCCACCCCGTCGGAGAAGGACGCGATCAAGTCCCCTGGGTCCAAGACGGCATCGCCCCTGTCGTCGCCCGCATCGATGAACACGCGGGGATCATCGGCATAGTCCTGGATGTTGACCAGACCGTTCCCATCCGCGTCGTAGTCCAAGGTGTCGCCGGCAGCGTTCTGAGGCTGGGGCAGCTCCGCGATGTTCAGGTAGACCTTGTTCCGAAGGTCGCTGTGCTCCCAGAGGATACCGCTGTCCAGGACGGCAACGATCTGATCAAAGCGCCCGGTGTGAGTCTGCCAGGCCACATCCGCACCAATGCCAGCACCCAGTTCCAGCTCGATCGGACGCAGGGTCTCCTCGGCACCATCGGGCACCCAGGAATACAAACGCCAGTCCCCGGGCAGCTCTTGAATGCACGCGCTCTGATTGTCTTGGGCACAGTCCGGTGCGGGGGCCACCGGGATTTCAGCCTGGGCGACAGACATGAACAGCATCAGGAACATAGGGGCCTCATTCTCGCAGGTGGGCAGAATAGTCCTTACGTAGCTTCACAGCACGTGCCCCGGACACCTCATGAAGATGCACATCCGCCATCGCTTCGATTGCAGCGCTCAACGCCTCTGGGACTTGGTCCTGGATGCAGACTACCAGGACGCGGTGGACAAACAGTCTGGGTTGAGTCGTGAGCTGCTCTCCGAACGTAAAACTGCACGAGAGCTAACCCGGAAGATCCGCTTTACTCCTGATAAAATGCTGCCTCCGGCCATGGCTCGAGCCGTTGGGCGTGACAAAATGACCTACGTACAGGAACAGCGCTGGAAGCTCAACGAGCTCAAGATGTTCTGGACTGTCGTGCCGGACGTCATGGGAGACCGAGTCCGCTCCAAAGGCGACTTTCTGCTTCGCGCAGTGGGGCCTGAACAAGTGGAGCGCATCGTGAGCGGCGAGATCACCGCGAGCATCCCCTTGATGGGCAGCCGGGTGGAGAAGCTGGTCGTGGCGGACATCGAGAAGGGCTACGAACGCACTGCCGAGCTGACCCGAGAGTGGCTGCTCAAGCCATTTCTAAAAGCCTGAGTGCAAACCCATCAAGAGCTGCGTGAGACCGCGCTCAAAATAACCGTTGATTCTTGGAAGGCTCTCTCGTGATCTTACTGCTTATTCCAACTGCTTTAGCCGGATACGGTGACGTAGATTCCCAGGACCACCCCAACTGGGAGGATCGGGCGCTGCACATGTACACCAACATGGTTCGTGTAGACCCCCAGGCCTTTACGGAAGAGTACCGGCAAGGAGGTTGCAACTTCGAGAAAGACTTCTCCGAAGAAGAAAAGACCCCAAAGGCCCCCTTCTTTTATTCCCGTCCTCTGAACCAGATCGCCCGGCTACACAGCCAGGACATGAACGAGAACGGAGTTCTGGACCACAGCAGCTCGGACGGAACCAGCTTCGGAGAACGCGTCACAGCGGTCTACAGCGAAGGAGCCATCGGCGAGAACATCGCCTGGAACTACGGTCTGTCTGGCTCGGTCTTTCAGGGATGGATGTGCTCCACGACCGGCCACCGAGAGAACATCATGACCTCACTCTTCGTGGAGCTGGGGACAGGCGTCTCCGGGGAGTACATGACCCAGGACTTTGGGGCTGGCAGCCCAGATACCCAGAGTGATATCGCCATGGGCCTGCACGAACCCGAAAAGCCCGACACCGGGCAAGAGGTCACCTTTTGGGTGGACTATCAGGGCAAGCCAGGGGCTGAGCTTGTGCTCTGGCTGGATGGCGCGGACTACACCATGGCCTTGACATACGGCGACCAGGACAACGGGGTCTGGTCCACTGAAGTGGCCATGCCTAAGAGTGACGCAGACTGCAGCGCCTACTACTTCTCATGGGAGAATGACGCAGTTTCTGGAGTCTTCCCAGCTACCGGCAGCTACCTAATGGGCAGAGGTTGCTCTGAGTTGTGGGTCGAAGACCAAGCGCAGGAGACAGGAAATCCAGACGATCCGGGCAACCAGACCGACCCCAGAATCGGGGATGGACTGGGTCCCAACGCCGAGCCCTCCGGGGGCTGCAGCAGCCTGGTGGGTGGCAGCGGTGGTCTTGTATGGGTGCTCGCGCTGACCGGACTGCTCTTTCGCCGCCGAGACCACTGACCAGATCCGAACTGGACATCCATTTATCGCACCGCAACAGCTCAGTTTGGCCAAGCACGAACACCGAATGCGTGCTGCCGGCCCTTCGAATGTTGCGCATCGCAGCCACAAGAGACTGGGGCAAGCGAGAGGGGGGCCACCAGGACTGAGCCGGACACTATCCCCTCGATTAGGCCAACTATCCAAGGGTGTCAGGGCCGTTAGCGCGTGTTCAGCTCTAAGCTGGCGTCCTTCACACTCCAGCCTTGCTGATCGTGTGTGCTCACGGATCGACCGGTGGCACGCCAAGAGAGCTCCGTGAGGACCTGGGCGTCGACCACCAACTCCAACGACTCGACGCAGTCCCGGACGCAGCCCTCAAAGATCGAGGTGCTAAGCAGGGCATGGTCGGTATCAACCACTGTGCGCGCAACGATGATCTCGCCTCTTCTCATCAAGCTGAGATTAAGCGGCGTGCTCAGGGTCTCAGGAAGGTGAACCTCGACCTGGAGGTCCGCCTCATGTTCCACCACACACCCTCGGCAATCGGGCACCCCTGAAAGACGTGCTTGAAAGGGCACCCGCAAGACCTGACCCGGTGCGACCGTGCCCTGGCCAGCGGACTTGGCATCGGCCGACCAACCAGCGTTCACGGGCTGGCTGTCTTCGAAGTCTGCTTCGAAGGCCGGACTGCAAGAGATGAAAATGAGGAAGATCATAAAATGCGGGACGCTTGGCCTTAGGATTACATTCAGGCACGAGGGTCGCCTCCCTGAACAAAAATGAAACTCGCAGCTGTCCAATACCGTCCGCCCCACGGCCGCCCCGAACAGGCCAGGGAGGAACTTCGTGCCTTGGTCCTGCGCGCTGAGGATGTCGACCTAGTGGTGTGTCCGGAGATGGCCACGACCGGCTACGTCTTCGAAAACGCAGAGGAGATCCGCCCCCTGGCTGAAAAAGCCCGTGGGCCTACATTCCAAATGCTCAGCGAGTGTGCCAAGACTCTGGGAGCCTGGGTGGTCTGCGGCTTCGCAGAGAGCGGGAATCATGCCCTTTACAACAGCGCAATGACGATCTCTCCAAGCGGCGAGCTGGTCAACTGCTACCGCAAAGTGCTGCTCTACGAGTTGGACGAGACCTGGGCTGAAGCTGGCGAGGATCGACCAGTGATACAAGCCGGCTCCCTGGGTCGCCTGACCCCAGCAATCTGCATGGATCTGAACGACGACCGCTTTGGCCTGCACCTACGTGTAAAGCAGCCGGACGTGGTTGCCTTCTGTACAAACTGGGTGGACGAAGACCTGGACATCCTCTCTTACTGGCGCATGCGTCTCTTCGGCTGGCAAGGTTGGATGGTGGCGTCAGATCGCTGGGGCACGGAGCGAGGCGTGCGCTTTTACGGACGCTCGGCCATACTGGGGCCACAGGGTCGGGTTCTGGGGGTGCTACCGGCTACTGGAGATGGGGTGCTGTACGGCGAGACCCAAACCGGAAAAACCGAACTGCGTTGACGCAACCTCCGGGCATCTGCTGTAGCCTCTGGGCGTGCGTGCACGACTCAAAGCTGCTTGGGTAACCCCAGCGGGTGGATGGCCCCTGACACTCCTCAGCCTGCTGGCCTGTGTCCTGATGGCCTGGATGTGGGCACAGGTGGCGCTCTCTACCAGCTGGGCCCGCATAGCCGCCCTTCAGACCGTGGAGACCTACGCCTTCGCGGCTTACCAACAGATTGTGCACAACTTGGCCATGCACGGAGTCTTTGAGCAGACCATTCACAGGGGCTATGCCGACGCCTGGGCCTGGAGCGGGCACCGCAGCGGTACGATCTTCCTTGCCTCCTGGTTCTACCAGCTCAATCCCAGCAGCCTGGGTCTGGCACGCTTTCAGATCTTCACCATTCTGGCTGGCGTGATCCCCGCGATGGGCCTGGGCCGTCAGGGTCTGAAACATCCGGTGGGCTGGGCTCTTGGCGCCTTGATCTACCTGGGAACCCCACCGGTGATGGCCATGGCCATGCAGGACTACCAAGACCTGGTGTTGGCCCTGCCAGCTCTACTGTTTTTAGCCTGGTCCTTGCGCGCCCACTGGGCTTGGGTTCCCCTTGCAGCCCTGTGTGCTCTGATGCCCAGAGAAGAGACCACCCCGCTGATTTTGGTGATGGCCTTGATCTGGCCACCGGGGGGATGGCGAGCTCCCCACTGGAGACGCTGGGTTTTAAACCTGGGGCTCTGCGTTCTGATAACGGCGGGCTGGATTGCCATAAGCGATGCCATGGCCCCCGCAGCAGATGCCGACTACCAAATGCCCCTGAGCAACGCTGTGGGCGGCTTAGGAGGGACCGGTCCAGTGATCTTCCTGGACGGGTGGAGCGGCTTAGAGAGCTTCTATCTGGACTTGGCCTGGCCCACAGGAGTGTGGGGCCTACTGAATCCCATGCCTATGCTGGTGAGCGGCGCCTTGGCCCTGTTTCACATGAGTATTCCCGCTGGCCACGCAGTAGACCGGAGCTGGGTCGGCCACAGCCACCACGTTGCGCCGGGATTGGCCTTTGGGGTGGTGGCCTCGATCGGAGGAGCGAGCTGGTTGCTGTCCAAGGTAGCGGCCCTGCGGGTATCTGGGACAGCCCGTCTAGCGGGCATCGCCGGGCTCTTCGTCCTGCTTTTCCTGACCATCTACACTCGCTTTGGGGTGTTCAGCCAAAAAAACGCACTGCTCCTTGGCCGCTACTCTCCGGCCTGGACCCATCCAGCCTGGGCGCTGGCAGCCCAACTCCCGCCGACCGCCATCCCCATCGTGCCAGTGCGCTTGAGCTTGGTGGTGGCCGACCGACGCGTGGCCTACACACTGAACGGTTCTCTCCGGAACAAGGCCCCCGGTTTGGGCTTGGCAGCGGGAACACATGCTCTCATCGACAACCGGGAGCCCGACACTCTGCGGCGGGTACAATCGATGCCTGGCGCAACGCTACTGGCCGAAGACGCCCCCTTTGAGCTCTGGTCTTGGCAAGTGGGTCTACCCGACCCAAGCTGGACTCCGGAAGAACCCCAAGGCACGAAGATTGCCCCAGAGTACAGGGGCCACTACCTGCAACCTGAGGATATCCCAGGGGTCCCCGCCCATCTGACCGCGCCTGCGGCCAATTCAGGCAGTCCGTCTCCCAGTATTCGCATCCCATGGCGCAAGGAGAAAGAGCAAGAGATGGGCCCCCCGGGACCGGCTCCCCGAAAGCAAAAAGCCCGTCCAAACGCGCCCATCCCCCGCCCGGCTACCGGGTCTCGGACGCAGCGTAGCTCCCCCCCCAAGCGCTGAGTCAATTTGGCCAATCGGGGCTGATCAGGCCCAAAGACAGAACAGACGTTCAGTGTTAGAGGCAAGGCATGAACGACAAACCCACTCCATCTGACCGCATCCAGGTGGTCGGTGCCCGCGTCCACAATCTCAAGGGTGTAGACCTGGACCTGCCCAGAGACAGCTTGGTGGTGTTCACCGGCTTGAGCGGAAGCGGCAAGAGTTCTTTGGCCTTCGATACGATCTACCAGGAGGGTCAGCGCCGCTTCATGGAGTCGCTGTCCAGCTATGCACGGCAGTTCCTGGGCAAGATGGAAAAGCCACCAGTGGACAGGGTCTCGGGCCTGTCCCCGACCATCTCAATCGACCAAAAGACTGTGAACCGGAATCCCCGCAGCACTGTCGGGACGGTCACGGAGATCTTGGATCACCTGCGCTTGCTGGTCGCTCGTTTAGGCACCCCCCACTGCCCGGACTGCGACACGCCGATCACCTCCCTGTCACCCGGCCAGATAGTAAACAGCCTCCTGGAGTTGCCGGTCAACACCCGCTTGGTTCTGCTGGCGCCTTTGGTGCAGGACCGAAAGGGCGAGTACCGCAAAGAGCTCTCCGACCTGCGAGAGGCCGGCTGGGTGCGCGCGCGCATCGATGGGGAGATCCGCCGATTGGATCAGGACATCGTTCTCGCACGCTACGAGAAACACAGTATCGAGCTTGTCTTAGACCGCCTCAAGGTAAATCCTGAGTCCCGCCTGCGCATGGTCGAAGGGGTAGAGCGAGGTTTGGCCCTGTCCAAGGGCCTGATCTCCGCCCTGATAGATGGCAAAGACGAAAAAGTTCTTCACTTCTCCTCCGACCGTGGCTGTCCCAATCATCCGCAGGTGAACATCCCGGAGCTGGAGCCTCGCCTGTTCAGCTTCAATGCAGCACAGGGCGCCTGCTCGATGTGCTCCGGCCTGGGGGAGCTCGTGGGCTTTGAGCCTGACCGCATGGTGAACCCACAAGCCAAGCTGCCGGAATGTTTTCGAGTCTTTGGGAGCAGCGACAAGATTGCTTTCTCGTCGATCACAAAGGAGATTCTCTTAGAAGCAGCCAAGCACGTTGGGGCTGATCTTCGAAAGACGTGGGCCAAGCAGAGTCCAGAGGTCCAGGACGCTCTGCTCTTGGGCGAAGGGATCGACTTCGCCTACACAACGGTGATCGACCGGGGAAACCGCACGGACAAGCGCACCCGCCAGTGGGGCGGCGTGGCGCCGGCTGTGGAGCACGTCTACCACTTCACCAAGCATAAACCCTTCGATCAGTTTCGGGTCCGGGTGGCTTGCCCCTCCTGTGAAGGTCAGCGCCTGAATCCCATCGCGCTGGGCGTTCGTTTTCGGGAGAAGAACATCGGTCAGCTGTCGTCGGCGACGGTGGGCGATGCCCTGGCTTTCTTCCAGTCTGTTGAGCTCCAAGGCAGCGAGCGACTTGTGGGCAAAGAGGTACTCCGGGAAATCCAAGATCGCCTTCAGTTCTTGGACGACGTGGGCCTGGGCTACCTCAGCCTGAACCGTGGCTCTACAACCCTGTCGGGCGGAGAAGCCCAGCGCATACGCCTTGCAGCACAGGTGGGCTCGGGCCTTCAGGGCGTGACCTACGTCTTGGACGAGCCCAGCATCGGCCTGCACGCACGTGACAACCAGCGCCTGCTCAAGACCCTCTTGCGTCTCCGGGACCAGGGAAACTCGGTGCTGGTGGTGGAGCACGACCGAGAGACAATGGAGGTCTCAGACTACGTCGTGGATGTGGGTCCAGGGGCTGGTGTCCTGGGTGGACAAATCGTGGCCCAGGGTCACCCCAGCACCCTTGCCGGAAAACACAGCTCCACTGCACGCTACTTGCACGGCTTGGACAGCCTGGCCTTGCCGAAAGAGCGCCGCCCAGGCAATGGCCACGCCATTGGCATCGTGAACGCCAGAGGCAACAACCTCAAGGGGGTGAGCGTGTCCATTCCACTGGGCACAATGACCTGCGTGACGGGGGTCTCAGGCAGCGGAAAGAGCACCCTGATCGTGCAGACTCTGGAGCGGGTGCTCACCCGACACTTCTACCCAACGTCCAAGGGTGTGGGGCCCTGCGACCACGACGAGATCCAGGGACTGGAGCACATTGACAAGGTCATCGTCATTGATCAGCAGCCCATCGGGCGCACACCCCGCAGCAACCCTGCGACCTATACCAAGGCCTTTGATCACATCCGAAAGCTGTTCTCGGCGCTACCGGAGTCCAAGGTGCGTGGCTACAAGCCCGGCCGATTTTCCTTCAACGTGGCCGGCGGCCGCTGCGAGGAATGCCAAGGGGCCGGCGTTCAGACCATCGAGATGCAGTTCCTGGCGGACGTACAGGTTGAGTGCGAGGCATGCGGCGGCAAGCGCTTCAACGAGGAGACACTCGAGGTTCGGTACAAGGGCAAGAACGTCACCGAGATCCTGGCCATGTCCATCTCGGATGCAGCCCAGTTTTTCTCCAGCCACAAGGGCTTGGCACGCACACTGGATACCCTGGTCAGCGTCGGGTTGGGCTACGTCGCCATGGGGCAACCCAGCACGACTCTGAGTGGCGGCGAGGCCCAGCGCATCAAGCTGGCCAGTGAGCTGAGGCGTCCAGGAACAGGCAAGACCCTGTACATTTTGGACGAGCCCACCACCGGCCTGCACTTCAAGGATGTGGTGCGCCTCAATCAGGCGCTTCAGCGCCTTGTAGAAAAGGGCAACACGGTGCTCATTATTGAGCACGACTTGGACCTGATCAAAGTGTGCGATCACGTCTTGGACATGGGCCCGGAGGGTGGAGACGCTGGCGGGCGCTTGGTGGGCAGCGGAACGCCGGAGCACATCGCGACACTGGACACGCCCACTGGCCGGGTTCTGGCGGCCCTACCCGAGTTTGGTGGCCCACCCACCCAGTTCAAGCCCAAGCGGGTCAAACGCACGGCCCAACAGAGCGACCTTGTGCTGACCGGCGTGAGCTGCCACAACCTCAAGAGCATCGACGTGCGCATCCCTCAAGGGAGCTTCACGGTGGTCACTGGACCTAGTGGCAGCGGCAAGAGCAGCCTGGCCTTCCACACCATCTTTGCCGAGGGGCAGCGCCGGTACGTGGAGTGCATGAGCACATACGCCAGGCGGTTCCTGGGTCGTTTAGACCGGGCGCCTGTGGAAAAGATCGAGGGCCTGGCGCCAGCCATCGCCATCAACCAGAAAAGGGCGGGACGCAACCCTCGCTCGACGGTGGCCACGGTCACGGAGATCTACGACTACCTGCGCCTGCTCTTTGCCCGCATTGGCGAGCCGCACTGTCCTCACTGTGGCAAGGATGTGCTTGGGTTCTCGCCAAGTCAGGGTGCCCGGGCCCTGCAGAGAGAGGCCGGCCGCGGGTGGATCTGTGCCCAGCTCCCCCCCTTCGAGGCACCCGAAGAAGCGCGCACGGGACTGCGACAAGAGGGCTTTCTGCGGCTGCTCAACGGCCAGGAAGAAGTGCTTCTCGAAGAACAAGAATCCGCTGAACTGCTGGCTCAAGGCGCTACCTTGGTCATCGACCGGGTCGCGCCAGAAAAAACGCCGCGCAGTCGCCTGAGCGAGGCTCTCCAGAGCGCCTACGCACGCGCCAAAGGCAAGGCGCTGTACCGCCAGAAAGACGGGCAGGAGCTGCTACTCACCGAGCGACCTACCTGCCCAGACCACGGGCCAGTGTTGCCGCCCGAGCTCACCCCGCGGCACTTCTCCTTCAACTCTTGGGTGGGTGCCTGCACCACCTGCGATGGCCTGGGGCTGGCGACGGGCGTGGACCCAGGACTGCTCATGCCCAAGCCCCACTTGGCCCTGTGGGCGGCTCTCGACCCCAGGGTGGCCTCGGTGCTGAAGCGCTCTAAAAAGCAGCGTGGACGAATCCAGGCCTTGCTCAAGGAGCTGGGTCTAAAGCTCGGGGATCGCGTAGAGACCTACAGCGAGATGCAGATCGACGCACTGCTCTACGGCTTGGCGGGCGTGGAGCTGACCGCTACCTGGAGCAAGCAGTGGGGCAAAACCAAGAACCGTGTGGTCGAGACCTTCGAGTGGGAGGGTGTGAACACCATCTTGGATGCGTGGAGCAGTGATGTGAGCTGGCTGCGAAAAGAGGGCATCTGTCCCAAGTGCAAGGGTGGCAAGCTGCGGCCGGAGATCCTTTCGATCACCATCCAGGGCAAGAGCATCACCCAGACGACGGAGCTGACGGTCATCGACGCACTCGCCTTCTGGCAGAGCTTAGACCTGGGGGATGCCGAAGGACGGGTCGCAGAACAACCTCTGCGCGAGGTCAGTGGCCGCCTGCAGTTCATGGTGGATGTGGGCCTGGGCTACCTGAGCCTGGATCGCGCTGCCCGCACCCTGAGCGGTGGGGAGTCGCAGCGCATTCGCTTGGCAACACAGCTCGGCAGCGGTCTGACCGGCTGCATCTATGTGCTGGACGAGCCCACGGTCGGCTTGCACCCCAGGGATACCCAGCGCCTGTTGGGCACCCTCCAGGGCCTAAAATCCCTGGGCAACACAGTGCTGGTGGTCGAGCACGACGCCGAGACCATACTGCAGGCGGACTTTGTACTGGACATGGGTCCTGGTGCTGGAGAGGCCGGCGGCAACATCATGGCCCAAGGCTCACCGGCGGAGCTCATGGCCAATCCAGCCTCGCTCACGGGAGGGTACTTGAGCGGTGCCCTTGCGATTCCACAGCCGACTCACCGGCGCACGAAGGGCAGACTCATTCAGCTCCAAGGCGCCTACGCGAACAACCTACACCAGGTCAACGCCAGCTTCCCGCTGGGTTGCCTGACCGTTGTGACCGGAGTGAGCGGATCCGGGAAGAGTTCCCTGGTGATGGAGTGCTTGGTGCCAGCCATCCAGTCCAAGAAGAGCAAGAGCGCGCCCCCCGCCCCGGTGGCCAAGGCCAACATTCCCAGCAGCTTGACCAAGGTGGTTGTGGTGGACCAAAGGCCACTTTCTGGCTCGCCGCGCAGTACCCCGGCGACCACAACCAAGATGATGGACCGCATCCGGAAGCTCTACGCCAACACAGCGGTGGCCAAGGTGAATGGCTGGGGGCCGGGACGCTTCTCCTACAACGCCGCCACAGGACGCTGCCCTCAGTGTGAGGGCCGTGGCTTTACTTTGGTGGAGATGCACTTCCTCTCGGATGTCTGGGTGCTGTGCGAGGAATGCAAGGGCAGGCGCTACAACGCCGCCACCTTGTCCGCCAAATGGAAGGGCCTGAGCATCGCCGACGTCCTGGAACTCCGTGTGGAGCAAGCCCTTGAGTTCTTCTCCGCCCACCGCAGCCTCCGCCGCGTGCTCCAGGCCATGCAGGACGTCGGCCTTGGCTACCTGAAGCTGGGCCAGTCCGTCACCACATTAAGCGGCGGCGAATCCCAGCGTCTAAAGCTGGCACGAGAGCTAAGCGGCAAGACGGAGAATGTGGTCTACGTCTTAGACGAGCCCACAACCGGACTGCATATGGACGACGTGGCCAAGCTGGTCGTCGTGCTCCAGACCATGGTGGATGCTGGGGCGACGCTCATCGTCATCGAGCACCACCCCGAGCTCATCGCCAACGCCGACCACATCATTGACGTGGGGCCAGAGGGCGGCAGCGGAGGAGGCTACATTGTGGCCACAGGCACCCCGGAGCACGTGGCGCAGTCAGACAGCCCAACCGGTCAAGCGCTGGCGTCGCTGTTTTAAGTCAACCGCGGACTGCTGACCTGAGGCTCATCGCCAGAGAACCCTAAGCTCAGATAACCTGGTTCTGCGTATCTTTTCCGGTGGACGGGTTGGCGGGCTGTCCCTGCTCCAGCCCGTACCAATAGACCATTTCCGCTGCCAGGGACAGCTCCACAGGTCACGGACACGCTGCTGGCTCCGAGAACAACACCCCGCTTCCCAATTCACATTTCAGGGTAGGGCGCCGCTCACACACCACTCAGGAGACCGGGTTTTTATTGCCGATGCAGTCTTCGCTGTCGGAAACAGTGTTCTTCGACAGGGACACGTCGCTGCTGTTGACACCCACATTATCGGGCAAGAGACCGTGGGTGTTTTGGCGCAACACACCACACAGCAAGGGATTGCCCAGGAGCAGCGGCACCGGATGGAGATCTCAGACACCGTACGTCCCAGAGCTGCCGTCCACTCCGGCGGACCACTATCGGATGCGCACCATGCACTCTGCAGGCAAGACGTGCGCCTCTTCTTCCAGGTTTAACAAGCCGTATGGTTGAGCCACCACCACATTCGCACCCTCGTCCACGCAAAGCTGCCGCAGGTTGCGCAGGGTATTTCCGGCGCGCGCCTGGAACACGCAGAAGGCCGCTATGCGGATGTCATCCAAGCCGCCTTGGGCTTTGACCCAGTCCGTGAGAGCCTGCGTGGGGCCCACGCCCTTCCACCCCAGCCCAAAGGTGGGCGTGCCCAAGATCACACCGGCGTAATCAAAGGGGTCCACTTCGGACGGCACATCTTCCAGATCGTAGACGTCCACCAAAAAAGCGCGCTGCTCCAGACGACGCACCATGTCGGGCACCACCTTGGGGGTCAGGCCTTTCATGGAGTCGTGGACCAGCAACAAACGCAGAGGAGTAAATGGCATGTCACCTCCTTTGCTTCTCAGGGGCCCAGCGTCAACTTTCAGAGCCCAAGTTCGTGAGGGTCAAGACGTGAAACTTGGGTCAACCAACACCATAAGAAGCCCCAGCAAGTTGACCTAAGCAAGCCGGAGGAAGTAGAAACATCATGCGTGCATCGCGCGCGTAGGAGTACGTCAACATGGCCCGATGGCTCGTGTCACAAGGTGACCGTCAGTTCTCAGCTTCAGACTTGGACGAGCTCAAGCAGCTCGCCCTCGAGGGCAAGGTCACCCAAACGGATATGATCCAGCCCCCTGGGGCAAGCGATTGGCTCTACGCGACCGAACTCCCACAGCTCAAGGGACTGCTGCAGGGCGGCAACACCGACGACCTCTACGAGGAAGACGACACCCCCAAGCGCAACATACTCCCCATGGCCATTGGCCTGATGGCCGTCATCGGCGTCGGCTTGTACTTCGCCTACGACAGCTACACCCAGCTGCCAGAAGCCTC
>CAJQPC010000207.1 GCA_905480105.1 uncultured bacterium | reverse complement strand
CGACAGATGAAGAGATCGACTACGCTATTGCCGAGGTGATTGAGTCCGTGAAAAAGCTGCGTGACATGAGCCCCTTGTGGGAGATGGTCCAAGACGGCATCGATATCAAGAGCATTCAGTGGGAAGCCCACTGAGTTCTCGAGCATATTTCTTCGAAAAACTCTTTTAGAACGATATTTATCAGGAGGACCTTATGGCTTACTCTGACAAGCTGGTCGACCACTTCGAGAATCCCCGCAACATGGGCGTCCTGGACAAGGATTCTGACGAAGTCGGAACCGGTCTGGTCGGCGCACCTGCATGTGGCGACGTAATGAAGCTGCAGCTCCAGATCAATGACCAAGGCATCATCGAAGACGCCAAGTTTAAGACCTTCGGTTGCGGTTCTGCCATCGCAAGCTCCAGTCTGGTGACCGAGATGGTCAAGGGCAAGACCGTGGAATATGCAGAGAATCTGGAGAACGGCGCCATCGCCGAGGAGCTCTCCCTACCCCCCGTGAAGATTCACTGCTCGGTGCTGGCCGAGGACGCTATTAAGGCGGCCCTGGCTGATTACCGTCGCAAGCAAGCGGCCAGGAACGCCCCCACCGCCTGAGCGCCTTGGCTCCTCTTGGGGCCACCTTCTCTTTGGAGCCGACAACATGGCGATCCAGATCACTGACCGTGCGGTCACTCGATTTCAGAAGCTGCGCATGATGCGCCAGACCCCAGATCACGTTTTGCGCGTTGGCGTGCGGGGCGGGGGATGCTCAGGCTTGAGCTACTTCCTGGACATCGTGGAGGCACCCGAGGCCAAGGACAAGGTCTTCACCTTTAAAGAAGGGGAGATCACGGTGGCTGTGGACCGGAAGAGCTACCTGTTCCTGAACGGGACCGAGATCGACTTTGAGAAGACGCTCATGAAAACGGGCTTTGTGTTCAACAACCCGCTGTCTGGGAGCTCTTGCTCCTGCGGTGAGTCTTTCACGCTGTGATTGACGCTTCGTTGAAGAATTAGGAGCCTGACGTGACCCGGTGTTGGCAGTGACGCAGTGTTGGCAGTGCCGCGAGCCGGTGCAAGGGCCCGTGTGCGCAGGCTGTGGCGCCATTCAGCCGCCACCTGCGCATCCGGAACTCTTCACCATTTTGGGGTTGTCCCCCAGCTACACCATCGACCGAAAGGCCGTGGACAAGGCTTGGCGGGGTGCTTCTCGCAAGGTCCATCCGGACCGCTTTGCCGGCGCCTCTGCCGTGCAGCGTCGCATGGCGCTGCAGTGGACCGCGCACTTGAACCGCGCCCGCAAGGTGATTCGAGACGACACCCAGCGCGCTTGGTACTTGGCCACAGGCTCCGAGCGTCCCGGAGAAAGGGACAAGAATCAGCCCGATCCGGCTTTTTTAGAACAGGTCTTCGAGCTGAACATGCTGCGCGCCGAGGATCCGGCCGCGGCAATCGAGCGGGCTCGCGGCTTGCAATCCACCGAACAGGAGCGCCTGAGTGCCCTGTTCCAGTCCCAGGCGCAGGGCGGCACCTTAGACGGCGCCCCTGCGATTTTGGGGCGCTTGAACTACCTACGTACCGTCATAGATGGCGGGCACGAATAGCAGCAGCGCCTCCGCTGCTCAGAGGATGAGCTTTCATGGCCAACATCGGCATCGATCTCGGAACCACCAACTCGCTCGTGGCAGTGGTGATGGGCCAGACCCCACGCGTGCTGTTGGACGACGAGGGCCGCAGCTTGACCCCGTCCGTGGTGCGCTACTCCGGCGCCAAAAACCCCGACGGAAGCGACGCTCCGCCCATGATCGGTTGGGAGGCCCTGGAGAACGCGGTGGAGCACGCCAGCACCACTCTGACGAGCGTCAAACGTTTCATGGGTCGCTCTTTGGACGAGGCGCGGAAGGTCGCAGAAGAGCTGCACTACACCTTGGCGGATGGTGAAGGGCAAGACGTGGTGCGCATCCAGGCAGGGGACAAAGTGGTCACCCCGGTCGAGGTCAGCGCTTGGATCCTGCGGCTGCTCTACATGCGGGCCAACGAGTGCCTGATGGCCGAGCCCACCGGCGTGGTCATCACTGTCCCTGCCTACTTTGACGACGCCCAGCGCCAGGCCACCCGCGACGCCGGCAAGCTGGCTGGCATGAACGTGCTGCGCTTGCTCAACGAGCCCACCGCCGCGGCCTTGGCTTATGGCCTGCAAGAGAACTCTCAAGGGACCTACGTGGTCTTTGATCTGGGCGGTGGCACCTTCGACATCTCGGTGCTCGAGCTCAGCGAGGGGGTCTTTCAGGTGCTGAGCACGGCTGGGGACACTCGCTTGGGGGGCGATGACTTTGACCGGGAGGTGGCGAAGCTCATCTTGGCCAAGGCCGGGATCGAGAACGCGACCGGCAAGGTGCTTCGTGCCGCGATGGAGGCGGGCGAGCAGGCCAAGCGTGACCTCACCACTGGAGAGATCGCCGAGATCTCGGTGGAACTGGGGAGCGCGAGCGTGCAGATGCAGCTCACCCGCGGGGAGTTCAACGAGCTCATCCGACCCATTGCTGAGCGCACCCTCATGAGCTGCAAGCAGGCACTGGCTGACGCGGAGATGGAACCCGGGGACATGGACGGTGTGGTGCTGGTGGGCGGCTCGACTCGGGTGCCTTTGGTGCGCGAGATCGTAGAGCAGTTCTTTGGTCGGGAGCCCCTCTCCAATCTGGATCCCGACAAGGTCGTGGCCCTGGGCGCGGCGCTGCAGGCCGATATTCTGACCGGCAGCTCCGAGCTCTCGGACGACTTGCTGTTGATGGACGTGGTGCCCCTCTCGCTGGGTGTCGAGACCATGGGCGGTGTGGTCGAACGCCTGATTTGGCGCAGCTCGCCCATTCCTGTGACGGCCTCGGAGACTTTCACCACACAGGTGGACGGTCAGAACGCGGTGGACCTGCACGTTCTACAGGGAGAGCGCGAGCTGGCAAAAGACAACCGCAGCCTGGCGCGCTTCAAGCTCAAGGGCATCCCGGACATGCCTGCGGGTCTGCCCCGGGTCAAGGTCACGTTTACGGTCGATGCAGACGGAATCCTCTCGGTGAGCGCCACCGAGCAGTACACCAAGACCCATGCCGAGATCGAGGTTCAGCACAGCTATGGCTTAGGAGACGATGAGATCGAGGCCATGCTCGAGGCGGCGATTGACCATGCCGAGAGCGATGTGGACCAGCGCTTGCTCATCGAGGCCCGTGTGGAGGCGCAGCAGGTCTTGGCCGTGGTGGACAAGTCGCTCTCCCGTGACGCGGACTTGTTGGCTGGCAACGAGGCGCAGGTCATCTCTCAGGTGTCAGTGGCCCTACGGCAGGTCTGCGAGGGCGACGACCGCAAGCGCATTCAAGAGCTCACCACCAAGCTGGACGAGGTCACTGCGCCCTTCGCACAGCGGCGTATCGAGCGGGACCTCAAGCTTGCTTTGGAGGGACAGGATGCGCTGGAGGTCCTGGACGTTCTGGACCGGAGCGTCAAGGCAGCCGAGGATGCTGCCAACTGACAGGTGACACTGCAGGACAGGGCAGGCCCAGCTCCGCGTGCTAAGTAACGGAGTAGGCGACAACCAAGGACCGCGCGTGGATCTAGAAGACTTCGGCCGTCGGGTGCGGCTTCACCGAGAAAAGCAGGGCATGAGCTTGGCCGACGTAGGCGCCGGTGCAGGCTGCAGCCGCCAAAATGTGCACAAGCTGGAAAAGGCCATCGGCAACCCCACCGTGGGGACCCTGGCTCGGGTCGCCCATGCCTTGGGCTTGGAGCTCCGTTTGATTTTGGAGGAAGGCGATGGCCGCCGGGCAGATATGGGCCGCCGAATGCGCCGCTTAAACGGCGTCACCAGCGAAGCGGAGCTCATGGAGCTGGAGCATGCCATCTCCCAGATCGAGGCCAAGCTCTTGCCGGCCAGCCTGGTGGAAGAGGAGCGCCGCGTGCGCGCTCTGGCCAGCTTGCTGGAGATGGCGGGTGTGCCCACTGAGCGCGCCGCCAAGCGCGCCGAGGTGGAGAGCGACAAGCCGGAGAACTGGGACGCTGACCGGGCTCGATTGGTGGGGATTATTCAGGAGGAGATTGCAAAGCTGGGGAGCTGACTGTCTGTCTCTCTCAGGGGATCGCCCAATCTCTGAGCGCATGCCTCAGGTTCTCTGGCACGTGTTTGCGGCTCAATCTGCGGATCGCATCGGGTGCTTTTCGCGGCGCCGGACGGGTCTTGGGCTCGGTTGTGGCTGGCAGCAAGCGGTACTCCAGGTACTCCAGCCACTCGCGGCGCCAGGCAGCCATGAGGATGGCCTGTTGGTTGGTCTCCAAGAACTCCACGGCGGTGTTGGAGAGCTCGGATAGCTCGGCTCGAGACGCGTTCAGTGGCTCGGAATGCACACGTTCACCACGGATAGCATCGGCGAAGAGCTTGGCGGCTTGGGCCTGTGCCCGCTCAGCATCCACAGCCAAGGCCTGTAGCTCCAGGTGAAATGGAGCCAGGTCGGGGCAGGTCACGTCGTAGGGACGGGAGAGCCAGTCCATGGCCAAGCGCCGCACCTTGAAGGGCACGCCACGTCTGGCAAGATCACGCACGGGCCCACCAGTGTAGGGGGAGTGGAATTCGAGCTTGCGGCTTCGGTGTCCCTCGAGTGCCTCTTGTACGCCGCCTTCCAGGCCGCTGATACGCTCGGACTCCAAGCGCAGAGACTCTGCTGCGGTGCTGGTGAGCAGGGCCAGCTGACTGGCGTGATGGTGCAGCCCCATGGCCGCAGCGGTGCATGCCGCAGGGGCCCAGGCGCTGCGCCCGATGCGCTCGTTCCAGTGGCCAAAGGCCCGTCCTGCGTTCCCCAATGCGCTCAGGGTGCTACCTACTGACATGCCAGCCTCCTAAGTGATGGGGCCTATACCAAGGTGCCCGCCTTCAGCGTGCCCCGCCGTAAACCCCAGGTCAAGCGATGCTCACTCCACTTCCCATCGACGCCCTGCTGCCCCAAGCCGCGCAGCTCCTGGACGAGCACGGCTCTCTTGTGGTCATCGCGCCCCCTGGCTCCGGCAAGACCACACGCCTGGCACCGGCCCTTCTGGAGCAGGTGTCCGGGAAGATCCTGCTCTTGCAGCCCCGGCGCGTGGCGGCGCGCTTGAGCGCCCGGCGCATCGCATTCGAGCGTGGGGGCCAAGTGGGTGGAGAAGTGGGCTACCGGGTGCGCTTCGACACCCAGGTCGGCCCCAAGACCCGCCTGGAGGTGGTCACCGAGGGCCTGCTCACCCGCATGCTTCTCCGGGATCCCTTTCTGGAAGGCATAGACGCGGTGGTGCTCGACGAGTTCCATGAGCGCAGCTTGGACGCGGACTTGTGCTTGGCGATGCTGCGGGAGCTGCAAGTCGACGCCCGTCCCGAGCTGCGTATTGTGGTCATGTCCGCGACCCTGGACCCCCAGCCCATCGCGCACTTCCTGGGGGGCGCGCCGGTTCTCAACGCTCAGGGTCGCACTTACCCTGTGGACATTCGCTTCCGCCCCGGTCAGGGCTACCTGGAAAACCAGGTCTCTGGCGCGGTGCGCAGCGTGCTGCCGGGGTTGCAGGGGCACGTCCTGGTTTTCCTGCCGGGGAAGGGAGAGATCCGTCGCTGTCAGCAGGCCCTGGAGGACCTGTCCATCCCCGTTTTGCCCCTTCACGGAGGTCTAAAGGCCCAGGAACAAGAGCGCGCCTTGGCCGCCAGCGATCAGCCCAAGGTGGTGCTTTCCACCAACATCGCCGAGACCAGCGTGACCCTGCCAGGCGTGCGGGTGGTGATCGACTCCGGACTGTCTCGGGTCCCACGCTTCGATCCCTCATTGGGCCTGAGCCGACTGGAGCTTGGACCCATCTCTCAGGCCTCTGCGGATCAGCGTTCGGGCCGTGCCGGTCGAACCGGTCCCGGCGTGGCCATTCGCCTTTGGGAGCGAAACCAAGGTCTGGACGCCCAGCAGCCTCCCGAGGTGGTGCGCAGCGATCTGTGCGGGGCCCTGCTCTCGGTGATGGAATGGGGGAAGAAGCCGGATGACTTTGGCTGGTTCCAAGCGCCCCCTGGCCCCCTGCAGGCCCGCTCTTTGGCCACCCTTGTCGAGCTTGGCGCCATCCAAGGGCAGGTGCTCACGACCACCGGCCGCGCTCTGGCTCAGCTGCCTGTGCATCCCCGCTTGGGCCGCGTTGTTTTGGAGGGCCACGCCAAAGGCTGCCTGTGGGCTGCGGCCGCGGCCGCAGCCTTTGCCAGCGAGCGGGACCCCTATGCCCAGGCGCGCTTTCCAGGCGCTCGGGAGTGCGACCTGCACGCACGGGTTCAGGCCTTGGGGAAGGGGCAGCCCGGGCAACGCCGCCAGATGCAAGAGCTGAAAGCAGTGGTCCAGCAGCTGATCCGTTTGGCCCAAGATGTGGTGGGCAAGACTTCGACCGCCAAGCATGTTCCCCCTGCGCGCACTCTGGCCCAGTGCCTGCTCACGGGCTTTGCAGATCGGGTGGCCATGCGCCGTGCCCCGGGATCCCCACGCTTTAAGCTGGCCAGCGGCCAGGGGGCCGTACTGGAGAGAGAGTCCCTGGTTGAAGCCGAAGACCTGGTCCTGGCGGTCAGCTTGGAGGGTGGCCGCAAGGGCGCCTTCAGCGAGCATTGGATCCGAATCGCGGCCCCTTTGCACTCCGAGGATCTGCCCACCCATGAGCGGCGGGTCTTGGCCCTGGATGCCGGCCGGGTGCAGTGCGAGGTCCAGGTGGTGGTCGGGCAGATCGTGTTGCGGCACAGCCCGGCTCGGGCCACGGATGCGGAGCTGGCAGGACTGTTTGCTGAGCAGATCCGGGCCGATCCGGCTGCGGTCCTGCGCTACAGCCCCGAGCTGGAGAGCTTGCTGGCTCGGGTCGCTCTGCTACGGGAGCACTGCCCTGGCCTGGAGCTGCCTCAGGTGGATCCACTGGCCTCGTTGGCGGAGCTGGTGTTGGGGGTTCGCAGCTGGGAGGGGGTCAAGCGTATGGACTGGGCCAGCGCGGTGAAGGATCGACTCTCTTGGAAAGAAAAACAGCTCCTGGACCAACACGCTCCAGCGCGCATAAAGCTGGCCAGCGGCAGCACGGCGGCGGTGCTCTATGCCAAGGACACCCCGCCGGTCTTGCCAGCGCGTATCCAGCAGCTCTTCGGCATGCAGACCCCGCGAATCGCGCAGGGGAGGGTGGGATTGAGGGTGCATCTGCTGGCGCCGAACGGACGACCGCAGCAGGTCACCGATGATTTGAGCGGCTTTTGGACGGGCTCTTATTCTCAAGTACGCAAGGAGCTGCGCGGGCGCTACCCCAGGTGGTCGTGGCCGGAGAAGCCCACGGTGGCGGATGCCCAAGACCGACCGGCGCGAAAGCGTCGCTGAAGTACACTTCCCCTATGCCCAAGCTCCACCTCAAGCCTTATCGCCACCAAAGCTCCTTTCGCCGAATTGCGTCGGTGGCCTGGGACCCGCCCCGGGATCCCACGATCTACGGCAGTATGGAGGTTCGGGCCGACCGGCTGCTAGAGTGGATCGACCTAAAGCGTCGGGAGACGGGCGAGCGCATCACCATCACCCACGCGGTGGCCCGTGCGGTGGCCTTGGCGCTGGCCAAGCACCCTGACCTGAATGCCGTTGTGAAGTGGAACGGACTCCACTTGCGCCGTGACGTGGACGTGTTCCTTCAGGTGGCCATCCCCAAGGAGAATGGGAGCACTGGGCAGGCAGACCTGTCAGGAACCTGCGTCCGGTTAGCGGACACCAAGGACATCGCAACCATCTGTAGGGAAGTGCGTGCCTCGGCCAAGAAGCTGCGGGCCCATCAAGACACGGCCTTCCAGAAGACCAAGGCTCAGGCAGACATGCTGCCCATCCCCATCTTCAAGCGCGTCTTGGGGTTGATCCAGTGGCTGCAGTACGAGCTGGGCATCCCCACCGAGTTCATGGGCGCACCGACGGACCCCTTCGGGTCTGCGATGGTCACAAGCCTGGGTATGTTCGGAATCAAGGTGGCTTATGCACCTTTCTTTCCTCCCGCACGCACACCGATGATCATCTTGGTTGGTGCATGCGAGGACACGCCGGTAGCCGAAGATGGTGCGGTGGTTGTTCGCAAAGTCCTGACCTTGAACGCCACCTTTGACCACCGAGTCATCGATGGCTACCACGGGGCTCTGATCAGCCGGGAGGTCAAACGGATGCTGGAGTTCCCCAGACTTCTGGAGGAGGAAGGTGAGCGTGACCATCTGATTGGTAATTCCGATCAGACCACCGAGCTGGAGACCCTGGATCTGAATCCCCCGACCCAGGATTTGGCTTAGGCCTCCTGCAAGGCAAAAGTCACCCTTTTCAGACTTGGAAAGGTCTTTTTTAAGCACAAACAGATGGCCCGTTACCTCATCTTAGGACGCCATGATGCAATCCCTTGTTCGCGCGCTTGCCCCCATCGTCCCGTTGGCCCTCCTGGGCCTCTTGGTGCTGCCCTCTGTCGCTCAGGCGGCCTCCCCGGTTCGCTCCCAGGGCAACTTTGGCATTGGGCTGGGTTCTGGGTATCTCCACAGTGGTCTGTCCATGAAGTATTTCGCCGGGGACTCCCACTCCCTGCAAGGCGTGATTGGTACCTACGGCTACGACGGCAGCCTGGGCTTCAGCGGCGACTATCTCTTCGAGATGCCCACGATTGTCGGAGACAACAGCGGCTTGGAGCTGGGTTGGGCCATTGGAGCCGGGCCCGCCATTGGGTTGGGGGACAACTTTCTGGCCCTGGGTGCCCATGGGGTCGTTGGCCTGGAGTTCAACATCCAACCGGTGCCCGTCGACATTGTGCTGGAGTACAAGCCGGGCATTGTTGTCTACCCAAACGTCCAGGTGGACCTGTATAACTTTGCCGGTCACGTGCGCTTCTACCCCTTTGGTTGGAGCGCCAAGTAGGCAGCCTGACGGGGTAGCCTCGAAAACGTAATGTGCCGTGATAGCTTGGTTCATGGTTTTGCTGCACCTCCTCCTTGCCTGTTCAGAATCCATTGCGATCGATCCGCCTGTGGTGGACTCTTCGGTGGTGGACTCTTTGGTGGTGGACTCTCCAGCAGATTCTCCAGCAGACACTGGAGACCTGAAGCAGCCCCGATTGGTCTATCTCTTGGGCGGACAGTCCAACATGGACGGCTGGGGCTACGTGACGGGGCTGCCGCCCTCTCTCCAGTTGGCCCAGACGGATGTGGACATCTATTGGTCGGGGCGTTCACTCTGGACTGGCTTGGTCGCAAGCTCATACGGCAGCACAGGCGGGGTGGAGTATTTTGGTCCAGAAGTGGTCTTTGGTCGCACCATGGCGGACGGCCTGCCGGACCGACAGGTGTCCCTGATCAAATATGCCGTTGGGGGGACCGATCTGGCGGAGTGTTGGTACCCAGGGGACAGCCGAGACGACCCCAGCCGGGGTGCCTGCTATCAGGGGTTTATTGCGACCGTCGATGCGGCCCTGTCCGAGCTGGATGCCCAAGGGGTCGACTACGAGATCGGCGGAATGATCTGGATGCAAGGAGAGAGTGACGCCTACCAAGAGAGCTTTTCCAACGCCTACAAGGCCAATATGGAGCGCTTTATTTATAGGGTCCGCCAGGATGTAGAACAGTCGGCCTGGCCCTTTGCAATGGGCGAGATCGACTGTCCCACGTGCCCTTGGCGGGACACGGTGCGTCAGGCACAGCGTGATGTGGCTGCTGCGAGTGACAGCGTCTTTGTCGTGGCAACCGACGACCTGCCCCAGAACCAGGACAACCTGCACTTCGACGGGTCGGGTCAGCGCACCTTGGGCCGTCGCCTTGGGGAGGCTTTGCTTGGCAGCACCACCCAAGCGGCCACCGCCCAGCCGGCCTTTGCCTTTACGGGCACCTGGGAGAGCCTCTACACAGGCAACTTTGTGGTGGGGTACAGCTTCGAGACAACCGAGTCCCTTCTGATCACCGACCTGGGCACATTGGACTTGGGGTGGGACGGCCTGAGCATCGGCTCCTCGGTGGCCATCTGGGACGCCCAAAGCCAAGCCATTTTGGTTCGTGCGACGGTCCCTGCCCATGTCAGTAGCCCCAGCAGCATCTGGGGTGGCTGGCGCTTTGTGGCCATCGAGCCGCTGGAGCTGCCACCGGGCACCTACATGATTGGCTCACAGGTCTACAACGGGTCAGCCGACCGCTACTTGCACGATGCGGAGGTCCAGGCTGCCCCAGGGGTCAACTGGTTGGAGGGTCGACACAGCAACGGTACGGGGCTGCTGTATCCGACCCAGGTCAGCCCGAATCAGGGCACCTGGTTTGGGCCAAACTTCTTGTTTCGACCGGTGGAGTAAGGCGCCGTCTTGGCTCAGCCCGAGATGGTTTCCCCACCATCGATCTTGATCACATTTCCCGTCATCCACTGCAGGCTCGGGCTGCTCAGGGTCACGATGGCCTGGGCCACGTCGTCTACCTGGGTGAGCCGTCCCTGAGGGTTTCGCTCCAGGGCTTGAGCCATCAGGCGCTCGTGTCCCGGGATCTTTCGGAGGGCGGGGGTGTCGGTCACTCCGGCCATCACCGTGTTGGCGGTGATTCCAGCAGGCGCCAGCTCTACGGCAAGCTGGCGAACGTGGGACTCAAGAGAGGCCTTTGCGGCGCTGACGGCTCCATAGCTGGGGAGCGCCACCATGCTGCCGGAGCTGCTCATCGCGAAGATCCGGCCGCCGTGGCCCATCAGGCCACGGTGCACCAGCTCTCGTGACCACCACAGCAGGCTGTGGGCCATCACCTCCACCGTCATGGTGAGCTGGCGGTCGGTGAGCTCCTTGCCGCCGTCTAAGTCCACGATCTGCCGGAGAGATCCAAAGGCAAGGGAGTGCATCAGCACCTGAACGCCGCCGCCAGCGGCATCCAGTGCGTCTAAGACCTCGGCGCGCTTTTCAGCATCGGCTGCGTTGATGTTGAAAAAGTCCGCACGCTGGCCGGCGTCACGCACGCCTTGTGCGACCGCCTCGGCCAGCGGCAGGGTGACGCGGCGATCTAAGTGGACCCCCGCTACATCCCAGCCGGCTGTTGCAAAGGCCAAGGCGCTTGCGGCGCCAAAGCCCGAGGATGCTCCGAGGATCAGCGCGCGCACTGGCCGGACCCTACTGAGGTGCCGAAGCGGCTGGTGCCGCTGGTGCCGCTGGTGCCGCTGGTGCCGCTGGTGCCGCTGGTGCCGCTGGTGCTCCTGGAAGGGGGGCTTCGACGCTGGCGCCACCCTCGGTCTTGGGGGCCTTGAGCTCCTCGACGTAGGCGGAGACCGCCTCGCGCTGCACGAGAGCCTGGATGGTCTCCTTGACCTCCTCGAAGGGGGTCACTTCATCACGCTTGTCCGCGATGCGGATCACGTACCACTTGCCACCCTGGTTCATGGGCTCCAGCATGCTGCCCATCTCCGCCATGGAGATGTTGGGGGGCAGCTGACGGGCATCGATCCAGCCCAGCTCTCCACCCTTGGGGGCGGTCATGGGGTCCTGGCTCTTCTTGGTGGCCAGGGTTGCAAAGTCTGCACCCGCTTCCACGCTGGCCTTGATGGCCTTGGCTTCGTCCTCGGTGTCCACGACGATCTGGGAGAGGTTGATCTCGGACTTGCGGTACTGGACGGCATGCTCGTCGTAGTACGTCTGAAGAGCAGCATCGGTGGTCTTCTCTTCGGCCACCTTGCGCAGCAGTGCTTCGATCAGGGCCTCGCGCTCGGCGACGGCGATCATGTTCTTGACCTTGGAGTCATTCTGCAGGCCGCGCTTGATGCTCTCTTGGTAGAGCATGTCCTGGGTGACCAGCTGCTCCTGCACTTCGGCCATCTTGCCTTCTGCCTCCAGCTGCGCGCGGTACTCCGCGGGCATGGTGTCGAGCAGGGCGTTCATCATGTCCTGGGTCACGGCCTTGCCGTTGACGGTTTCCAGGACCTCGCCGGTTCGGGGGAGCTCCCCGGGGGTGGTCTGAGGAGCACAGGCGAGGAGCGCGGTCAGGAACAACATGGGAATCTCCGTACGAATTCTGGCGCCGCGTCCTATCGGAGTGTTGGATAAGAGGCCACCCATGCAATCCACACGCAACTTGGACTTTGGCGACCACCGTCGCATTCTCTGGGACAACCGGTACATCTACCCGGTCGTGTCCCGCCGCTCCAAGGGCCTGAGCATCGGGGTCAACCTGAACCCCGACAAGGTCTGCAACTTCGACTGTCCCTATTGCCAGGTTGATCGCACAACCCCGGGTGGAAAACGGGACGTGGACTTGGTGGTGTTGGAGTCGGAGCTGGACGCCTTGCTCGCCTTGGCTGCCAGTGGAAAAATATGGACGCACAAGCCTTTTGACACGGTCGCGCCCCATCTTCGTCGGGTGAATGATGTGGCCTTTGCCGGGGACGGAGAGCCCACCACCTGCAAGCAGTTTCAGGGCGCTTTGGAGCTGGTAGGCACGCTGTTGGCGCGTCATGGGCTGTCCCAGGTCAGGCCCATCGTGCTCACCAATGCGACGGTCTTTCATCGACCCAAGGTGGCCCAAGCCTTGGACACTCTGGACGCATTGGGGGGGCAGATATGGGCCAAGCTCGATGCCGGAACAGAACCCTATTTTCACTTTGTAGACGGAACGACCTTTCCATTTTCCCGGGTCATGAAGAATTTGATCGCCGCGGCTCAGGCTCGGCCCATCATTCTTCAGTCCATGTTTCTTCGTCTCTGGGATCTGGGTCCATCGGATACAGAGATCCAGGCTTATTGGGACCGCATTGCGGAGATTCTGGACGCTGGCGGTCAGATAGAACTCGTCCAAGTCTACAGCATCGCCCGCCATCCGGCCCGGCCCATCCTGCGCATGCTGCCAGACCCCGAGCTGGAGCGCATCGCTGCAGGCGTTCGGGCCCTGGGCGTAGCTGCGGAGATCTACTCGGGACGGGAGGTCTGAGGGTAGGGGTTGTAGGGAAGTTCCGAGTCTGCGATAGAGTCTGAGCCAACTCCTGAGGGTCACTGATGTTCCTGCTGCTCACCGCCCTGGCTGCCGCCGACCAAGCGCATGAACCGACTCTGGAAAGCGCGCCTGCTCCTCTGCCCACCATTGCTGTGCACTGGCGCAAGGAATCCGGCGTACTGGTGATCGATGCACCTGCGGGAGAGCACCTGGCCCCGGATGCGAGCATGGGCGGCTGGCTGGACGTGAACGGCCGTCACCTGCGGGTCGAAGGGACTGGCGCCAGCTTCGTAGACGGTGTGGCCTTGCTGCTGCCTGGAGAGGGGCCCCACACGGTACAAGGGGAGCTTGAACTATCGCTTTGCGTGGACGGTGGTACTTCGTGTAGGCCTGTAGCGGTGGGGTTTATTGGACAGGTTGAAGGTCGAAGAGGTCAAGAGTGGCTGGCCGTGCACCCGCCGGTTCGAGAGCGGGTTGAAGAAGAGGAGCCGGTTCACCATCTGCTGGGTCCTGAACAGGCCTTTGAGATGGCGCTGGCCGACGGGAAACTGGTGCTGCTGGACTTTTCTACGGTGTGGTGTCCTCCCTGCAATCAGCTGGCGGCCGAGGTCCTGCACAACGAGCGCCCAGTGCTGCAGGACTTTCATGTGGTCGTGCTCGACGCAGATACCCCCCAGAGCTGGGGTCTGAAGGACCAATACAGCGTTGGCGGCTACCCCACAGTCGTGCTCGCGGACGGGGAGGGGAAGGAACTGGATCGCATGGTCGGCTATCCCGGTCAGGTCGAGTTCGAAGCTTGGTTGGCCCAGGCCGCAACAGGCCAGCTGCGCTCCATCCAGGAACGTATGGCCGAGACCCGAAGCCCAGAGCAGTCCGCCGCCTTGGCCCTGCGTCTGAAGAATGCAGGGCGGGACCAGGAGGCCCTGGACCTGCTGGAGGAGCCTGGCGTTCTGGACCAGGTCGACGGCCGCATTGCGCGCTTCATGCTGATGGAGCAGATGGAAGACGGGCAGTGGTTGGCAGAGCAGGCTCCTGAGCGCCTGCTGGACTGGGGCTGGCCTGTGCTGGGCATGGACCTGAGAGACGCAGAGCGTCACCTGTTCTTCGGGACCGCGTCTCAAGCCATGTTGAGCGCCCAGCCCGGACTGGAGGTGGCGAACTTGCTGTACATGCAGGCCCGGCTCGTTCCAGACCCTGCAGTCTCCCAGGCCCTGAGTGCTGCTGCAGCGGCGTCCTTGGCCGGCAGTCTGAGCGGGGACCCGGCGCTGGACCGGGCACACTGGGGCTTTCTCTCGCAGCTCTACCAAGACGCGGGCCAACCGGAGCAAGCCTTGGCGCTCATGCAGCAGGCCTGCAGCGTGTACCCCCATGAGCTGACTTTCTTCCACGCGACCGCTGGGCTGATGCTCAAGCAGGAGCGCTTCGATGAAGGGATGCCCTATGCCCACGCGGCCTTGGCGCTGAGCTACGGGGACCAGCGCTTGCGAGCGGCCATGCGCATGGCGGAGCTGCAGAGTGGTGCCGGGGACACCGAGCAGGCCATCGCGGTCCTGGAGCAGGAGCTGGCGTTGGTTGAGCGTCCCGCCTCCGATGTCGATGTGCGCACCCACCGCTACCTGTTGCAGGCCGAAGAGATGCTCGCCGAGCTGAAGAAGGGCTGAGTCACGCGCTCAGGGAATCGGTTTTTGCAGGCTTAGGAAGGCATCCAGAGGCTGCGTTGAGACAAGGCT
>CAJQPC010000206.1 GCA_905480105.1 uncultured bacterium | reverse complement strand
CGGTGGTCAACAGGAGACCGGAGACCGATGCTGCGTTCTGAAGAGCGCTGCGGGTCACCTTTGCGGGGTCGATGATGCCGAACTCGACCATGTCACCATAGGTGTCGGTCGCGGCATTCCAGCCGTAGTTTCCGGTACCGGTGCGGACCTGGTTCACAACCAGAGCACCCTCAACGCCAGCGTTGGACGCGATGGCGCGGATCGGAGCTTGGATGGCGTCGTGGATGATCTGAACGCCAAAGGCCTCGTCACCCTCGGCCTTGATGGCCTCGACTGCATCCAAGCAGCGAATCAGTGCGACTCCACCGCCAGGAACGATGCCCTCCTCAACCGCAGCACGGGTGGCGTTCAATGCATCTTCCACCCGGGCCTTCTTCTCCTTGAGCTCGACCTCGGTGGGGGCGCCCACGTAGATCACAGCCACGCCGCCGACCAGCTTGGCCAAGCGCTCTTGCAGCTTCTCGCGGTCGTAGTCGGAGGTGGTGTTCTTGGCCTGTGCGCGGATCTGCTTGACGCGACCCTTGACGGCCTCGCGGCTGCCGGCTCCGTCGACCATCACGGTCTCGTCCTTAGAGACCACGATGCGCTTGGCCTGTCCGAGGTCGCTGAGTGTCAGTGAGTCCATCTTGATGCCCAAGTCGTCCATGATGGCGCGACCACCGCTCAGAATGGCGATGTCTTCCATCATCGCCTTGCGACGGTCACCAAAGCCTGGGGCCTTGACTGCGCAGACGTTGATCATGCCGCGCAGCTTGTTGACCACCAAGGTGGCCAGTGCTTCGCCGTCCACGTCTTCAGCCACGATCAGCAGGGGCTTGCCGGTCTCGTGCACCTTCTCCAGGACTGGGAGCAGGTCCTTCATGTTGGAGATTTTCTTCTCGTGGATGAGCACGTAGCAGTCCTCGAGGACCGCCTCCATGCGCTCGTTGTCGGTCACGAAGTAGGGGCTGAGGTAGCCGCGATCGAACTGCATGCCTTCGACGATCTCAAGGTCCGTCTCCAAGCCCTTGGCCTCCTCTACGGTGATCACGCCTTCCAGGCCGATCTTCTCCATGGCTCGGGCCAGCAGTGCGCCGACCTCCTCGTCGGAGTTGGCGGAGATGGTTCCGACCTGCGCGATGGACTTGGGGTCCTTTGCGGGAACAGCGATCTTGGCCAACTCCTGGGTGACTACAGCCACTGCGGTGTCGATGCCGCGCTTCAGGTCCATGGGGTTGGCGCCTGCAGCCACGAGCTTGACGCCGTGCTGGTAGATGGACTGTGCCAGAACGGTCGCTGTGGTGGTTCCGTCTCCGGCCACGTCGTTGGTCTTGGAGGCGACCTCCTTGACCATCTGGGCGCCCATGTTCTGAAACCGGTCCTTGAGCTCAATCTCCTTGGCGACTGTGACGCCGTCCTTGGTGGAGAGGGGAGCGCCGAAGGACTTCTGGATGACGACGTTGCGACCCTTGGGGCCGAGTGTCACCTTTACGGCGTTGGCCAGGGCGTTGACGCCCTGCATGATGTTGGCGCGGGCTTCGGTGCGGAATTGAATATCCTTGGCAGCCATGATGCTCTCCTACTGACGGCCGATCGTGCGGCCGCTACAATTGAGAATTGAAGGGGGGTGGGGAGAAGGTCTCAGCCGACGACGGCGAGGATGTCCTTCTCACGCAGCACAATGTGCTCTTCGCCTTCCAGCTTGAGCTCGTCACCGCTGTACTTGCCGAACAGCACCTTGTCTCCGACGGACACGCTCATTGCAGCAAAGGTGCCGTCTTTTTTGCGGCTGCCTGGGCCCACCGCGATCACCTCGGCCTCTTGGGGCTTCTCTTTAGCGGACTCGGGGATGTACAGGCCGCTGGTGGTCTTCTGCTCGGCGGTGGCTCGCTTGACGAGAACGCGGTCGTAGAGGGGGCGGAAAGCCATGGGGTACTCCATCTGTCGTTTGGTGGGTCCATCGGGGACCCGTGAAGTTGTGTCAGGGGCGCAGGTAGGCACCTCGATTCTGTCGTCAAGCATTCGTTGGCCGTCTTTGGCCAAGGCAAGACAAAGATGGCGTGGTTTTTTGATTGCAGAGACTCATGGGTTCGGGATTTCAGTGTCTTATGCGTTGGCACGGTCAATGCATAAACTCAACTCGAGTACACGGCGGGTCCGTCTTTCCTGCCCTGACCGGGGCCATCGTGACTCCCTGAGGCGGTAGCGGATTTGGCCGTTGCTCGTTTCATGTGAGAGCCAGGGAGGTGAAGACCTTCCTGGCTCTTTGTTTTTGGGGAGGTGGTCCATCGTTGTTCCTGGGCGGCGTCCGTATTGCCCCAGGGTGCACATCACTTCGAGCAGGTCTGAGGCTCTGTATTGGAGCCGACCCGAGGAATGGTGTGCGACCTGCAGGCCGAGTCCGGCGGACTCGAGTCTGCGTGATCGGGCCGGTGACCCAAAGGAGCAGGGCGATGCCTATGGGGGGCGTCTCCGGCCAAAAAAGAGCAAATTAAGGAGGTCGTAACCCCTGTTCGACGGCGCTTCTCAAGCGTAGGTTAAGCGCGAAGAGCCAAGCGATAGTCGCTTTTGGTCGGAGCGGACTGGAGAGTCTGCCGGGGGGTGCAAGGCGCCCGGACTTCGCTGCAAATCCACGAGATCCGTTTGACGCTGCAGTCTCGGCGTCTATGTGTTCCCCGTCAGCGGCTTTCAAGCCGACAGAACTTCAACCTGAGCGACCAGGGCCGTGAAATCACGGGCTTTGGCGACAAAAGGGAACATCTCATGGGCAAGATCATTGGAATCGATTTGGGGACCACAAACTCCGTCGTGGCCGTGATGGAGGGCGACAGCCCTACGGTCATCGTGAACGACGAGGGCGCTCGCACCACGCCATCCGTGGTCGGCTTCACGAAAGACAGCGACCGTTTGGTCGGCGTGACCGCGCGCCGTCAGGCCATCACGAACCCGCTGAACACCGTCTTCTCGGTCAAGCGTTTCATGGGCCTTCGCTTCGATGACGCCAAGCGTGAGATTGAGCGTGTGCCCTACGGCGTCAAGCGGGGCAGCGCCGGAGACTCTCGGGTTGAGGTGCAGGGCAAGGAGTTCTCCGCCCCCGAGGTCAGCGCGATGATCCTTCAGAAGCTGAAGGCCCAGGCGGAGAAGTACCTGGGTCAGCCCGTGACGGAAGCGGTCATCACGGTCCCGGCGTATTTCAATGACGCGCAGCGCCAGGCAACCAAGGATGCAGGCCAGATCGCGGGTCTGGAGGTCAAGCGCATCATCAACGAGCCCACCGCCGCAGCCTTGGCTTACGGTATGGACAAGACCGAAGAGCAGGTCGTGGCTGTCTACGACTTTGGTGGCGGTACCTTCGACGTCTCCATTCTGGAGGTGGCTGAGAACGTGGTCGAGGTCAAGAGCACCGCAGGGGACACCCATTTGGGTGGTGACGACGTTGACCAGGCGCTGATTGAGTGGCTCATGGGCGAGTTCAAGACCGAGCATGGCATTGACGTCAAGGGCGACAAGATGGTGCTGCAGCGCCTGAAAGATGCTGCCGAAAAGGCCAAGATTGAGTTGTCAAGCAGCCCGAGCACCAACATCAACCTGCCCTTCCTCAGCGCGGACGCCAATGGCCCCAAGCATCTGATTCGGGACCTGGGCCGTGCCGCCTTCGAGCGCATGATCGATCCCATCATCGAGCGCACGCTCGCACCCTGCCGTCAGGCCCTCAAGGATGCGGGTCTGAGTGCCAACGAAGTGGACGAGGTCATCCTGGTCGGTGGCTCCACCCGCATCCCCATGGTGCAGGAAAAAGTCTCCAAGCTCTTCGGCCGCCAGCCCAACCGCTCGGTGAACCCGGACGAGGTTGTTGCGTTGGGCGCCGCCATCCAGGGCGGCGTGCTCTCCGGCGACGTGACTGACATGTTGCTGCTGGACGTGACCCCGCTTTCCCTGGGGATTGAGACCCTGGGCGGCGTGATGACTGTGCTCATTCCCCGGAACAGCACCATCCCCACCAGCAAGTCGGAGATCTTCTCCACAGCTCAAGACAACCAAACCGCTGTGGATGTTCAGGTCTCCCAGGGTGAGCGCAAGTTTGCCAAGGACAACACCATCCTGGGCAACTTCCGTCTAGACGGTATCCCCGCCGCTCCTCGTGGCATGCCTCAGGTCGAGGTGACCTTCGACATTGATGCCAACGGTCTGCTCAATGTAAAGGCCAAGGACAAGGCAACTGGAGCCGAGCAGTCCATCACCATTACCAGCTCCTCGGGTCTGTCCAAGGACGAGGTGGAGCGTATGGTGAAAGAGGCCGAGGGCCACGCCGCCGAGGATGTGCGTAAGAAGGAGGTTGTCGAGGCTCGCAACAACCTGGACAACCTCGTCTACCAGACCGAAAAGCTGCTCAACGAGAACCGCGACAAGCTCCCCGAGGACAATGTCAAGACGGTGGAAGAGGCAGTGGCCAAGGGCCGCGAGGCCCTGGACTCCGACGACAGCGACAGTCTCAAGGCTGCCTTTGAGGAGTTGCAGAGCGCTTCCCACAAGCTGGCCGAGGCCATGTATCAAGGCGGCGGTGACGGCGGTGACGGTGCCCCTCCCTCCTCTGGTGACGAGGGTGGCGAGAGCGGCGACGACGACGTGATCGACGCGGAGTTCGAGGAGGCCTAAGTCTTCCCGTAGAACAAAAGCGCGCAGCCACCGGGCCCCTAAATTTGGGCTGTCTGGTGGCTGCATCTGCGTGGGGGGCGATAGCCCCAGTCGACCTGAGACGGAGATGTGGTGAGCAAGCGCGACTACTACGAAGTACTGGGCGTCCCAAAGGACGCGGACAAAAAGGCTTTAAAGAAGGCTTTCCGCAAGTTGGCGATGCAGTACCATCCGGACCGAAATCCGGATGATCCCAAGGCCGAGCAGAGCTTTAAGGAAGTGGGGGAGGCCTATGAGGTGCTCTCCGATGACCAGAAGCGAGCAATCTACGATCGTCATGGGCACCAGGGCCTGAAAGGGCAGGGCATCAATCCCGGCTTCCAGGACATGGGGGACATCTTCTCTCACTTCGGAGATATCTTCGGAGACATGTTCGGTGGCCGCGGCGGCGGCCGTCGGGGTGGAGGACGGGCTGGCCCGCGTCGGGGCGCGGATCTCGAGTACCGCATGGTGCTCGACTTCATGGAGGCCATTCATGGGGTCGACAAGGAGATCGAAGTCCCGATGAACAACTGGTGCGAGACCTGTGAGGGTAGTGGTGCCAAGGCAGGCTCCGAGCCCAAGACCTGTTCCACCTGTGGTGGACGGGGTGAGGTCATCCAACAGCAGATGTTTCTGCGCATCCGCACGGCTTGTCCCAACTGTGGTGGCAAGGGCAAGGTGGTCTCCGACCCCTGTGGGGACTGCCACGGGCGTGGCAAGAAGCAGACCACCGAGCGCTGGACCGTCAAGGTGCCAGCCGGTGTGGACACAGGTATGCAAATCCGGGACCGCGGCAAGGGCGAGTTGGGCGAGAAAGACGCGCCGCGGGGCGATCTTTACGTCTCAATCCAGGTTCGCCGCCATGAGTTCTTTAAGCGGGACGGCATGGACATTATGTGCCAGGTTCCTATGAGCTTTGCCCAGGCCTGTTTGGGGGGTGAGATCAAGGTCCCGACGGTCTATGGAGACGAGACGTTGACGGTTCCCAAGGGCACCCCGAGCGGCAAGGTCTTCACCTTGCCCGGCAAGGGCGTGAAGGGTGTGCATGGCCGAGGGCAGGGCGATCAGCATGTACAGGTTGTGGTTCAGGTCCCGAGAAAGATGAGTGAGGAAGAAGCAGAGCTGATTCGCCAGCTGGGTGAGCTCTCAGATGGTCAGGTGGCCGACAAGGAAAAGCCGCTCTGGGAACGTTGGATGGACAAGCTGCACGGGAACTAAGATGAATCAGGACGGGATTAGTCAAGCCGGGGATGCCCGGGCCGCCATCGACTCGGCTCAGCCCAAGGTGGATGCCCTCGCGCCTATCCTTCAAGCCCTTCGTGACCAGGTAGCCCGGCGGGTGGTTGGCCAGCGCGACATGGTAGACCGGCTGCTCATTGGATTGCTTGCCGACGGACACCTCCTGCTGGAGGGTGTGCCGGGTTTGGCCAAGACCACCGCAGTCAAGGCGCTGGCACAGGCCTTGGAGATGAGCTTCTCCCGCATTCAGTTCACCCCGGACCTTCTTCCGGCGGATGTCCTGGGTACCCAGATTTATGATCCACGCACGCACGCTTTCTCCACACACAAGGGACCGGTTTTTGCCAGCATCGTGCTGGCCGACGAAATCAACCGCGCCCCTGCCAAGGTGCAGGCCGCCTTGCTCGAGGCCATGCAGGAGCGTCAGGTCACCCTGGGAGGAGAGAGCTACATCTTGCCGGCTCCCTTCTTGGTGCTCGCGACCCAAAATCCCCTGGAGCAAGAGGGGACTTACCCGTTGCCGGAGGCGCAGTCGGACCGCTTCTTGCTCAAGCTGCGCATTCGATACCCCTCCCGTGAAGAGGAACTGGCCATCTTGGCCCAGGCCGGGCAACCCATGGTGGCCTTGGAAGCGGTGTGCACCGCCGAGCAGCTTCAGCAGGCCCAAGCCCTGGTTCACGCCATATGGATGGAGCCGGTCGTTCAGGGCTACATTGTGGACTTGGTGCGTAGCACCCGGGAGCCGGTTGCCTACAAGCTGGACAAGCTCGTAGGCCGGATCGATGTCGGGGCCTCTCCCCGCGCTACCTTGGCCCTCTCCGTGTGTTCGCGAGCGTACGCCCTGCTCAACGGGCGTGCCTTCGTCACCCCCGATGACGTCAAGGCCATCGCCCCGGACGTACTTCGCCACCGCATCTTGCTCTCTTACGAGGCTGAGGCGGAGAGCCAGAGCGCAGATGACCTCATCGCGCTCATTCTGGGAGCGCTGCCCACGCCCTGACCATGCTCAATCCCGACGAACTCCGCCAGCTGCGCCGCCTGAGCCTCCAGGCGGGCCGACAGGTCGACAGCCTTATGGGCGGCCGCCACCGCTCTGCCTTTAAGGGACAGGGCTTGGTCTTTGAAGAGGTCCGTCCCTATACGCGTGGGGACGATGTTCGACACATCGACTGGAAGGTCACTGCCCGTGCCCAAGCGCCTCACATCAAGCGCTTTCGAGAGGAGCGCCAGCAGACCCTTCTGCTGGCGGTAGACGTCTCCGGCTCGATGTCCACAGGCTCGGGGGGCCAAGATGGCGGTACTGACAAGGCCTTGCAGATGGCCCGTGTGGCGGGGGGCCTGGCCTATGCGGCCACCCAGTCCGGAGACCGCGTCGGGCTGCTCAGGTTTTCTGACCAAGAGGAAAGTTATCTTCCACCGCGGGCCAACAAGGCCCATGCTTGGGGGGTCATTCGCGCTCTTTTTGAACAGGATTCCGCCAGCCGGGGCACCGATTTGGCCACAGCGATCGACGGCTTGGCCCGACGCCTAAAGCGGCGCACCTTGCTCGTCTTGGTCTCGGACTTCATGGATCCAGGTCCATGGCAAAAGCCGCTGGCCGTTCTGGCATCTCGACATGGGGTTCACGCTTTCCTGATTCATGATCCCATCGAGACCACCATGCCCGGCCTGGGTTTGGTGGAGCTTCAGGACGCCGAGAACGGGAAGCGTCGTCTGGTAGACCTCTCCAAGTTTCAGAGCGCGCACAGTCCAGACCAGCGCCTCAGGGTGCTGGCCAAGCTCGGCGTAAGAGGCACAGCAATCTCCACAAGCGAGGATCCGTTCTCGGTCTTGAATCAGTACTTCTCCAAAAGGAGGCGCTGATGTGGAGTGTTCTGATAGGCCTGCTGGCCTGTACCGAACAGGTCAAGCCCACTCGAGTGGCCTCGCCACTGGAGCTCGATGCAAGTCTGGTTCGGTCTGTTGTGGACAAAGACCGGCCGCTCGTTGTTCGCGCTTGTGTTCGCCTTCAAGCATCCGGATGGTCGTGGGCACCGGTGTTCCCAAGTGTGGAAGGACTGGAGTCCGGAGAGGTCACCAGTGAAGTGTTGGGCCAGGTCAGCTGCCTGGCACTGCCCTACCAGGGGGAGCCGGGGGCCTACCTGTTCCCGCCCGTGACGGTTCAAGCAACAGGACCAGATGGGGCCAGCTTGGAGCTGATTGGCCCCAAGCTCTATGGTGACATTGGCAAGCCTTCGGCGGTCTCGGATCTGGGGGAGTTGGTCACCCAGCCAGACCGGCGTTGGTTCAAGAGAGAAGTGGACTGGTGGAAGCTGTGGGGCTCGGTGGCTGTCGCGCTGGTGGGGGCTCTGGCTGGCCTGTGGTTGATTCATCGCTTTCGGGCCGTGCCTGCCCAGGAAGAGCCCAGACTGCCTCCCGGTGAGCAAGCCCTCGTGGATTGGTGCCAGGCGCGAGACGACCCGGGTCTCAACGATCAACAAAAGGGGCACGCTCTCTCGCAGATCACGCGCCTGTATTTGACGCATGTTGGAGCGCCACAGGCTCTGAAGCGCACCACCGATGAGCTGCTCGAAGAGTTGGAAGGGGACCCGCGCTTGGGCGAATGGCGTGGGGTTTTGGGGCAGCTGCTCGGCGCCGCGGATACCGTGAAGTTTGCGGGTGGCGTGGCCTCTGCTGAACTGCTGTCGCAGTGGAGCGATGGTTTGAGCAGCATCGTTCAGGCGCACCGTCCCCCCCCCAAGGTGGAGCAGATCTGATGCTGTCTCTTCAACATCCTTGGGTTCTGCTGGCTCTTCCCATGGTGCCGCTGGCGCTTTGGTGGGCTCGGCAGGGCAGGGCCCGTATTCAGGTGGCCTCGCTTTCGGAAGTCGAGCTTGGCTGGTCCCTGCGGGGAATGCTGGCTTGGCTGCCGATGGCTCTCAAGGGCGTGGGATTGCTCCTGCTCATCGGCGCACTGGCGCGACCCCAGCGCACCCGACAAGAGACGGTGGTGGAGTCAGAGGGCTTAGACATTCTGCTGGCCATCGACACTTCGGAGACCATGGATGCCCGAGATCTGAGCACCCAGCGTACGCGCATGGACTTGGCCCGAGAGACCTCCATGGCCTTTGTGGAGGGCCGTCCTCATGACCGCATTGGGTTGGTGGTCTTTGGAGAGGAGGCCTTTACGCAAGTGCCCCTGACCATGGACCACCAGGCGCTGCTCCAGATCTTGGGCCAGGTTCAGATCGGGTTGGCCGGGGGCAGGGCCACAGCGATTGGCCACGCCATCGCTGTCGCGGGTCGGCATCTGGCGGATTTGGACGCGGAGTCCAAGATCTTGATTCTGGTGACAGACGGAAAGAACACCGTGCGCACGCCACCGGAACCCCTGGTGGCGGCGGAGGCGGCGGCCACGCTGGGCGTGCGCATCTACACCATCGGCGTGGGTGCCCCTTCCAAACGGGCATCAGGCATCGTCGGCATGCTTGGCGGGCGTACTCCAGACGGGATCGACGAGCCCATGCTGCGTCGAATCGCCCAGGGTAGCGGTGGGCGCTTTTACCGGGCGGCCCGGGCCGAGGACTTGACGGAGATTTTTGCGGAGATCGATACCCTGGAAACCACCACGGCGGAGCTCACCCAGTTCGTGCATCGAAAGGAGCTCGCGCACTGGCCCTTGGGGGCGGCTTTGGCGTTCCTGGCCCTGGAGTTGCTGCTCTCCAGCACCTGGCTCAGGAGGCTGCCATGACCTGGGGACGCCCTATGGCGCTGCACCTGCTCTGGCTGCTGCCCATTGTGGTGGCTGGCTTGGTCTGGGCGCATCGGTCCCGGGTACGCGATTTGGGCAAGCTGCTGGGGGCTCGGCTCTTAGAGCGCTCTGTTGGCGAGGGCCTGGCGACTCGGCGTGCTGTACAGGCGGTGCTCTGGACGTCTGCCCTGATCCTGAGCGTTTTGGCCTTGGCCATGCCGCAGGCTGGTGCCGACTGGCGGGCATTGCAGAGCGAGCAAGCGCAGGTGGTGGTGGCCCTGGATTTGAGTCGCTCCATGAACGCTCGGGACGTGTTGCCCTCGCGCTTAGAACGGGCCCGTCGAGATATCCAGGCTCTTATAGAGGTCCTGCCCGGGGACCGCCTGGGCTTGGTGATTTTTGCCTCGGGTGCCTATGCCCGGTCTCCCCTGACCACGGACCGCCGGGTGCTGTCGATGATGGTGGACCAGGCCCGGACCGAGAACCTTCGGGCCCAAGGAAGTTCTCTGGCGGCGGCCCTTCAGAAGAGCTTAGATCTGCTACCCGAAGAGGGTGCAGGGGCCCAAGCGATCGTGCTGATCACCGATGGAGAAGATCATCGCCCAAAGGCCCTGAAGCAGGCCGTAGCTCAGGTCCAGCGGCGCGAGATCCCGGTCTTTGTCTTGGGGATCGGCTCCCTGGAAGGGGCACCCATTCCGATGAGCAGTGGTGACTTTAAGCGGGGACCGGATGGTCAGGTGGTGGTCTCGCGCTTGGATACAGAGACCCTGGAGGCGGTGGCTCGGGCTACCGGGGGCTCCTACACTCAGTCGACCATCGGAGACGGGGACGCACGCGCCATTGCTCAAGACCTTGATCGAGCCCTGACCCGCCAGCTCGGGGTGGTGGAGCAAGAACGTATTCCGCGGCAGGTTTTCCAAGTGCCCCTGGGCTTGGCGGTTCTCTTCGCGCTGCTGGCCACCGGAATGCGTGACCGCCCCCGCCTCCGGCTGCCTCAGCTTCGCCGTAGCGCTCTGGCAGCGTTGGTGTTCATGCTGCCGTTGGCGGCCAAGGCCCAGGACCTCGAGCTGACGAAGCTGTTGGCTGGAGAGCAGTACACGGCAGCATTGAGCGGGGCGCAGAAGGCCCTGGAACAGGACCCCCAAAACCTGGACTTGCTCTGGGTGCAGGCCGAGTCTTTATATGGCCTGGGTCAATACGAGGCATCTGCTCAGATCTTTGAGCAAATCGGGGCAGGTGCTGATCACAGGGATACCCGAGAGCAGGCGCGCCTCAATGCTGCCCGAGGCTTCTACAAGGCAGGCAAGCTGGAGCAGGCTCTGGAGCAGAGCCAGGCGGTGCTGCTGGATGATTTGGAGCAGTCCCAGGCCCTCCGGAATGTGGAGCAGCTCTCCCAGGAAATCATGCTCCGCACTCAGCCACCTCCCCCCAAGGAGCAAGAGGAGGAGCCATCCGAAGAGGAGCAGGGCGGCGAGGGGGAGTCTCCGGAGGAGTCCGATCCCCAGGAAGGTGAGGGGGAGGAGCAGCCTCAGCCCCAGGCAGGAGAGGGCCAGGGACAAGGCGAGGAGCAGGACACCGGTGTCTCAGATCAGGCTGAAGGAGAGCGGTCTGAGGGCGGGCGTGGCGAGGGCCAGGCCAGTCAGGACGATGGCCTATTGGATGCTCAGGCGGAGGAGGGCGCAGGTCAAGCAGGGACTCAGCAAGAGGAAGGTGAGCAGGAGGGAGAAGAGGGGCTGAGTCAGCCAATTGCCCAGGGCGCTGAAGCTCCTGCCCAGGAAGACAGTCCGGAACAAGCCGCTGCGCGCGAGGTCCTCGAGTCCGTGGAAGAGGGAAGCCCCAGGGCATCTTACGGCGGAAAGGGTGGAGGACAGGACTGGTGAGAACTGGCCTTACTACCCTGGTCTGGATGCTCGCAGCCCCTGCGCATGGCGCTGCGCATCTTCAGGTGGACAGCCAAGAGTTGGTGGTGGGCCAACAAGTCGCTCTTCGCGTCAGCGTGGACAGCGTTCGGCAGCCCATCCAGCCTGAGATCAGTGCACCCGATGGGCTGCGGCTGCAGTTGGCCGGTTCTCCCAGTTTCTCCAGCTCCTTTGTTTTCGACGGTCAAAACGCTAGCCGCCAGTCCACCTGGACTTGGCTCTACGCCCTGACCGCGATGGAAGCGGGGGAATACAGCATGGGTCCGGCGGTGGTGGGGACACAGCGCACCCAGGCGCTCACTGTCCGGGTTGATGACAGTCGTGGTCAAGCGTTGGAGCAGCTGAGTGCTGGTTTAGATGTGACCCAGGCATACGTGGGGCAGACGGTCATCTGGCGTGCCTCCTTCGACAGCCAGTTGCAAGGGCAGCCAGAGGGCTGGAGGCTTCCTCCCTTGCCGGGACTGGAGCTGGACCCCTTGGTCCAGGAGCAGTCCGAAAGCCTGATTAGCTCGCTCAACGGCCAGCGCATCGCCGGCTACCGGCACGCCTTGGCCCTTCGTGTCGCCGAGCCCGGAGAGTTCGAGACCGCCGCATCTACCTTCAGTCTGATGATCGCTGTGCGCAACCAGGGCCGCGTGGAGCGCAGCCGTCAAGTCTTCGTTGCGCCAGGGCAGTCGCTCAGCCTCTTGGCTCAGCCCGATGGAAAGGACGCGAACTGGAGCGGGTTGGTTGGTGACTTTCAGGTCAGCTTGGTGCCCGAGCGCACCCAGATTGCTCTGGGCGAGACCGTTTCTATGACGCTGCGGGTCGAGGGCGACGCGAGCGTGGCCGGTTGGTTGCCCCCCACTCTGGAGCTGGAGGGTCTCACGGCTTTTGCCGAGCTGCCCAAGCTGGGTGGAGTGCTCAGCGGACAGGGATATCGGGGCGCCGGTGAGCGGAGTTTTACAGTCGTCCCAGAGACCCCTGGTGTGTTGGATGTGCCCGCCGTCACGCTGCAGATCTTGGACCCGGAGACGGGCACGTACCGCGTGATTCAGACTGAACTCTTCCAGGTGCGCGTCCTGGTGGGGCAGGACCTTGAGCCGAAGCGCCAGAGCTTTTCGCCACCAGAACAGCCCGCCTCCGAGGGGCCACCGGCCCTGGAGGCTCGGGAGCCGATGGGCCGCTCCCAGCTCTTCGCATGGTCTCAGCCGGGTGTGTTGATCGCTCTATTGGCACCCCTCCTGGCCCTGCTCGCCGCCACCTTGCTGCGCTGGCCAAAGGGCACCCCGGTGGTTGGGTCCAGCTTCAGCGAGGAGCTGCAGGCCCTCGCCGACGATGATCTGGCTGGCGCACAGGGCCTGCTTCGGGCGGTTCAAGAGAGTTTGGGTCAGCCCCCGGAGCAGATCCCCAGTGATCCCCAACTCTGGTTTGAGCTGCAAGCTGCGCGCTTTGGTGGTGGGGAGCCACAGGCGTTGGTCCAGCGTGCGCGCCGGGCGGTACAGGTTCTGCTGGAGGGAAGATGATCCTGCTGTTTTGGCTCAGCTTGGCTCTGGCCGATCCGGTGTCCGCTCCCGACTCGATGCAGGCTCCGGCCAGTGGCCAGGTCAACGTCGACCAGTACTTCAACCTGGGTTTGGAGATGGAAGCCCAGGAGCAGCGTGGGCAAGCCGCTCTTGCCTACCGTCGCGGGTTGCTGCTCGCACCGCACGACGCCCAGGTGCAAGAACGCTTGGCGCTGCTGCGAGCCTTGCCGGATCAGGGTCCACTGCTGGGTCCAAATTTCAGCGGATGGCTTGGCATACTCAGTATTGGCGCTGCCTTCTTACTTCTTGCTGCTTGGCGCATGCAAGGCAGATGGATGTGGGTCTATATCGCCCTGCCCCTGGTCCTCTTGGGGGCGGGCCTGATGGTTCTCACAGAGCGCAGTCTCTCCGCTTGGGGGAGCCAGGGGCTGGTCTTAGAGAGCGCTGTGGTGACCTCGCAGGCTGGGGACGGAGGACAGCTTCTGTTCGAGCTCGACGCGTTTCAGACCGTGGAGATTTTGGCCCATGGGGAGGGGGCGATACAGATCCGAACACAGGACGCACGTGTGGGGTGGATGTCAGCACAGCAGGTGGGCATCTTGGATCCCCGAGCAGGGGCTCGCAGCTTGCGTTAGGGAGCCTGAAACCTTGGAGAAGCCATGCACGGCATCGTATTCATTCTCGGTCTGACCCTTCTGGGTGGCTGTTGGGAAAAGCGGGTCAAGCACCTCTCAGACGTGGAATTTGACCACTACTACGCCCTGCGTCCTTTCATGGACGAGGACATGCGGAAAACCTACCTTCAGCTCAAGACGGAGGATGAGCGCAACGCCTTGCTCAAGGAGCAGGGCTTGTGGGACCAGTTCTATAAGTACGACGCCGAGGAGCGCGAAATGATCGTTCTGGGCAAGGTAGAGCCGGGCTGGACCAAGGACAAGGTCTTGATGTCTTGGGGCGCTCCCTATGACAAGCGCAAGGTCACCGGCCGTCAAGCGACCCGCAGTGAGATCCTGGTCTATCGCTTTGAAGGTCACGATACGGACGAGGATGGCAAGGTAGATTCCCACCTGGTCTGGGAGCAAAACTCGGCCACCGAATACAAGGCCCAGACCCTCTTTCGCAAGGAAGTGTTGTTGGACGACGACCGTGTCCAGGAAATTGTTCTGAAAGACGGCTGGTCCTGAGGGGTCACCGCCTCAGATCTGCTTGTTCAGCACGGCTTGTTCAACACGGCTCGTTGACGGTCGCCTCGGCTACACGTATTTTGTAGCCACTGCTCTTAGGATTGCACGCCATGCATGTGACGCTCGTTAGCCCCTACCCGGACATCACCAACTACGGCCTGCGCACGCTTTCTGCGGTGCTCAAACAAGCCGGTCACCAGGTGCGGTTTATCTGCATGCCTGACTTTGCCGGGGACGGCGAGTTCACGCACGTGCGGATGTCCGAAGAGCGCTATCCGGCAAAGATCATGGAGCAGTTCGTCGAGCTGACCAAGGACACGGATCTGCTCGGGGTCACTCTGATGACCCACTACTTTGACACGGCAAAGCAGCTCACTAAGGCAGCCCGGGATGCCCACGGCACCCCCAGTGTGTGGGGCGGTTTTCACCCCTCCGTGCGACCCGATGAGTGCGCGAAGCATGCGGAGTATGTCGCCATTGGCGACGCCGAGGATCTGATCCTCAAGCTCTGCGAACGCCTCCAGAGCGGCCAAGAGCATGATCTGGGCGACATCAAGGGCTTGGTTTGGCGCAAGGGCGACAAGGTGATCCGCAACGTCTCCGGTTCCTTGGAGCAGGACCTGGACCAGTATCCCTTCCCCGATTTCTCCCTGGACGACCACCACATCCTCTTCGAGGGTGAGATCCTGCCGCTGACTTCGGACCTTCTGCGCCGCTATCTGCACAACGGAACGGTCAGCCGCATGTTCGGCAAGATCGGCTACCAAACGATGACAGGGCGCGGATGCCCTCATGCCTGCACCTATTGCGGCAACTCCTTCTACCGCGACCTGTACAAGCGTCAGCGATACGTGCGCTACCGCAGCGTCGAGAACGTCATCCAAGAGTTGGAGTTGGCCAAGGAGGCTTACCCCTTCATCAACTTTGTGTGGTTCTCCGACGACAGCTTCTTTGGGCGCCCGCTGCCCGACATGCTCAATTTTGCCGAGCAATACAAGAAGCGCGTGGGCGACCCCTTCTACCTTTTGGGTTCTCCTGGAACGATCACCGAGGAGAAATACGCGGCTCTGGTCGATGCCGGGCTGCACTGCACCCAGATGGGGATCGAGCACGGCTCCAAGCGCATCCAGAAGCTCATGAAGCGAAGCACCATGGGCAACGACAAGGTGTTGCGCAGCGCAGAGATCTTGACCAAGTATGCGGACCGCACGGCGCCCCCCCAGTACGACATCATCTACGATCTGCCGTACGAGACGCTGGACGACAAGCTGGACACTCTGCGCTTGGTGGCCGAGCTGCCAAAGCCCTACCGGTTGCAGGCCTTCTCGGTCATCTTCTACCCGGGCACCAGCCTGCACACCCTGGCCATGCGTGATGGGTTGGTCCAGGATGAGAAGGACGAGATCTACGACAAGATGTACTTCGAGAAGAACGACACCTACACCAACGTGTTGCTCTACTTGGCAAAGAGTGGGCGCTTCCCAAGCTCCCTGCTCAAGGTGCTCATCGACAAGCGTGTTGCTGAGGCTGCGACCTCCGACTACGCCCGTCCCTTCGCCAGTATGGCGAAGCTCGGTGTAGGAAAGCTCCGAGCGCTCTTGCGGAATCCCGCCTTAGAGCGCGCCAAGGCGCTGGGTACCTTCGAGGCCCGAATGACCGGAATGACCGGCGCGGATGCAGGTGCCGCAGCGCCTACAGCAGCAGCCAAGTAGCGTCTCGGCGAGCTGGAGCTGGAGGGTTAGGGGCTAATCAAGCCCGGAGCCCCCTTGCACATCTCCTCCACCTTCGACGCCGGCAACATCCAGGTCGTCGGGATCAAGGACCAGCACGCCCGTCTGCGCATCCGTCCGGATGTCGGAGACGAGCACATGCAGTGGTTCTATTTCCGCGTCTCCGGTGCCCGTGGCGAGCAGGTGAGCCTGGAGATCGAGAACGCTGGCCAAGTGAGCTATCCCCAGGCGTGGCCGGGGTATCAAGCGCGAGTATCCGTGGATCGCGAAGCGTGGGTTCAGGTACCCACTCACTACGATGACGGAGTGCTGAGCATCCAGGTCCAGTCCGACGCGGACGTGTTCTGGGTGGCCTATTTCGCGCCCTTCAGCGCCGAGCGTCACGGTGAGCTCCTGGCGGCATGCCAAGGGCAAGGTGCCCGAGTTCACACATTGGGCAGCACCCTGGATGCTCGAGATCTGGACATGGTTGTGGCCGGCAGCGGCCCCCTCAAGCTGTGGGTCATCGCCCGGCAGCACCCGGGCGAGAGCATGGCGGAGTGGTGGATGGAGGGGTTCCTGGGGCGGCTGCTGGATACGGATGATGCGCACTCATTGCGGTTGCTCGACCAGGCGACCTTCTACGTGGTGCCCAACATGAACCCAGATGGGTCCGTGCGCGGCCACCTGCGCGTGAATGCCTCTGGCGCCAACCTGAACCGCGAATGGCTAAAGCCCACCATGGAGCGCAGCCCCGAGGTCAAGTTGGTGCGCGACGCCATGGACGCCTTGGGCTGCGATTTCTGTCTGGACGTGCACGGGGACGAGGAGCTGCCCCACAACTTTATTGCTGGTGCAGAGGGCATTCCTGGCTGGAGCGAGCGCCTGGATGGTCTGACCCGGCGCTTTTGCGACGCTCTGGAGCGAGCCAATCCGGACTTCCAGCAGAAGGTGGGCTATGCCAAGGATGCGCCGGGACAGGCCAACATGAGCATGTGTACCAGTCAGGTGGCCCAGCGCTTTGACTGCCTGTCTATGACCCTGGAGATGCCCTTTAAGGACACAGCGGAACGCCCCGATCCGGAGTTCGGGTGGAGTGCGGAGCGGTCGATGAAGCTTGGTGCCAGTGGGATCGACGCCATCGTTCAGGTCATTGGAGACCTGCGTTAGGCGAAAGTATTGAAGCGTGGGATCTGGTTTAGACCGCTTCCCCCGCGCTCTCCCACAGAAGCCTCAGCACCAAGCTGCTCTCTCCATCCAGCTCAAAGCCCAGCCACTCGCCAAGCTTAACCTCGGCGCCAAACGTTGCCTGCGCTGCAAAGAGCGGAATTTGAGTCTCAGAGTTCAGATCGGCCAGGGAAGGGGAGTTGGGTTGTCCGGGCACGACCTCTTTGGCCTGGTGCAGGGCCCATGCGCCGCCCTCTGAGGTGGGCTCCCAGCTCAGCTCAACGTAGATATCCTTGAAGTGCACTCCGGCGGCTTGCCGCAGTGCCTCTGCCATTGCGCCAGGGCTCGCTAAATCAACCTGACCCAGGGAGCCTGCGGCAGCGACCAGTCGCTCCAGGTCTGGCAGGCTCAGGGAGAGAGCCTGATCCGCCTGTTCCAATACGTCTAATCCTGGATGGGCCAGCTCTAACCTGATCTTTCCAAGCTTCAGTACTCGATTTTGAGCGCTCTCCAAGGCTTCTTGTCTCCAGACACCCTCCATTGGAAAGTCCAGAGAGGCGAGGATCTCTCCCAGCCTGGGGTCGATCATGCGCGCTTTCCGCTGACCTTGGCCAGGTGCGCTAGCAGGCGCTCCCTGAGCTCCGGCGAGGTCCAAACAGGTACGGCCGCATCCAAGAAGGCCTGTTCGGTCTTGGCATCGATGTCCATCACCCCCCCACGCAGAAGGGCCTTGGTCTCGGCGTAGACAGCGGCATCGTAGCTGGCCAAGCGGGCCAAGGTCTTGCGGCCAGCCTCCAGGGCGTCCTGGGCCACGCCGTCGATCAAGCCCAAGGCCAGGGCTTGGTCCGGGCTGTGCAGGCTGCCGCCGAGTACGATTTCATCGATGCTGTGGGGAGAAAGTCGGTGGCGCAGCATGGACCAGACCCCGGGGGGAAAGAGCACGCCTACGGCGACCTCGGTCAAGCCGATGCGCAGCTTTGGGTTCGCGGTGGCCACTCGATGGTCGCAGGCCATGGCGATGATGCAACCGCCGGCGATGGCGTGGCCGTCCAAGACCGCGACAGAGGGCCGCGGCCAGTACAGCAAAGTACGAGTGACCCGGTCCAGCATACGCAGGAAGGCTTCCATCTCTTGGGCATCCAGGGCGGCGACCTCTCTCAGGTCCACACCGGCGCTCAAGGCACCATTTTCGCCGCGCAGCAAGATGGGCTGTCCGTCAGCGGCGTCAAGCTGGTCCAGGATGGACTGCATCATGGGTGTGCCCAGGGCGTTTTTACCTGGGCCGTTGAGTACTATCTCCTGCACCTGTTCTCCTGTCGCTGGGCTGCTCCTCGAGTGGAGCTGCGAGCTCAGAAACTGTAGCGCAGCGCGGCGTGTAGGCCCACCCGGGAGTCGTTCCAGTATTCGGCCGAGGCCTGGAGACCGAGCTTGTCCGCCAGGGGCAGGGAGGCGCCCACGGCGCCACCAGCGGCCCATGGATTTAGGTCTACGCCCACAAAGCGGCGTGCGCCGAGTAGCTCAGCGTAGGGTGTGCAGGCTGCAAAAATGGGCAGCTCGGCCCTGGCAGCCAGCTGGAACTCGCCTTTGGCGTTGCCCCAGCGGGTACGCACCATGGCGCCGAAGTACTGACCCTGCAAGCCAGCTCCGAGGCTCAGGCCCAGGTGGGTACCCCAAGTCGCAGCACCCACTTCTGTGCGCGGCCGAAGGCTGCGAGTGCTCAGGCTACGAGTGTAGGGCGGACTGGGCGCCGCGCCGAGGTTCAGGGTCGCGATGCTAACGGAGCCACTTGGACGACTGAGCGCCCGGTGGTGGCTGTCGGCGCTCGACACCAAACCACGCTGGGCGGCTGGAGCGAGTACGCCGTCTTCTCGGTCCAGTACTTGGAGTTGAGTAAAGGCCCGTTCCGCCAGGGGGGAGCTGGGATATTCCTGGATGAAGACCCGGAGTGCTTGGGGGTCGTCTTGGGGAAGAGCACGCCAAGCCACGATGTCCTGGCCGGAGACAACGCGGGCTGCATCCTGTGGTTGCGCCAGGGCCTCTGAAACGAGACCGATTGTGAGGAGTGCAAAAATCACAGGGCCGCTGATATTGCACGGTGCGCGTGTCCGCAATCTTGGAGATCCGGCGTTGTTCGGCCTACATATTGGCATGTCAACAGTACAGGCCAAGAGCAAGACCCTCGATGTGACCGAGTTTGGAGTGCGTGCGGAGCACCCCAGGCCCTGAGCGAGAGGGTGGCTGAGCAGTAGGGAGCCCGGCAGGCCCGTCTGGCTCAGGCTGCGCTAACGCTCTCCGGGACAGAGCTGCACATCGCCATCCGTGAATCGGAATCGGAATCCAAGCTCGTCCCCAGCCCGGTGGGCGTAGCGGATCTCAAAGGGGTACTGCCCAGTGCGCAGACTCGCTGAGTGGGTCTTGGGGTCGTAGGGGCTCGCGCTCAAGTGGGCGATGGTGTCCTCGCCGACGCGCACCCAGGCATCCGTGCTGGCTCCCAGAATGAAAGGTACCTCCTCATTTTGGGTCACCCGGAGCCAACCCTCCCATCTCACCGCGAAGAAGCGTGGGTCGTCCTTCAGACCCTCGTCCACTGGAGCCCAGCCGGGACCGTACTCCAGAGAGGGTTCGAAGGAGGAGAAGGAGATCTCGTCCCACCAGTCCACTGTGTACGGGTCCAGGGGTTCCCAAGCCGTGTCCGCGGTGTCGACCACTCCGGTATCCAGGACAAGCTCGTCCTGTACGTCAGGGTGGTCGGACGGCAAGTTGGAGTAGCGGGCCATCAGCCCAGGCTTGCAGGTGTTCCAATCGGGCGGGTCGCCGAAGGGATGGGTTTCGTCGGCCGGGGGAGGCGCGGGGGGAGCCGGAGGGGCTTCGCGCACGGAGTAGTCTGAACAGGCCATGGCCAGTAGCCAGATCATTGGACCCCCAGATCGCAGTCCAGCCACTCTTGAAGGCGCTCCAGCTCCAGCTCGGTGGGGCCGCCGCCGGGAGGCATTTGGGGGGACTCTGGGTCCAGGACCCGGGCCTGGATCCGGCTCTTGTAAGTCAAGGTGGCTTGGTAGGAATCCAAGTCTACGCCGACAGGGGCGTCAAAACGTCGGTCTGCGTCCAGTTGGCTGCTGTGGCAGGCTGTGCAGTGGCGCTCCAAGAAGGGCTGGCCAAAATTGTCGTAGCTCAACGGGAACTCGCGGGTGGCACAGGCAACAGTGCTGTCCACCTCCTGGGTAAGGGAGCCGCAGCCCAGGATGGTTAGGAGCCACATCACCGAATCAATCCATCCAGCGACTTGATGCCAGGGCGGTAGATTTCAGGGTCCAAACCGCCCAGCTTCAGCAAGGCTGCACCCACGTTCTCTGTGCCTAACAAGTCGCCGCCTTCCTTGACTTGGCCGTTGGCCAGGTCCACCGGCACGGAGATTAAACGGTCATCGGTGGCCCCGCACACCGTGTTGCCGCGGATGCCGGAGCCTAGCGCCATCATCGAGGTGTAGGGCCAGTGATCACGGCCCATGGCACCGTTGAACAGGGGGGTGCGGCCCAGCTCGGAGGTGGCCACGATGGTGACCTCGTCAATGAGCCACTCGGCGTCTCGGCCTGGGGTGGTGGCCAGGTGGGTCATGAGCTGGTCCAGGGAGTCGAAGAGCACGTCCATCTGGGGGCCGACGTTCTGGTTGCCACCGTGGGTGTCCCAGCCGCCGGGAATGCCCACCATCGCGCAGCGGGACAGGCCCAAGCGCATGATCTCCGTGGCCATCAGGCACTGATCCAAGAAGTCCCGTCCGCCATCGGCCAAGCCCGCCTCAAAGCGGCGTCCCTCGAGCTCTTCGGCCCGGTCCAGACTGGCGAGCAGGTCTTCGGCCCTGGACTTGCCCAGGCCTTCCTTGGAGTCGGCGAAAGCTAGGGCGCGCTCGTAAACCAGTGCGTCGGCCATGGCGTCGGATGGTGTGGGTACGACGGGGGCGGGGTTGTCCGAGGCCCCAAGGATGCTGCCATCCATCAGATCCAAGAGCGTGCCGCCACCGCCGCGCACCAGAGCGGCGCCTTCCGAGCCACCAAAGGCGGGGCCGGAGAACACCACGTGTGGCATGGGGTACTCGTTGGGCGAGTGGGCGGCCAAGGTGGTGGGCCAATCGGCCACCGAGCTGGCTGAGGTACCGGTCATCATCCACTGGCGGCCGGAGCTGTGGCCCGCAGAGTGAACGTTGACCCCACGGATCAAGGCGGTTCGGTTGATCCAGCGTGCGAAGAACGCGTCCATTGCCGGCCTGTCCTGGCCAGAGGACCAACTCAGGTTCCCGAGTTCCCCACGGAAGGTGTCGGGGTCCATGTCCGTGCCGTCGATGGGGGAGAGTCCATCTCCTCCGTACTTGGGATCCAGCGGGGTTGCATCCCAGCCTCCACCTGCGAACAGAAACAGGAACTTACGCTCGGGTACCGAGGCCCGGCTGGGCTTGGAACGAAGTGCTGTACCCATGGTTCCACCCATAGCCAGGGCGCTCCAAAGAGCCGCCGCACCTTGCATCAGACGTCGTCTTGTCGGGGTCATTCGGAGATCCTTTAGTACAGCAAGATGCGGGGGTCACGCAGCACGACGGCGATGACGCCGGCCCATGCATCCACTGGGTCTTCTTGAACACTCCACAGCTCTCGCCACAGGGTGGTCAGCAGCTCGACCTCGGGTGCATCGTCCCGCAGGGGCAGGCCGGTGGCTTGGAGGTACAAGTCACAGATCTGGGCCTTGAACAGCTCCGGATCCTTGTCTGGCCTGGAGCTGGAGTCCACATGAGTGAGCATACGGGCGGGGGCTTCACGCTCTGGGTCCAGGTCATGGGTGGCTACGTCAAAGGCGGAGCTCTGGGCCAGGCGCTCTTGGATGAACACCTTTGCAACGGAGGGGTCATGACTTGGTGCGGCCACATCGCGGCTGTCAATGCCTCCGCCCAGGACCATTAGGTCGCTGCGCTCCAGGCCCCGAATGCCGTCGAACATCCACTCATAGCCGGTGATGTCGCGCATCACGCTCTCGAGTTGGTCGGGCTGCACCGTTTTGACGTTCACCAATCGGGCGGCCACCTCTGGGTCTGAGGAGCTGTCTGCCAGGTACTCAGGGCTGAGTACGACCGAGCGCACCAGGGTCTTGATGCTCATCTCTGAGTCCAAGAAGGCCTGCTCGTGGCGGGCCAGTTCGTCCCAATCGGCATCGACCACGGTGCGTTGCGTCAGGCCTTCCCAGAAGGTCTGTACAGCGCATTGAGAGAAGCGGCGCTCTTCGGCCAGCCCTTCGGCCAGCTCGACAAGGTCAGTGGTCGGCATGCCCTGCCAAGCGGGCTCCAAGCCGGCGCCGTACTCCCAGAGGGGCTCGTCTTCCGGGCGGTAGAGGATCTGGAGCTCGGCGGGAGCCATGTCGTCCTGGTCCCACCAGAACCCGTAAAAATGGGCAGCCAATGGGTCCAGGCTGCTGTGACAGGACTGGCACGCCGGGGTCTGAGCGATGACGTCTTCGGGGTCGCCACTGGTCAGTGCGTCGATCTGGGTGCGAGAGAAGCTCACCGGCCGAGCCAGGTAGTCGTCGCAGAGCAGCATCATGGAGATGGCGTTTGCGCGGTGACGGTTCTGGTTGACCCCGGCGGAAGGGTAGCGGGTCCAGAGGGTGGTCATGCTCAGGATGCCTGCATGTGGACGCTCGTCTCGATAGGTCCCGGGCACCCAGCCTTGGGCATCTTCGGGAATCTCAATGTCCCACATCGCCGCTGTCACTGGGTCGGCCATGGTGTAGTCGGCCATGACGATGTCAGACCAGGGCAGGTCCTCTGCGATGATGTGGCGGGCAAGAGCCAGAGGCTCCTCGTTGGTGTGCCGGGCTGCCTCCTCTGGGCTCATGGCGATTCCCAAGGCCATGGGGTCCAGTTCAATATCGCCGGTGCGCACCAACATGCGGGTGTTCAGAATGACGCTGGCTCGGTTCAGGAAGCGCTCGTCGTCGATGTAGCGGTCG
>CAJQPC010000205.1 GCA_905480105.1 uncultured bacterium | reverse complement strand
TGGGCTTTGAGCCTGCAGTCTGTCAGGACTGCACGGAGCAGGAGCGTTTTGTGGTTGCGCTGCTTTCTCGCGTTCAGCGGCATCGAAAGCACCACAGCCTGTCGGCAGGGGCCGACCTTTGGCTGGACCCGGCAACCGAATATCCACAGGATCCGGGGGCTTTTCTGTTGGCGTGGCACAACCGGAACGTGGACGCTGGGTATCTACGCTGGGTACTTCAGGATGCTGAGCTCGTAGGCAGTCATGGCAACGAGGTCCAGGTCGCCCTGAAAGATAGGACCGAGACGTGGAGCCTGGGCTACCGGGAGGGGCGTTGGATGCTGAATTACGCCTTACTTCCACAGGACAGTCCGCTGCGGCTGGCGCCAGAACAGGTCGAAGACTGGCGCGATGGCAAGCTCTTGGAGGAGAACGCAGTGGGGTGGTGGTTGCCCTCTTGGCGGGAGCAGACCTCAGGCTTGGTCGTTGGGGAAGACCTGCTCTTCGTGAGTCCCCGGGCGGTACAAGGGGACTTGGTGGTGTACGGCCAGACCCTCGACCGTACCCACGCTATTCTGGCCCTCCTGGACCCCAGCTCGGGGGCGGTCAACGCCCGCTTCTCCATGCCCACGCTCAGTCGCCAGCAGAACTTCTCTCAGCGCGCTTGGCGTGACCTGTTTCACATCGCCTTGTCCCCAGATGGTCGCCTTATCGCCATCGGCGCGTGGGACCGCATGTGGGTTGTTCGGGTAGACGATGGTGAGGTGCTCTCGGAGCGCTATGCCCTCTCTGGGCTGGACCTGCTTGCCTGGTCTCCGGACGGTACGCGCTTGTTGGCGGCGGACCACCTTGTGCTCTTGGAGTTGGACCCCCTTACCCTGCGCGACTCCCAGCGCATCCCGCTGGGCAAGCCCCTCGTCGACCTGTCGTGGTCCTACGGTCAGGTCTGGACGGTCGACCGGCAGGGAGAGGTGCGGGTGTTGGACCCGAAGGATCTGAGGCGGAGCACGGCGTCGGAGACGGCCTGTTGCGGTGGTGTGCTGGGCTGCGAGGTGGACCCTGGCAGCGGTGAGCTTTTGGTGAGCTGTTCAGCGGCCTGCGAGCCGGCTTGGCTCTGGGTTTGGGATGGTAGCGGGGTGCCGATGCAGCTTGCCGACCAAGCCCTGGCGGCGTCAGAGGGGGCGCTTGCGCTGGACCCCACCGGCCGGTACCTCGTGACTCCGGCAGTGGATCGCGCAGCTGCGGTCTACGATCGGAGTGGAAAGCGTGCGAGCGAGCCCTTTGGTCGCTCAGTGCCGCTCCGTCAGGCCGCCTGGTCTAGTGACGGTGCGACCCTGTACGGGGTCGACAGGATGGGCACGGCCTGGGCTTGGTCGCTGAGCCGTGTGTTGGACCAGCAGCCCTGACACGACACGCAAGGTTCAGGGCTTACACTCCTCTGACCACGCACGGGCGCCACATTCGCTACTTTACGGGCAACCCTCGGGAGTTCCATGACTTGGCTGTTGCTCTCCGCGGCGCTGGCTGCTGAACCGGTCCTGTTGACCCAGTCCCCTGTGCTTGGCGACGATGCCAACATAGCCACGGTGCATATCCACGTTCCGGGCTTGCAGACCTCGGACCGCCTAAAGATCAGCCCATCCCAAGGGGAGGTTCTGGAGGTTCAGCGCCAAGGGGAGCTGGTGACCCTAAGTGTTCGCCCGCCGACAGCACGCCGAGAGGGGGACGACATGCCCATCACTCTCAAGGTACGCGGTTCCATGAAGCTCGACGCCGAGATCGCGCTTCTGCTGCACCAACCGACCCGTGGCAGCCTGGAGTTGGACTCCAAGCTCATTGAATGGAAGCCTGGCAGCCGCGCTCCGGTACCCATCACCCTCAAGAGCAGCGGCACCCATGCGCTTCCAGACAGCGCCCGCAAGCTCGCTGGGCGGGCCTCTCAGGGCAGCATCACGGACATGAAGTACGAAGGAGAAGGGACTTGGTCTGCCAACTGGCGGCCTCCTTCGCGCAGTAACGGAGAGTCCGCGGTTCTGATTGCAGTGACCGATCTCTCTGCTCCCGAGGCCATTCACGGTCTGCTGACCATTCCAGTGGCCGGCACTGCCGACCAGGCCAAGAGCCCGGTGCTGATCGCACCCTTCGCATCTCAAGTCGCGGCCAGCGACACCCTCAAAGTTTGGGTTGCGGCGCCCGCTGGAGAGGTGGGCATCGATGGCGCCTTGGACATTCGCAACGAGGGCCTGGGGTGGCACTCCATGGTCGTGGCCGTACCTGGCCGGCTGGGCGCTTGGACGCTGACCGCCGCAGGCCCCCAAGACAGTGACAGCCTGAGTCTCTCTGTGGGCCGAGACTTGAAGGACATCACGCTGAAATCCGAACCGCCACTGTTGGGAAAGGACACCCGCAGCTTGACCGTGACGGCGTCTATTGAAGACGACGGGCGTGCCTCGTTGGTGCGCTTGACCCCAACCGGTGCCACGAACAGTGGAAGCCCCAAGGTCAGTGGAAGCGCCCAAAACCAGCGCTATCGGGTCTCCAGCAACAGCGACCGGGTGGTGGTCAGCGCCGCCTATGGTGCCGTGCAGACGGGGCTGCCCGCCTCTGAGCTGGTCGGCTGGACGCCGCAGGCTGCACTGCCCAACGACGGCAAGACGAAGAACACTCTGATCTTAGTCGCCGTGGACGCCTTAGGAATGCCCGTCAGGAATGTGGAACTGGAACTCAAGGTGCCTGTCGGGGATGCCCGCATCCAGCCCACGGCCAAGACCGATGCTCGGGGGATGGTGCGAGTCGAGCTGACCTCGGGCTTGGAATCGGGTCCTGTCCGCGTCGCGGTTCATTCCAAGTCGGGGCTGCAGACGGAGCTTGTGCTCTGGCAAGGGGTCGGCGCTCCCAACATTGCCCCTTCGGGCGACGCCTTGAATCGGGACTTGGCGCTGCGTCTTCAGGGGGCGGTTCCTGTGTTGATTCTGCCCCGCATCGAAGGGTCAGTCGGCAAGCCATCTGCGCTCTTGGTGAGCACCAACCCCAGCTACACCACACCCGGAGCTGCCGTCTTGCTGAGCATCCGTGTGCAAGATGCTCAGGGACTACCGGTGGTCGGTGGTGTGCCCCAGATCAAACCCAGTATCGGCAAGGTTGGCCCTCTGACGGACAACGGGGACGGCAGTTATCTGGTGCCGGTGCAGTTGGCCGCTGGCCAAGACGGTCCCTTGAGCATCCAGGTCGAGATGGGCGAGGCCGTGGGCTCGGTCAATGTGCCCAGTCTCCAGGGCCTGGGTGGTTTGGCTGCCTTGGACAGCACAGGCCAGCTCAAGGCGCCAGAGCCGAGCGTCAGCAGCGGTCCTCGCACCCCCAAAGACCGGGGCTCTGCGAAGATTCCAATGGGCACCATTCGCGTGAGCGCATTCAACGGATCCTACAAGGCGGTCATGGCGTCGTCGGGCCAGGGAAATGTTCCGCTCGAGTCCAGTTTTGACCACGCGTTCCCGCTCGGCGTTCCCGGTGTGGCACTCAGCGCCAGCCTCTTCCCGTCACAGGGCAAGGTAGGCATAGACCTGCGCTCACGGGTCGGTGTGACCCGCCTGGTCTTGGGGGCAGGCCCGCTGGAAGAGGTGAACATGGACATCGTGCACCCAAGCGTTCTAGGGGTTCGCTACCGCACACTGGGTCAGACTGTCCGTGTCGGTGGTGGTGCATGGGTGCACGTTCACGACGCACCCTTCTTCACGTATGCCGATGACATCAAAGCCACTGCGGTACTCCAGAGTCAGCTCCTCTACGGGCTGCGTCTGGGGGGCACCTTTCGGATCGACACGCCTAGCTTCATGCTGGAACTGCAACTCGCCGAGACTTTCGGACCCTTGCCTCAGGCGACCCACGCCAGCCTGGACGCGGATCTGAAGGTCTTCGGCTCGCCGACATTCCTGACTCTCGGCGCCGACTTTGACCTTCAACACACGCAGTTCGAGGTGGCTGACGATATCGTAGAGCTGTCCTCACAACAGATCTCTGTCAAGCTTGGTCTTGGCCGCAACTTCTGATTGGAGATCGCCATGCTCCGCCCCCTGTTCCTGTCCACGCTCCTGATGGGTCTCAGTGCCTGTGCGCCGACTCCGGTCAGCTTTCTATGCCTGGAGGAAGATCCACTCTGCGGCTTGGAAGATGCACTACAAGAGCTGCCACCGGCGCTGTCTGTTGACATTGAACATGTCGCCTTCTACCAAGTCACCGAGAAGATGCTGCTTCAAGACGGGAGCGATGTCAGCGACGATGGTGTGAGTGTGGCTCAGGGGAGAGACGCGGTGCTGCGTGTTTTTCTGAGCCCTACAGACACCTACGAGGAGCGCGATCTGACCGTTCGGGCCTACATATACCAGGGGGATGACTTGGTGGATGCGGTCATCGTGACTCAGAACTTCAAGAAGGAGGGGAGTCTCAGTGATCTGGACTCCTCCTTCAACTTGGCCATCCGAGGCTCTGCCATTGGGCCGGATTTGGGCATCGCAATCGAGGTCCTCGAGGCCACGCTGGACGCCGATTTTCCTGGAATACAGGGCAGAAATTCATGGCCCGAGGACAGCGCCTTTGGTGTGGAGACTGTGGTCACCGGCCCCCTCAAGATTCTCATTGTGCCCATTGAGTACAACGCCGACAACAGCGGGCGGCTCCCCAACACCGAAGATGACGAGATGGAGCGCTTCCGACAGGCCTTCTACGGTCAGTTTCCAGCAGATGAGGTGCAGATCCGGGTTGTGGAGCCCCAGGGCACCGACATTGGCATTCGTAATGGCTGGTCAGCGCTGCTCAATGAGGTGACCGGTATGCGTGCTGCTGTGGGAGCCGAGGATGATGAGTACGTTTATGGTCTCTTCTCGCCTGGAGAGGACCCCACAGGCGGTACTGCTGGCTTGTGCTGGCTTGGCTATGGCCCCTCTGACCCCGGTACCAAGGTGTGTATTGGCCTAAGTGGGTCACCCAGCACGGCCGTTCATGAGGTTGGCCATGCCCACGGTCGAGAGCACTCCCCGGGCTGTGGTGCCGGATCGCCGGACCCGCAGTACCCTGAGTCGGACGGGTCCTTGGGTGTGCGTGCCTTCGATACCACTGGCAACCGCATGTTCGAGGCAGCCACCACCTACGATTTTATGAGCTACTGCGGGCCAACTTGGACCGGCGCTCACACATGGGAAAGGCTGGTCGAGCGTGTAGGCACCGTCAACAGCATTTACGGTGCCCACATGGAGTCTGCTGAGTACCTTACCTTTGTCCAAGACGAACACGGCACGACGACCTCTCTTGGGCGGCAGTGGATCAGCGGTGAGCCTGCAGGTTTGGCAGTAAGACTGGAACTGTTGGACCAGGAGGGTGCTGTCTTGGACACGGTGGTTGCGCGCCGCGTGCCCATGGATCATGCGGATGGGGCCATGTTTCGAATCATCCCACCGATTGCGGATCAGGACATAGCGGACATTCGGGTGAAAGCATGGCGCTAAAGGCCTGAGAGCGCAGGCTTCTGCCAGTTCTGTAGAGAGGGCCGCGGCTTTAGCTAGTCAGACGGCACCCGTCGGTGCGTGGACCAACGAGGAATGGCAAACGGTTTTTCGAGGCTCAGGAGACCCAGAGTGGCACGGTTTAGGCTCGTACGGAGCTGGTCCAATTTGCCCCAAGTCAGCCCTAGGATAGAGTAGGGGCCGATCATTGGAGACTTCATGTCAAGCGACCGCGATCTGGACCAGCTCGTCGAGGCCATCGCAGAAAGGGTGCAGCAGCGCATGTTGCAGCAAGAGCAGCAGTCCGCCATTCCGCCGCTGCAGTCGGTAATCGGTGGCTGGCAAGATCCCAGCTCTCAGACCTTGGAGAGCCGTGGCATTGCCCGCGTTGGCTCCGATGGCAACGTCAGCGACGGCACCAGAAACATCGCTCGCTTCATCGACCACACGATGCTCAAGCCCACCTCTACCAGGGCTGACATCATGAAGACCTGCAAAGAGGCACGCGAGTACGGCTTTGCATCCGTTTGCGTCAACAGCGTCTGGATTGGCTTGGCAGCCCAAGAGCTTCGGGGCACATCGACCATGCCCATTTGTGTTGTCGGCTTCCCCCTGGGGGCAGCCATGTCCGAGGTCAAAGCGGCCGAGACCCGCGCAGCCATCGCTGTGGGCGCCGAGGAGATCGACATGGTGATCAACATCGGCCACCTTAAGTCTGGTGACCACGACTTGGTGCTTAGCGATATCGAAGCGGTGGTTCGAGCAGCTCAAGGTCGGCCGGTCAAAGTCATTCTCGAGAACACCATGCTGAGCCGGGAAGAGAAGATTGCTGGCTGTGCACTCAGCAAAGCGGGTGGAGCGGCGTTTGTGAAAACCAGCACAGGCTTTGGCGGCGGCGGCGCAACGATAGAAGATGTCACCCTGATGCGCCAGGTGGTTGGGCCAGACATGGGGATCAAGGCCAGCGGAGGGGTACGCACGGCCAAGGACGCAGAAAACATGATTCAGGCCGGAGCGACGCGCCTGGGGGCCAGTGCGAGTGTCGCCATCGTCACGGGTGGAACTGGTACCGGTAGCTACTAATGAGGATTCAGTCCTATCTACAGGCCAAACGCGAAGGGCAGGAGCACTCAGCGGGCGACATCCGCACCTTCATTGACGGTGTTGTAGATGGGAGCGTTACTCGGGCGCAGGCAGCCGCTTGGCTGGCCTTTGTGAACTGCCGAGGGATGACCGACAAGGAAACCACTGCATTGACCCAGGCGATGACGGAGTCGGGCCGCGTGCTGTCTTGGCCAGGATTGTCCGGTCCTTTCGTCGATAAGCACAGCACCGGAGGGGTGGGGGACAAAATCAGTTTGATCCTGGCGCCGGTCTGGGCGGCCATGGGCATGCGCGTACCGATGATCAGCGGGCGTGGTTTGGGGATCACCGGTGGCACCCTGGACAAACTGGAGTCCATCCCAGGATTCCGCACGGATTTACAGCCACAGGATCTGCGCCTGGTTTTGGCGGACGCGGGTTGCTTCATCAATGGTCAGACCGCGGAACTCGCTCCTGCTGACCGTATCATCTATGGCCTCCGCGATGAAACGGGGACCGTGCCATCGATTCCGCTGATCACTTCGTCCATCCTCAGCAAGAAGCTGGCTGAAGGACTGGA
>CAJQPC010000204.1 GCA_905480105.1 uncultured bacterium | reverse complement strand
CAAGACAAAGTCATGTATTACGGCGGCGGCGGGCAGGGCAACCACCTGGTTGGGGTTTACGGTTCTGCCACCCGGCGGGCCCTTGGTATCACCGTCCGCTCAAACGCACTCGCGCAAGAGAAAACCGGCGAGGCATGGGTCGAGGGCCATCTGACCGGAGCTCACACCCACGGCGATTTCCATCATGCCGAAGTCTCCATCTTCCTGGGCAAGAACCCGTGGCACAGCCATGGCTTCAACGAGGCCCGCCGAGTTTTGAAGGACATCAGTAAGGATCCCGAGCGATCGATGATCGTGATCGACCCTCGGCGCAGCGAAACCGCCGACCTGGCTGACTTTCACCTTGCCGTGAAACCGGGCACCGATGCCTTCTGCGTCGCTGCACTCCTGGGAGTGCTGGTGCAGGAAGACATGGTCAACCATGCATGGCTGGCCGAACACGCCACCGGTATTGAACGGGTCCTTCGCGAACTCAGCACCGTCGACGTTGCCGATTTCTCGCAGCGTTGCGGCATCGACGAAACCCAGATCCGCGCCACCGCTCGGCGTATCGGCAAGGCAACCGGCGGCGTATCGATCTATGAAGACCTCGGCATCGAGATGGCCCCGCATTCGACCTTGGTGTCGTATCTCCAGCGACTCATCTGGATCCTCGTCGGCAGCTTCAACGTGCCCGGCGGCACGACCACCCACTCAGGCCTGGTACCGATGTACAGCTACGGCGCCACCGGCAACGAACCAAAGGCCCCTGTCACTGGCGGCCGCATTATCTCCGGCCTTGTTCCGTGCAACGAGATCCCCGACATGATCATGACCGACCACCCCGACCGCATGCGTGGCATGTTCATCGAGAGTGCCAACCCCGTGCACTCACTAGCCGAGAGTCCACGGTGGCGCGAAGCCATGCGAGCGCTCGACTTCTCGGTCGTCATCGACATAGCGATGACCGAGACCGCTCGCGAAGCAAGTTACGTCCTTCCGGCATCGTCGCAATACGAGAAGTCCGAAGCGACGTTCTTTGGCGCTGCGTTCCCCGAGAACCACTTCACCGTGCGAGCTCCCATCTTCGAGCCGCTCGAGGGCACCTTGCCCGAAGCCGATATCCATGCCCGCATTGCTCGCGAGCTTGGCCTGATAGACGACGACATCATCGACGAACTCCGAGCTGCCGCTCACGACGGACTCAAACCGTTCGGCGCCGCGCTCACCGATGCCAACAAGGCCAACCCGGCAATGGCAGCGATCGGTCCGATCGTGATGTACCTGACCCTGGGTGACACACTCCCCGACGGTATGGCCGACGCAGCACCAGTGTGGTTCTCGGCCCACCAGTGCGCCATGCGATTCACCGACGCAGTCAAGGCTGCCGGGTTCGAAGATGTCGCCGACGAGGACCTGGGCGACGCACTGTTCAACGCGATCATCACCAGCCGCGATGGTGTCACGATCACTAAACACACCTATGAACAGGGCTGGGCAATGGTGCGGACGAGCGACGGCAAGGTGCATGCCGAGATCCCCGAACTCCTAGACGACCTGGCGGCACTCGCGTCCGCTCCTATCGATCACCGCAGCGCCGACTTCCCGTTCATCTTGTCGGCAGGCGAACGTCGAGCATTCACCGCCAACACCATCATGCGCGATGCAACCTGGCGCAAGAAGGACCCCGACGGAGCCTTGCGGCTTAGCCCGGCCGACGCCGATGCGCTTGGCGTAGTGAACGGCGACAAGATCCGCATCACCACCCCCGGCGGCTCAGCGGTCGCTCCGGTCGAGGTGAATGACACCATGCAAGACGGCCACATATCGATCCCCAACGGCATGGGCCTCTACGCCGAGGCCGAAGGCGACAGCGACGTTGTTGGTGTGCCACCAAACGAGCTCACCACGCTGGACTGGAAAGACGAATACGCGGGCACGCCATGGCATAAACATGTGCCAGCCCACCTCGAAGCCGTGGGTGGATGACGAAAAACACCGCGACTCCAAGAACCTTGCTTGCCCACGAGGGCCAATGACGCGACGACCTGGGCGTCTGGCGCAGCGCCGGACGATCAACCGGCAAGTCGCAACGACCCCGATACCGAAGCAAACATCTTCGCCAGAGCGGTTCGCAGCTTCGACATCACGTTCGACGTGCGGACCCAGGTGCCATAACCGCTGTGACCGCAGTCGCTCAGTGCTGAAGGACCCGTTGGCGTAGCCTCAGGTCATGGAACTGACCGCTGAACTCGAGACTGCCCGTGCCGATGCGACCCGGGCCGGTTTCCGTTTGCTTAACTCGATCGTCGAGCCAGCCGTCAAGGCCGGTATTGCCAACCCTTTACCGGTCGGTAGTGGTGCCATTCTGCTCGAAACAACCGGTCGCACGTCGGGCAAGAAGCGTCGGGTTCCGCTGCTGGCGTCGCGTGTCTGCGGCAAGCTTGCTGTGAGCACCGTACGCAGCGATTCACAATGGCTGAAGAACATCGAAGCCGACCCCGAAGTCACGGTCTGGCTGCAAGGTAAACCCCGCGAAGCCACAGCCAAGGTCACCCGCGGCCGACTCAACATCGTGATGCTCAACCTCCACTGACCGTTACTCCACCCTGATGTCGAGTTCGAAGGCGCCACCGCCAATTCCGATGGCAACGTCGATGACATCGGCAGCCACCTCGTAGGTGACTATCTGACCGCCGTCATCCGTGTCCTCCGCGTTGACAACTCGGTCCTCTCCCGTATCAAAAAGTGCCAGGATCAGTTCCGTCTCGGCGAGGGCGTCGACGGCGATGACGACCGCGACCGCGATGGCCATGGCGATGACGATGACGACCGCGATGGCGATGGCGATGGCGATGACGATGGTTGGTATTCCCGAGCTGAGCGGCTGGATTGTGCACTCTTGCGGCCCTTGGGGGTCGTCAATCACGTCGCTACCACGCAGAAATATCCCGGAGCCCCCAAGGGAACGTCCACAACCACCACGGCAAACCCATACGCTCCCTCGTACCCGCTGACGACCGCCGAGTACAGCCCATCGGTGGGCATCTTGAGGACTCGTATCCGCTCGGTACCGAAGGAACGATCGACCGGTCCGTTCTCGAGAAACGACACGCCATCGCTGTTGGGGACATCGACCACAACGAACTCGAACAACACCGGTTCGACCACATCAGTGATCGTGCCTCGGGTCGTTTCGCCCCCAACGAGCCGCTCGGGAGCTCCCGGCGCAGGCACCGGCAAACATAAGACGGTCGATGAACTCACCGCTGGCGGCCGTGTAGCCGACGCTGCCCGGTGAGCCGATACGGCAGACCGCTAGTCTCGGTGGATGACAAATGCGATGAAATTTGGGTGGCTCTCGCCGGTGATCGGCAATCAATGGAGCGATCACAAGCCGATCGTGATGTTCCAAGAGCGCAACATCTTGCCCACTGCGCTTGAACACTTCGACTCGT
>CAJQPC010000203.1 GCA_905480105.1 uncultured bacterium | reverse complement strand
AGCAGCAGCTGGAGTCCAGGGTGAGCGCAGTGCACGTCGCTGCAAGAAAGGAACTGAGGGTTCAAGGCTGGCCCGCCCTGCGCTCGACTCTGACCTACCGACGCGGGGGCGTGCTGCAGCAGATGGAGCTGCTCCTGGTATGTCGGGGCGCCACCGTACACCGCATGCACCTTCACTTTGAAGAGGGCAGCCGCTTTCGATACACACAGCTGGCCGAGCGGCTATTTTCTACGATCTCTCTGGTCGATCCCCCGTTGCTGCTCGACGCGCGCAGCAGAGTGATCGCGAACCCCAACTCCTGGAAGTTGGCTGTGGAGTTGGGCCGTCAGGCAGCATTGACCGGGCACCCCCTCGAGGCCGCAGAGGCTCTGTCCAAGGCCTACCAAATGCCCCGATCCGACAAGGCTCGGGTCGCAGCACTACGCCTGGATCTGTATGGAGACTACGGCTTGGGGCTGGACCCCAGCCACATCAGCCTTTTTCTACAGAAGCACGGTGACGAACCACAGGTGGTTGTGGCTACCGCCCATGCCTTGGAGCGCTCTGGAGACCCCGAAGGCGCCTTGGCTATCTTAGAAGACGCCGCGCAGCAGTCCCCCGACGATCTCCTCATCCAGCGTGCACTGGCAAAGCGCACACCTCAGGACTGAACCTTGAGACAGAGCCATTAGGGCTGAGCCGCTGGAGTTCACCTGCTCAGCGAGGACGACCGCCGCCTCGCGGCTGAGGGAAGGACTTGCGGTTGCGCTGCTGGGGCATTCCACCTCCGCGCCCAGCTGTGGGCTGGGGATACTGGTCCGGGAAGAACTGGTACCAGCCCTGACCAAAAGTTCGACCCCAGTCGAAGCGCCTCATCTTGTCGTTGGCTACGGCGGTCTGCAGTTCCTTCAACGGCTTCTGGGCCTCTACCGACTCCAAGCCATCGGCGACCTTGCGCTGAGCCTCTTCCGTTCGGTTCGCCTTGAGCAGAAGGTAGGCTTGAATACCCCAAAACAGCGGTTCCTTCTTGGCAAGAAGCTCCGCCTTGGCCAAGCGGGCCAACCCTGCATCCAGCTTCTTGTCCTTGTGGTCGAGCACTGCCAGCATCGCCATGGCCTGCCAGTTCCGAGCCCAGGCCTTTTCCAGAAGAGGCCTAGCAGCCTTCCAGTTCCGCTGCATGTACTCCAGGGTACCCAGCTGGCCGTCGATCTGAGCCTCGATCAAGAACTGCCACCTACCCATGGGCCGGGCGGACTCGATGGTCTCTTTGGCTTCCTTGAGCCGGCCGGTCTGCAGCTGGCTGACAGCGGTGGCCATGATCGCCTCGACCTTCTTGCCCGTGCGCCGCATGAGTACAAAGTAGACCGGCAGGCCCACGAGCAGTGCCGGAGCCACGCCGTAGTACCACTCACCGGAGAGAGCCCCCAGGCCAAAGAAGAACAGCGAGGCACCGAGTGCAATGAGCAAATTGTACATAGGCCGCCGCCTAACCTACACAGCCCAACGGCGCCGCCCTATGCCCCTGGGTGGTACAGAAGCACCGGTATCTATTCTTCGCTCTCGACCAAGGTCCCAGAGATGCTTCCCTCGGCACTCATCGAACCATTCAGCCCGTCGCTGGTTTTCCAGGAATCATCGACTGTGTAGGCGCCACTGAGCTGATCACCTTGCCAGACCAAGTCTGCAGCCCACACCACGCTGTGAGTCGCGTCCACCGGCTCATCGTCTCCAAGCTGAGTTGCATCCCCAACAAAGTTCCAGCTCGAAATCGACAAGGACATGGCGTTGCACGCCCCGTCATTGACCAGCCTAGCGGTGGTCTCCTGGCCGTCGATCGTCATGCGCACGTTGCCACTGTCCCGAAGGTACTGCAGGTCCCAGTCCCAGATCCCGTTGAAGAAGACTGTGGTCGTCGGCATCTCACCCACGTCCTCGGGCGTGTGGCTGTTCACCGTAGAGAGCACCTCATAGGTACCGTTGATCCGCGCAAGGTCGTCGCACTCAGATGCACACGAAAACAAGGCCAGAAGCATCAGCATGGGCGCTCCTCCAAGGCCTCAACCTTAGCATGGAGCCCCCTCAGAGTGCGCATGCCCTTGACCCAGCCTTGGGCCTTGGGCTAAACCGGCTGCCCAAGGAGTGCCCAATGGCCAGTGGCATCGACCTACGTACGTTTACATACATCGACGTTCTTCAGCCCCAGACTGCGGCCTTCATTGGCACCATCTCCAAGGGCTACATGCCCCTGGAGGGACAAGCTGCGCTCTTCGTCGAGGTATCTCCTGGCATGGGCGTAAACATGGTGATGGACGCTGTGCTCAAGCGCACCAGCTGTCAGCCCGGCATCATGGTCGTCGAGCGCCGCTCCGGTGTGATCGAGGTCCATGACGAGGATCAAGGTCAAGTTCGCGCTGCTGGCGACGCCATCAGTGAGCTCCTTGACATCAATGAGACTCAGCGCCTCAAGCCCCGCATCGTCTCGGAAGAAACCATCACTGGCGTAGCTGGCATGCACGGCCAGCTTGTGAACCGCATGCGTCATGGGGACTTTATTCACGAAGGCCAAACCCTCTACGTACTGGAGGTCCACCCCGCTGGCTACGCCCTGTTGGCCACCAACGAAGCGGAGAAAGCCGCGGACATCAATGTCTTGGAGATCCTCAGCTTCGGCGCCTTTGGCCGGGTCTACTTGGGCGGAGACGAGGCATCTATCGCCCAGGCCGCGCAGGCTGCTCGTGCCGCCCTGGAAGACATCGACGGCCGAGAAAACCCCTCTCGCTGACTGAGTCTCAGGGAGTCGCCGGCTGCCCCCCCTTTCGGGGGTCTGCCGCCCCTGCAAAGACGCCGTCTTCGACCACGACGAGCTGCACCGAGCTGAAGAAGGTCCACTCCTTCAGCTCATGGCCTCGTGCGCTCAGGTTGTGCTGAACGTCTCTGGAGATCCCAGGCTCCAGGCTGAGCACTTCCGGCACCCACTGGTGGTGCATACGAGGCGCCGACACGGCCTCTTCCGGGTCCATGCCAAAGTCGATGACGTTGCTGAGCACCTGGAGAGTGCTGCTGATGATCAGCGGTCCACCGCTAGCCCCGATGGCCATCACGACCTGACCGTCAGGATCGAGCACGATCGTGGGTGTCATAGAACTCAGGGGCTTCTTGCCTGGTGCTACGGCGTTGGACTCCTTTCCGATCAGGCCGTAGGCATTGGCCACGCCAGGAAGCGCGACGAAGTCATCCATTTCGTTGTTCAGGACCAATCCAGAGTTCTCAGCGATAACCTTGGAGCCAAAGCTGGTGTTGATGGTGGTGGTCAAAGCCACGGCCTGACCGCTGGCGTCGATCACCGCGATGTGCTGGGTTCCACTGTCCTCGGGGATGGCAACGGGGATGCCATAGTGCTCTCGCTCAAAGGTACGCATCGGCCAAATTTGGCCTTGAATCTCTAAGATACGCTCTTCAGCCAGCATTCGGTCCACAGGGACATCAACAAAGTCGGGGTCGCCCATGAACTGGGCACGATCCGCATAGGCATGCTGCATGCCCTCTGCCAAGAGGTGCAGGTGCTCCGAGGAGTTGTGTCCCATCGCCGGCAGATCGAATCCCTCCAAGACCCCCAGAACCTGCAAAAGTACCGCGCCGCCAGAGCTCGGTGGCGGCATGGTGAGGATGGTGTAGCCCCGGTAGCTGCCCACCAGGACCTGGCGCTCAGACGGCTGGTAGTTGGCCAAGTCCTCCATGGTCAAAACGCCCCCCTGGGCTTGTACGCTGTCCACCACATCCTGGGCTATCGCCCCGGTATACAGGGCCTCCCCCGCGCTCAAGGCCCACTTGTTCAGGGTGCGGGAGAGCTTGGTACGGCGTACTGACTCTCCCAGTTCCGGCATGGTGCCGGAGTCAAGGAGTGCCACCATCGCCGGCCTTGCCCCCAAGGCGCTGAGCAGGTGATGCTCGATATCAAAGCCACCTTTTGCCAAGCGTATTGCCGGCCGAGCCACCTGCTTGGGGGTCATCGTCCCCTGATCCGCCAAGAGCTTTGCCAGTCCCCTACCCTCGCCCGGAACCCCCACAGCCAGACCGCCATCTTGTGAGAGCTTGGGCACCACCAACCCATCGGGGCCCAAATACATGTTCGCACTTGCACCGCTGGGCGCGATCTCTCGAAAGTCCAAGACCCGGTCGCCGGATGGGCCATGCACTACGGCAAAGCCGCCGCCGCCCAGCCCTGATCCAGCAGGCTGCACCACGCCACAAGCCAGAGCAGTGGCCACCGCCGCATCTACCGCGTTGCCACCCTGGGCAAGGATCTCTGCACCGGCCTGGCTGGCCAAACGGTGGTCCGAGGACACCATGCCGTCCTGGCCCTCCAGAGGTGCTGGAGCGATGGCGAGCAGCATGGAGAGGCTGCCGAGAACGAAGAGGGCACGTGCGTGGGCTTTCATGGCAGCACCCTAACTGCTGCTATGGAGACCCGAGCCGGCTGTCACACCCGCAGGTCGTCCATCATCATGGCCCAGGCCAGTACGATGATGAGTTGCATGCCGAAGGGCCGCATGACCTGACGCCAGAAGGGCACCGCAGGGCGTGCACTGTTCTCGCTCTCCCCATGGTAACGCCAGACAATCCAAAGAGGCCCCAGCCCCCCAATGGCCACACCTGCTGCCATCGGCCCAAGCACCTGAGGATCCGGTGGCACGGTGCTCGCTCCCAGAATTGAATCCAAGAGCGGCGCCGACGCGCTCTCTCCAAGCAGCATGCTCAAAGCCACCCCCAACAGCGCCAAAATCCCATTGGCCGCGGCAGGTACGCTCTCCCGCAGCAGCTCAAGGCCTACCAAAATCTCCCGACTTAGGCCCGCGTGACGCAGCCCCCAAGCCACCAAGGCCATCGCAACGACCATCACGCCATCCCCAGCGGGGAAGCGCTCTGGCGCCAAGTGATCCCGACCGACAAAAGCCAGCACCGACGCCGAACCTGCAAGCCAAACCAAACGGAACTCCGGGAACCAAAGCACCGCAGCCGCCGTCGCACCGAGCAAGAGACTGACCAAGGCCCGTCCACTGCGCTCCGAACTCCCCCCCACTGGCCAAGCCACCAGCGCCAGGAGCACCGGTAGCGGTCCGAACAGGGCCGGATCGATGAGTATTAGCGAGACCCCTGAACCAATTGGAGAGATCATGGCCGCAGCCGAGGCCACCAAGGCGCAGCGAATCGCCGTCTCCCTGTCGGCCACAAGCCCCACCATCAGGGCTGTGGCTCCCAAGTCCCCCATCATCCAGCCACAGAGTGCAGCGACAAGGCCCCAACTCTGTGGCAACACGGGTCCGCCCGCGGCACGCGCACAGTGGCCCATCAGTAACCAAGCCAACACGGTGCCAGCTTGCTCCCAAGGCAGAGCCACCAAGTGCCCCACCCACATGTCCAGACCGACCAAGGCCCCGACAGCTGCCAAAACAAAGGGAATACCCACCCACCACGCCCGCTTGCGTAGAGGTCCCAGCAGCAGCGCCAGACCCAGAATCACTCCGAAAGCGACCATGTTCCGCAGCTCGGGACTCACTCCTTCGGTGCCTGTTGGTCTACGGCCTCAAGGGCCTCACTGGGATCAGCGATAAAGAGCAGCAAGCCACGCCAAACCCACTTTTGCCAGTGGTAGTCGCTGATCTTCCCCTGAGCGACCGCCAAGTGAACACGCGGCAGCTCACCGCCGTAGGCCTCACTCAGGTCCTCGAAAACCAAGTCAAAGTCCTCTTCTTCGAGGAGGTAGCCCACAAAAAACACGACCTGCTTGCGCAACATCAACCGCACGGCACTTTTCTGAGCCGCCAGTGGGTGCTTGGCTTGGTCCCCATCGGTGAGCACCAGGGACTCCGGCTTCTCAAAGCCACCCCAAAGCTTGACGATGTGCAGCCCCTCGATGCCCGGCGCAGGCAAGGCGTCCCCTGGGTAGTAAACCGTGAATTCTATCCCTTCAGCCAGCGCAGCGCGCTCCATCAGGTCGTCACGGCAGGTGGTGTAGATGGTGCTGAAGCGACGCACGGCCCGCAGGTGAAAGTCTCCTGGAGCGGTGTCCGGCACCGCCAAGTGGCTCCGCAGACGCTTGATGACCTCGTCTCGGGGAGCGCCCTGCAGAAGCTCCGCCAAAGCAGCGCGCACAGACACGCGACCGCCCAACTTGCGGGCCAAGCGCTTCTGCTCCAAATAGGTCCCGCCTTCTTCAACCACGGCCTCTGAGGTCGCGCGGCTTCCAACGAACAGCACACAGCGATTGCTTGCACAGGCCTCAATGACCTCGACGGGGATATTCACTTGGCTGAAACCACTTGCTGGGTGCTGGCGCTAACGGCAGCTGAGAGGGCTTCGCGGTCTCGAACGACGGCGCCCACCTGGGAGACCGCCAACGAGGCAGCGCGACTGCCCAGCTCCCCGCACGACTTTGGGCTCCAGTTCTTGGAATATCCGTACAGATAGCCCGCGGCGTATGCGTCTCCAGCGCCGGTGGTGTCTACCGCCTGAGTCTTAAAGACATCGATGCGCTCCACCACGCCGTCGTGAGAGACCAGTGAGCCCTTGGACCCCAGTTTCACAATGACGGTCTTGGCGTATTTCGCTATCTCGACCAGCGCTTCTTGGGCGTCCAGACCAGTCAGCGCTTTGGCCTCCTCGGCGTTGAGGAAGACAACATCTGCGTACTCCTTGACCGCCTTCCACATCGAGTCTTTGACCGCACCGACCACAAAGGGATCGGCCACGTCCATGGAGATCGGGATTCCTGCATCCTTGGCGACTTTCAGGGCCTCCCATGCGGCGTCGGCCATGGGTCCTCCCAAGAAGAGATAGCCAGTCACATGCAGGATTCGAGCCTGGGGAATCAGCTCAGCGAAACGGCCGATGTGAGGCAACTGAACCGAGGCGCCCAGGTCCGTCAGCATGGTGCGCTCCGCGTCTACGGAGGAGATCAGCGCCAAGACCTTGCCGGTAGGCTGGTCCACGGAGGTGTGCAGGCACTCATGACCGCAAGCCTCGTACATGCGCTTGGCGTAGAGTCGCCCCAGGTCATCATCCCCCACCTGGCCGCAAAATGTGGTCTGCAGACCCATCAAGCCCAGAGTGGCGATGGTGTTCGCGCAAGAACCTCCGGTGTGCAACTCGACACCAAGGTCTTCGACTGTGGCTTTGGCGAGCTGCCAACGCGCATCGTCCACGGGATGCATCAAGCCGCGGGTGAGCGAGAGCTCCTCCAGCACGGCGTCATTGGGGATGCGCACCAAGGCGTCCACGAGTGCGTTGCCCAGACCGGCGACTTCAAAGCGCATAGCTACTCCAAGAGGGAGTGCGCCTTTATGCCAACAGCGGCCCTCCGGCACATCCTGCAACACGGAGCGTCTCGAAACTCTGCCTGGTGGTAGCCTAAGTCCTGTGGCTCCCCCAGTGAAAAATCGCCGTTTCTCTGCCGGTGTTTGGCTGGGCCTTCTCCTTGCCGCCGGGCTGTTCGGCTACTTCCTGGTCGACGTGGACTGGCCCCTGCTCGCGGAGTCCATAACCGGGGTCAAGCCCCTCCCTGTATTGGGCGCGATTCTGCTGGTTCTCAGCGAGTTTTTCATGCGCGCCTTCCGCTGGCGCATCCTCCTCAAGCCAGTGGCACCCAAGGCCTCACGATGGGACTTGCTGATGGCCATTCTCATTGGCGCAGCGGCAAACACCTTGCTGCCGGCGCGCGCCGGGGAGATTGCCAAGCCCCTGGTCGCCTCCCGAAAACTCGACGTGCCCTTTGCCGCAGTGCTCGGCACCGCAGTGATGGAGCGGGTGTATGACATCTTCGGTCTGATCTGCGTTCTGGTGACCATGGTGATCGTGCTGCCCCACCAACCCGGCGATGGCAGCGCCCAGGACGCGGTGTTGGTCTACAAGCTCAAGCTCTACGGTGGGGCCTTTGGACTGGTCGCGCTCTCTTGCATGGTGGTCTTCTTCGTCCTGGCCTCGCGCGGGAAGCAAGCTGGTCGGGTCTTCCGCAAGATCACGGCTTTGGCACCGGACCCGATAGCCAAGCCATTTGATCAACTCTTCGATGGATTCGTCGTGGGTCTCGGGAGCGCCCGAGATCTTGGAGGCATGGTCAGAGCCGCCGGCATCTCCGCAGTCATCTGGTTCAACGGTGCTTTAGCGATCTACCTGCTCTTTTATGCCTTTGGCTTTGAACTCAGCTTCGGGGCGGCCTGCTTCACCGCAGTGGCCATCGCGCTGGCCGTGGTTTTGCCGCAAGCCCCAGGATTCCTGGGGGTTTTCCAAGTTGCTATGGAGCAAACAATGCTGCTCTGGAGTGTAGAGCCAACCGGCGCCAAGGCCTTTGCAATGCTCTTCTGGGCCGTATCCTTCATCCCAGTGACCACCCTGGGGCTACTGGCAATCTGGCGCGAAGGTTTGAGCCTGCGTGAGATCTGGTCAACAGAGCGTGAGCCTTTAATCCCCCCACCCGATGAAGTGGCATGATGGCCCCCTGGAGGACTCCATGACCTTGCTCCTGATGGGCCTATTGGCCTGTACCTACGATGATGATGCTGACGACAGCAACACAGTCGGCGAGACGTCGGCCGGTGACAGCGACACCGACACCGATACCGACACCGACACCGACACCGACGCGCCCGTCTCGACGGCCTCTGGAGGCGTCACCCTTCGTGACGGAAGTGAACTAAAAGCCGATACCGAGATCGTCACCGCTTTTAGCTACTACAGCGACAAGAAGACCTTCATCTATGCGACATCCAACCCAGACGCGAGCTGCGCGTTGGTCGGAGCGCTCTACGAAAAGGACGCCCCAGCGGTGGACCTGAACGAGCTCTTCTTGGACAAC
>CAJQPC010000202.1 GCA_905480105.1 uncultured bacterium | reverse complement strand
CCTGCCCGAGGAGATGGTGGTCAACGAGACCGTCGAGACCTGGCAGACCTTGAACAAAGGCGTCCCTGGGTTGAGCGTTCCATTGGTCATTCTGAATCGGGCGAGCCGGCCCACCTTGGGTGTCGATGAGATCGCGCTCTTGGATCGCTTGAGCGCCGCGGACCCGCAGGGTCCCATGGCTGAGCTGCTGTTGGCTGGCCGCTGGGAGGCTCGCTTGGAGGACGCTACTGGGCGGGCCATTGAGCAGATCGAGGAGCGGATTGGGGTCAAGCTCATCGATGTACCGCGCCTGTCTCAAGCCGAGGGTAGCGATGCCTTGGTGCGTGCATTGGCTTCGGCCTTGGCCAGAACCAGTGAGCGCGGTTTGAAGGGGCGGTCATGACCCCCCGCCAGGTGGTCTTGGACGGTAGGCGTCTGGTGGTGTGCGTCGGTAGCGGCGGCGTGGGCAAGACGACCTCGGCGGCGAGCATGGGTCTGTGGGCTGCCATGCAAGGCAAGAAGGTTCTGGTTCTCACCATCGATCCTGCGCGCCGACTCGCCAACTCTTTGGGCCTGACCGAGTTCGGAAACGACGAGCGACGCATCGATTTGAGCGACGTGGATGTGGTAGACGGCGGCCAACTCTGGGCCATGATGCTGGACACACAGACCACCTTCAACGAGCTCATCGTGCAGATGGCGCCGAACCAAGAGACCGCCCAGCGCATCCTGGACAACCCCATCTACCAGACCATGTCCGACACCTTCGCAGGTAGCCAGGAGTACATGGCCGCCGAGAAGCTGCACGATGTGGTGAGCACCGGCCGCTACGACTTGGTTGTACTGGACACTCCCCCGGTCAAGAACGCTCTGGATTTTTTCGAGGCTCCCGGGCGCCTTTCCCGCTTCTTTGATCGCCAAGTCATTAGCTGGTTCTTGAATCCCCCCAAGCGCACCGGTTTGTTGGGGAGCCTTAAGCAGGGCACGTCCACCGTGATCTGGAAGATGCTTGGCTATGTTTTTGGCCATGATTTCCTGGAGGATCTCTCGGATTTCCTGTTGCTCTTCCAGGACATGTACGAGGGCTTTCGCGAGCGCCACCAGATGGTTCTGAAGCTGTTTCGCTCCCAGGAGTGCAGCTTCGTCACGGTCTGTGCCCCCACAGAACCCTCGGTGGAGGTGGCCGGCTTCTTCTCCAAGGAACTCTCCCAGCGCAGCTACTCCCGTGGAGGAACGGTGGTCAACCAGGTGCATCTCTGTGGAGATGTGGTCTTGGATCCCCAGGTTTTGTTGGGCGAACAGGCCAAGGAACTCTCCCAGGATCTTCAGGATTGGACCGCTGCCAGCTTGGTGGCTCGCTTGGGGGCTGCCCACCGACGCTTGCGGGCTCTGGCTGCCGGAGAGCGTCTTCTGATCCAGAAGGTTCAGAGTTTTTCGTCCGGCTTCTTGTTGGAGATCCCCCGGCTGGAGGGCGAGGTGAACGATCTGAAGGGCTTGGCTCGAATCGCCAGCATCCTTTTTGATGACGCTTCAGTCTCCACAGACTCTTGATAGCACTCTAATGGTTAAGCGGCTAGTCCCTTGGCTTGGATCGGAGTCCCTGTGCGTGCCTTGTTTGCCACCCCCTTGCTTAGTCTCTGCTCCCTGTTCTTTAGCGGGGCTGCCGTAGCGGCCCGTCCAGCTGCAGAACCCCAAGTGCGTCTACATGCCGGACTGTCCCTGGTCCAAGCCCCTTTGCCGGTGGGATTCAGCATAGGTTTTGACTCCCGCGTAGGCCGAAACCTGGCCTTGGATGCAGGTGTTTTTGGCTCTATGCCAGGTGAGCTAGAGACCACTTCAGACCGGACCACGTCGCGGGATCATTTTCGCCTTCGCCATGGTCTCTACACCATGCCCGGCTTGCGCATCCCCCATCCACAGCCTCGTAGTTTTCGCTGGGATGTGTACGTTCGCGGCGGTCCTGGCGTGGTTTGGACCGAGGATACTTGGGAACGCACGCCGAACAATGTGGCTGGACAGATGGATCCTGCGGCATTCGCAGGCGTGGACGGTGTGATCGTGAAGAACGCGGTGGGTCTGCGCGTGGGTGCGCGCACGGCGTTTACCAGCGTCTACGATTCCCAGCTTCAGTCTGACCAGTTCTTTTGGGCCCCTCAGTACAACCTGGAGTTGGTCTACCAGTTCGGTGTCAAGGGCAAGGTCAACTAGCGGGTGCTTAGGGGATCGCGCGTCGGACCAAGCTCATGCGCGTGCGTTCTTGGCCGGAGACAGTCTGTACCATGTGCACGGGCGGCCCTGCGATTCCCTGGGCAAACTCGTAGACGCTGACTGTGTCGCCGGGCTCGCGCACGGTGTAGCGGGTGCAGTCGAAGGTGCCTGCGGGCACGGTCACGGCGACACCCTCCTGGCGGGTAGTCATCTGCGCTGGAAACTGGGAGTGGGTGGCCAGTTCGGCCCAGGAATGGGTGCGCTCGGTGGACTCTCCTGCTGCGCTCGCTGGGCCGTAGCGGATGGTGGTCTGTTCAGGGTCCGCCGCTAACACCTCCCACTGCACGTCCTGGCTCTCCATGCCCATCACCGCCAAGCCGTCTCCGAGGGTGGCTGTGGTGGCCGTGCGAAACACCAAGGTGGTGCCTACTGGCATGGCCATCCGAATTGCATCGGCGCTGAAGTGGGGAGGAAGAAGCTCGTCGCGGAGCACTGGCTCAGGTGTCCGTGCCACATCGGTCGCGGATGCGTCCTGCTGGGACGCTTGGGGTTCCACGTCGCTGGTTGCATCCGAGGACAGGGTGGCGCAGGCCAAAAGCAGCAAGATCATACCGCCACCCTATCTCAGACTGGGGCTCACTCCGAGAGCTGAGCTCCGCTCGCGTCGAGTACCTCGCCGTCGATCACGACGGGCGCCTCGTCGGCTGCTTCCGTTGCCGCATCGGCAGCGGGCTCAGCGGCCGGCTCAGCGGCGGGCTCTGGGTGCGGTGCCGCCTGTGGACTCACGCCCAAGGCTTGCGCGGCCAGGGTGCTCAGGACCTGCAGGCGCTGAACCAGACCCACGGGGTCGCGCACTTCGCCTTCTACCAAGCGGGCCTGATCCAGGAGCAGCCAAGCCAGGGGCTCCGCCTCGGACTTGCGGTCATCCTTGTGGAGTTGATCCAGGGTGCGCACCAGGGCGTGGCTGGGGTTGATCTCCAGGATCCGCTGGGCCGCAGGCAAAGCCTGGTTCAGCTGACGCATGATCCGCTGCATGTTGTTGGATACGCCAAACTGGTCGTCCACCAGCACTGAGGCGGAATTCGTTAGGCGGTTGGACGTGCGCACCGAGCTGACCTCGCCTTCGAGAATGGTGCCGATCCAGCCGGCTAGGTCCTCGCTCACGTCGGGCGTCGTGGTGTCATCGTCGCCCAAGTCCACCTCTCCTCGAGAGATGCTCACCAACTTTTTGTCCTGGAAAGTCTCGATGGATGGGAAGGCCCACTCGTCCACCGTGTCCCAACTCAAGAGCACCTCGATGCCCTTGCGCTTGAAGGCTTCCAGGTGGGGGCTGCGGGAGACCGCAGCGTGGTCGGTACCCACCAGGTAGTAGATGGTGTCTTGGTCCTCGCTCATCGCTTCCACGTACTGGGCCAGGCTGACTTGGCCACTCGCGTCATCGGAGCGGGTTGAGTTGAAGCGCGCCAGGGTGATCAGGCGCTCCTTGTCCTTGGAGGAGCTCACGTTGTGCAGTCCCTCCTTGATCACGCCGCCAAAGGCTTCCCAGATCCCGGTGTAGGCCTCGGCGTCTTTTTTGGCGATGCTCTGTAGGTGACGGAGCACCTTGGAAGTGAGCTGGCTTCGCAGCTTGTCGACGGTGGCGGTCTGCTGAACCAGCTCGCGGGAGACGTTGAGCTGCAGATCCTCGGTGTCGACCACGCCGCGTATGAAGCGCAGGTAGTCGGGCATGAGGAAGGCTGCCGCATCGTCGATGAGCACGCGGCGGGCATAGAGCTTGATGTCTCGGCGGCCGTCGGCATGGTTCATGTCGTGGGGGGCGGCGCTCGGAACGTAGAGCAGTGCCTTGTACTGGATTGGAGCATCCGCGCTCCAGTGCAAGTGGGTGGCCGGTGGCATGAAGTCGCCGGAGATCTGGCCGTAGAAGGTGTTGTACTCTTCGTCATCGACTTCTGAAGGGGAGCGGGTCCAGAGGGCCTTGGGCTCGTTGGCTTGGTCCTCGCCTACAAAGATGGGGTAGCCCACAAACTCGCTGTAGCGCTTGACGATTTCCTTGAGGCGGGCCTCGTCCAGGAACTCCTCGGAGTCTTCCCGAAGGTGCAGGATTACGTCCGTTCCACGATCTCCACGCTCGCCCTGGGAGATGGTGTATTCGGTGGTGCCATCGCAGGTCCAGATCACACCGGGGCTGTCCGAGTGCCCCGACTGGCTGCGCACTTCCACCCGGTCAGCGACCATGAATGCGGCGTAAAAGCCAACACCGAACTGGCCAATCAGGTTGTGCTTTTGCTCCTTGAGCGCCTCGGCGAAGGCCTTGGTGCCCGAGCGCGCGATGGTGCCCAGGGAGTCGATGGCCTCGGCGTGGGTCAGGCCCACTCCGTTGTCGCTCAGGGTAATGGTGCGGTTCACGCTGTCCACGCGAATGTCGATGCGGGGTTCACCGGCGGCAGCGACGAAATCCTGCTCTTGGAGTGCGACCACGCGGGCTTTGTCCAAGGCATCGCTTGCGTTGGAGATCAGCTCCCGCAAGAAGACTTCGCGCTCGGAGTAGAGGCTGTGGATCACCAAGTCCAGGAGCTGGCGGACTTCGGCGTTGAAGGGAAGGGTCTTGGACTCGGACATGGCATTCTCTCGCTGTGCCCGCTCAGATAGAACCCAGAAGCGCGTCGTCAAGTCATTGGTGGAGGTCAGGACTCAAGCCCGGAGCACTCGACCTGCTGTACGCGCAGATGCAGCGAGAAATCCGGGTCTTCTCTATGGGTTTTAAAGACCCCAGACTGCGCCGGCGCACCTTGGGCACCTTGCTCTGGCCTATCCGCACAGCGAGGGGAAGCCCTAACGCTCTAAGACTTCCCATACCCCAGGCTCTATCTCCACGACCAGCCGCAGGATTTCGCCGTCACTGCGCCAGTCGGCCACCCGGCCCGGCAGGTCCTCGCAGCCTGCTTGGGTGCAGACCTGAGTCCCCTGAATCCAGGTGGGCTCTCCGGCCAGCCACTGCGGAGGCAGATCCAAGCTGATTTCGGTCGACGAGGCCACCACGCTGGCCCTGGACCACACCAGACCGCCATCGGTGGAGGTCGTCAGGATGAGGTCCACTCCGCCCTCTCGGTGGGCCAAGACCAGCAGCTTTAGGACGCCTTGGTCTTGGGTCAGGGTGGGCCAGGCGTGTCGCCAGGTTCCGGTCAGAGGCTGGGTAGCGCTCAGGTCAAGCTCAACGCTGTCGTTGAGCACCCAACCCGCCTCCTCCCAGGAGGAGAGCTGAATGTGCACCCGGCGCTCATCGCGCGCGTCGCTGTTTGGTGGGCTGCCGATGAGGGGCAGGATGACTTGGCCATCGGCAAGAATCACTGCCGAGTGCAGCTCGGGGTAGCGCAGCTGAGGCTGGGTGTTGATGCCGATTTCCCAGGCGCTTCCGTCCCAGCAGCTGTGGTGTATGGCCACGGAGTCGTCCATCCCGGCTGAGGCCACGTCGTCGGGGTTGAAGGGGGCACTCAGACAGAGGCGGTCTTGCGCGTCGATGTGTAGGGCCGGCCGCCAGAATGGACTGACTTCGTCGCTGGGACCCTGGATGCGCTCCACGATCTGCTCACCCTGAAAGAGCGCGCAGTGAGGGGTCCAAGGCACACGCTCCCCTTCATCTCGCAGTTCTCTCCAGCAGGCCCAGGTACGCCCACCAAAGTCCACGGCGGTTGGGGCTTCCGCGGCCCAAACTTCCGGGTCCGAAATTATGCTTTCGCCAAGCATGATCTGGGAGCGGTGGGCGGTCTCTTGCAGCCAGACCTGTCGTAGCTCAGACTGGCTGGCGCTGACCGAGGCGACGCCTTCACGCTGGGGGCCTACCTCCATCTCCAGGGCATCGGCGATGGGGAGACCGGTGGCCCAGGGGAGAGACACCCCGGTCAGGGCGGCGATTGTGGGGGCGATGTCCTGGAGTGCATAAGCGCCCTCCAACTCCAGGCCGGCGTGGATTCCTGGACCCAAAAGAATCAAAGGAATGTCGCGGTCACCTGCACCTGCATCGCCGTGGTTGCGCCAGTACTCGATGCTGCCGTCACCCTCGCCCTCCCTGTCTCGGCCGTGGTCCGAGGTGATGATCAGCACCGTATTGCCCGCGTAGAAGGGGTCCAGCTGCAGGCTCTCCCAGAGCTCTACGATGGGCGCGTCCACGGCTCGGATGGCGTTCAAATAGCCGTCGGTGCTGGTGGCGTAGTGGCCGGTGCGGTCTACCGCTTTGAGGTTGACCAGGACGTATCGCGGGTGCTCGTCGGCCAAGGTGCGCTTCAGCTGGGCAAAGACCGGCGCATCATTGCCAGCGGGCTGATTGGAGCCGGGTTTTTCGGGGACAAAGACAAAGTCTGCGCCCAGCGCCTGTCCGCCTTCTGGATGGATGGACCAAGACATCGGCTCGATCAGGGTTTGGTTGGCCATGACCATCGCGGGCTCGCCGTACCCTGCACGTACAGCCTCGATCCAGGTGGGGCGGGTGGGCCGGTAGCTGCCTGCGCCAGTGTCGTTGGAGAAGTTGGCCAGGCGGCTCTTGTGACCGGTCATCAGAGTGGTGTGGGCCGGCGCGGTTGTGGTGGTACCGGTGTTGCGCACGCCTCGAATCAGGGTGCCCTGAGGCACCAGAAAGTCGTGGATAGAGCGCAAGCCGTCCGTCCCGGGCTCGCCCGTGAGCTCGGATACTTCGGAGCTGTAGCTGTCGTCGGTGCGCACGCCGTCAATGACCACCACCACCACATTGAGCGGCGGAGGCTCAGCGCTGCGGCATGAGAGCAGGGGGGCCAGGATCCAGGGGAGCGCGAGCATCTGTCTCAGGGTAGCCGGCAGGGCAGGAGCTGGCATGTCTTTGGGTGGAAACGGAAGCGTCTGTGCGATTTTGGCGGGCGTGATACTTGGGGGTCTCGGGTGCCGATGGACCAGAAGCGGGCGGTGGCGCTCCAGCCAGGATCCAGTTGCTCTTGGGAATTGGGGCTTTGTGGGGACCGCGCAGAGCCAACACGACGGCACCGCCGGCGGCGACACCGCAGAAGATCAGGGGCACGGCCAACGCGGCGAAGCTCTGGTTTAGGTCGGAGCGCACACCGGCGATGAGAAAGATGACCGTGCTGATGAGACCCATCAGGCTGAGCGCTGCAACCGAAGGCCCGTTCACCCTCGATCAGGCAGACTGACCACATGCGAGGCTTGCGCTCGCACGCCTCCGCTGCGTTCTTCGCCCTCGAAATGCTTGCGCATTCCTTCGTTCTCACGCCTTGCGGAGTCGCACTCCGCTGGCGCCTCCCACGGATCATCTTGCCTGACCGATGGTGTATCAACGGTCTGCTCCTGCACCTGCACCTGCAGGGACTCGATGTTCAGTTCGCCATCATCGAGTGGCGGCAGGTTGGGAAGTGACTCAGCCATAGGGTGTTGGATGCCGCTGGTGGGTCTGGGGTCGCGTTCTGGAGGAGGGAGCTTAGCCATCCGTGCCTTCGAGCAGATCTTGAAGAGCCTTGTATGCGCGGAGAGCCCGCATCCTCTCCGCAAAGGCCGCAGCATCATCGCTGTGCCTGACGCGCGTCATCAGCGACTCGTCGCTGAGCTGTTCCACACCGCTTTCTTTCACGGGAAAGAAGCTACTCCAGGGCATCTTCGTAGAGCGTGATGCGGTCCTGGAGTAGCCGCTTGGCTTCCTTGAATTCCGCCTTGGCCTGGCGCCGCTCCAGGCGGTCCTTCTTCTTGGATCGCAGGATCATGCCGGTGGTGTTCTCCAGCACCATGCTGACCTTGCTGGTCCACACGCCAAACTTGGTGCTGCGCTTGGCCTTTGGGCGCCGCTTGTCGCCGATCCGGCCAACGAGCCGAATGCCCGTGATGCGCAGCACGCCGTTGACCACGAACATGGTGTTGGTCAGACGGCGGGATTGGCGGAAGTTGCTGCGAAAGTCCGTCAGGTTGCGGGCCCCTTCCAGATCGTTTCCCTTTAGGGCGTCCAGTAGGGCTTGGTTCACAGCGATGGCGTCTTGGATCTGGCCTTGGCTGGCGGTGGCCGGGTCGACGAGCAAGGTGGGCTCAGCGCTTAGCTCCACGAACTTGGCGGGGTCCAGGTGGGCCAAAAAGGCCTTCTCTCCAGTCTCGAAGCTCTCAGCGCCTTGTTCCAGTGCCACGATCTCCACGCGCTCGCGCACACCCTTTGTGTCCAAGCGAATGCCTTTCTCGGTGCCTTCGATCCACAGGGAGAAGGCCTCCCGGTGCAAGGGCTTCAGCTCGTCCACAATCGCCATCACGTCGGGGTCGGTCGAGGCCAGTGTCTCGTCATCGAACCAGAGCGTGCCCAAGCTGGCCTCGGTCGTGCCATCGAATGCTGGGTTGAGCTCGCGCCAGGGGGTCCAAGCGTCCACCGAGTGCAGGCCGAAGGTGAGTTCCTTGCCGCCGCCCAGATCGACCGTCGCTTGGGCCGGGGTGCACACCGGGTTCCAGTCTTCGATTTGGATGGGGTACTCCACGCCGCCGACGCGCATCACGCCGTTCAGATCCACGTCCCAGCCCTCACCGTACTGGGTGACGGGGTTGTCGACGGCCTCGTCCTCCAGCCAGGCGATGTCGGCCAAGGAGAAGCTTGCGGGGATGAACTCCCAGGCCTCTTCCAGCAGCTGCTTGCGGTAGTAGCCCAGCTCGCCGTCCTGGTCGGTGCCCACGATGCGCAGCTCGCGGGTGTCGTTGCCCAGGCCGTTCTGGTGGATGCTGATCTCTTGGCTCAGGTGGGCCCAGGGATCGCGGCCCTCTGCAAAGACTGGGGGTTGCTTTTTCCAGGGCTCTGGGGGCAGCTGCATGTTCGTATCGATGGTGCGCACATCGAAGGGGTCCATGCCGTCCAGAGGCTCATCATCGTAGTTGTAGCGGTGCCCCGGTGTGCTGCCGGTGGTGTCGTAGTCGGCCAATCGCGTCCACACCTGGCCGGCGTGGTCGATGAGCATGATGGTGCTGGCCGAGGCTGCCAGGTTGACCGCCTTGACCGTGCTGCGCTCCGGGCCGCACATGCGGTGGCTCAGGCGAGGGGGCAGGCCGGTGTCGGCCAGCCAGATGGTGTGCTGGTCGGTGGAGAGTAGGTACATCGTGGAGATACCAAAGCCCGAGACGTGGGGATCGCCGGCTGGGTCAGTGAAGTACCCGGTGCTTCCAATACGTCGTCGGCCAACGCCCCAAGCGAGCGCTTCCAGACCGTGATCAGGCATCTCGAACTCGCCGCGGATGGGAAAGCCCCACTCGTCGTACCACTCGTTGTCAAAGCGCGGGGTCTCGCCGATGCGCTTCCAGTACACCCGGTTGTTGGCGCCGATCACGATGACTTCGTCGTCGTCTGCGGTCATGCGGATCAGACTTTCGGTGTCGTCCCAGCCACGTAGGTTGGTGGTCTTGCCGTCGCTCTTCTCTCGGTGAGGCAGTCCGCCTTCGAAGAGCGCCCATCCGCCCTCTGTGACCACCTCGGGCTGACCGGGCTCGGCGAAGACGCGCTCCTTTCCGTAGAGCTTGCCGTCGACTAGGGCCAGGTAGTGGAAGTTGTTGTAGCCCTGGTAGAAGGTCTTAATCCGCACCACGTCGGGCAGCTGATCGACGCTTGTGTAGGGGCTCTCGCGGCGGCCTTCGGGGCCCAACAGTCCGGTGGGCAGCTCGATGTCCGGGATGGTCAAGGGAGGCTCGATGCAATTCGGCTCAAGTCCGTCATCGAGGATGGGGTCCACCTCGGGGTTCTCGGTGAGCTCCTCGCTGAGCTCCTCCGCCTCGCAGTAGACCGGTGGAATCGCGCTGGAGATGCCCAGCTCGATGGGTTCTTGGGCCAGGGCCAGTGGGATCCAGAGCAGCATGGGGAGTCCTAAAGAAAGAATCATTTTCCGGTCGCCGAGAAGTGTTGGTAGTCCTTGGAGCGCGTCCACAGGCCGCCCCACTTCCAGCCGATGGCGCCAAAGGCCTGCACGACCACGTCGCCTTCGCGCACCAGCCCCGACTTCTCGACGCTGCGGTCCAAGTAGTCCACGCCGCCAGGAGGCTGGACCCGCTCGCCGCGCACGTAGGGGTTCCAGAGGGGGTTGAAGTCCACCGCGTGGCCGTAGCTGTGCTCGCTGTACTTGGCCCCGCCTTCCACCGGCCGGCAGTTGAAGGCGCTGGTGGTGTTGTCGGCCATCATCTTGTGGTCGTTGCCGCCGTACTCGTGGGCCGGCCGCATCTTTTCGATGACGACCTGGTTCTCGAAGAGCGTGCCAAAGACCTGGACCAAGCCTTCGGCCTGCACGCGCGCGGCGATCAGCAGACCGGTCTGCACCCCATCCAGGCTGTGGTGGGCCAGATGCAGCTCGGAGAGGCCCTCCAGGGGCACCGGGCAGCCCTCTTTCCACACACCCGTTTCCAGCATGGCGGCTTGGGTCTCTGCGGACAGGGGCAGGATGGAGGAGGTGAAGACCGGCACGGTGGGCTCCTCTGGCAGGGGTTGCGTCAGCTCAGGCTTGGGGGCTGGGGCCACAGCTTGGACCTGTCCCGCAACCAAGGCCGGGATAGGCGGCTCGGTCGTTTGTTGGGTTTCAGCTGCTGAGCCGCAGGCCAGTATGAAATGGAACATTAAGAAAAGCAATGGTTCACCGTGGCGTTTCACGAAGTCCTGAGCTTACGGGGAGGGCCTTCGTGCGGCCTATGCCACCCCAAAGCCAGCACCCACCCCCCAGCATCGATCCCTCCCGAGCAGCCCCTGTAGCCGTGTTTGGTGCCACGGTCTTGGGAATCGCTGTTTTGGGAGTACGGAATCCTGTGTTCGGCTGCTGTGTTCTGGCAGTGTTTTCGCCGACGTTGGGCTCTGGTTGCCACAGGTCCGGACAGTCTGCTGTCCCACTTTCGTCCCAATGCGGAGCAGTCAGGTTCCCTGGGGGAACAGTGTGAATTACTGTTTTGGTCTGGGTATAGCCAACTCCAGCATGCACAACGGCACCTTGGAAAGGCAGGTGATCTGGTCGGTAAAGATAGAGAAACCCGAGGCGTTCACCTTGGCATCTACACCGACCATCACGGTGTTTGGTCCAGCCCAGGCTGCGCTGAGCAGCAGCCAATTCATACCTTGGGTGCCAGTAGCGTAGCGGTCCACATCCCGCTCGCTGTCCAGGTCATCACAGGCTCCAGTGAATGCCCGGGCTCTAAACCGCCAACAAGCTGTTCCCGGCCAGTTACGCGCCACCTCTCTTGGAAATCGTTAGGGAGGTGCGCCCTTAGGGCTTGCTGACCCCCGTGGAGGACCCTTTGTCCGGCAAATATACAGTCTTTGGTGTGGTGACCGCACTGAGCGTCATTATCGACCAGGTCACAAAGTACTGGGTCAACCAGAACATCCAGGTCTGGAAGGGCTCTATTCCGGTCATCCCCGGACTCTTTGAGCTTGTAAACTACAAGAACAAGGGCGCGGCCTTTGGCATGGGGACCGGGTGGGGCAGCGCCATGCTGGTCTTTGCCATTTTCACCGTCATCGCTCTAGTGGTGATGGGCTGGATGCTGGTCAAACTCCCCAAAGAGGACCGCTTCGAGGCGGGAATCATGGGGCTGATCACCGGGGGTGCGATCGGCAACGCCATTGATCGTGCCATGTACCAAGAAGTCACTGACTTTTTGAAGTTCTTTACCGACGATCCTGAACAGGTGGCTTGGCTCAACGCCAAGTTCGGCATGGCCGAGTGGCCCAGCTTTAATGTGGCCGATTCCTGCATCGTGGTCGGTGTCCTGGTGTTCTTTGTGTACACCTTGATCCAGGACCGTAAGAACAAGGGCAAACCCGACAAGCTGGCCGACGATGGCCCGCTGCCCGAGCTGGACCAGGCCATCGAATAGGCGTGAGCGAGCCCGGCCCCAGCACTGATGAGAAGACCGGCTCCTGGGCTTCTCGAAAGACCGCCCTCTTCATGGGGGCGGCGGCGCTCTGGTTGGTGGTAGACCAGCTCACCAAACTGTGGATCCAGGACAACCTGGTCTTGGGCCGGGACCGCGTGCCGGTCATCGACGGCCTGTTTGAGCTGGTGCATGTGGAGAACACCGGAGCGGCCTTTGGGATGCTCTCGGATCAGTGGTGGGCGATGTGGCTCTTCATCCCCTTCACCGTGCTCGCAGCCCTGGTCTTGCTCTCGATGTTGCGCGACGTGGCGGACCAGGCCATCTTTGAGCCCTTGGTGCTCGCCAGTATTTTTGGTGGGGCCCTTGGAAACTTTGTGGACCGGGTACGCTCTCAAGGAGTGACCGATTTCCTTCGGGTCTACCTGGACGCGCCGGCTCTCGGCGGTATTGAGTGGCCCAGCTTTAACGTTGCTGACATTGGCATTGTTGTCGGCGTGACTCTCTTCATCGCACACGAGCTCTTTGGGTCCCCCACCCAGACCGAGCCCTCTTAGGAACGCTAGTGCATCCCATTCTGCTGAACATTGGCGATTTCGCCCTGCACTGGTACGGCGTGCTCATCGCCCTGGGGGCCATCCTCGGGGTGTTCCTGACCAATCGCTGGGGCGATCAAGTGGGCTTGCCCAAGAATCTCTTCGGTGATCTGGGTTTCTGGGCCATCTTGCTCGGCATTGCGGGTGCGCGCGCTTGGTACGTGATCCAGCACCCCGAAGGCATCAACACCTTCATGGACGCCATCAATGTGCGCTCCGGCGGGCTGGTATCCTACGGTGGATTGCTTGGGGTCATGCTGGCTTTTGGCATTGTGATTGTGCGCAAGAAGCAGCCGGTGCTGAAGGTCCTGGACATTGTGGCGCCAGTGCTCCCCTTGGGTCACGCCTTTGGTCGACTGGGCTGCTTTATGGCGGGTTGCTGTCATGGCCATGAGAGCGATGCGCCCTGGGCTGTGATCTTCCCAGGGATGGAAGCATCCAGCGTTCAGGCCAATCTGATCGGCGTGCCGATTCACCCAACGCAGCTCTACGCAGCCGCCTACTTGGCTGTGTTGGCCGGAGTCCTGATCTGGTACCGCGCCCGAAAGCGCTTTGACGGGGAGCAGATTCTGATCTATCTGACCGCCTACCCCCTCCTGCGCAGTAGTAACGAGATCTTTCGCGGAGACAGCGTGCGCGGCT
>CAJQPC010000201.1 GCA_905480105.1 uncultured bacterium | reverse complement strand
CCCGGCAGCGAGGCCCGTCTGAGCTCGGCGGCATTCAACAAGAAAATGGGCCAGTCTGGGGAGCGAGAGAGGGTGCTCTTCGTCGGATCGATGCGCAGCTGGATGCGCCGCCCGTCCTGGCTGAGCAAGGTGCTCTGCCCGGCGCTGATCAAGGTTGAACCGGTGGCCGTGCTGCCGGTGGGAACGCTCCAGAGCACACCCTCCAGGTTCATTCCCCGGGTCAGCGGGTGGGCCTTGTCCAGAAGGAAGGGCCCGAGCAGTGCTTGGCTCTCGCTGTTGGCCGGGATCTCGATACTCCACGCCCTTGGTCCCAAGCTCACGCCTTCCGGACCCAAGAGAAGGTGTGCGCGCTCTGGGGAGACCACCACGGCGTCTTGGAGTAGATCGGCCCAGCGTTCCCCTTCGGTGTCCAGCCCCAAGGCCTGGGCTTGCTCCGGGGGCAGGGCCAAGTGCACGCCCAGGGTCCGAGGGGGCAGGGGGGCGAGCCATGCCACATCGTCGCTGGCCAAGGCGTTGCCCTTGTCCGCGTAGAGCTCCAAGCGCACCAATCCGGCGCTGTGGGCTAGTGGCAGGCTGTGCTCGACGCTCTGGTCGGCAGCCAGGGAGATCTCTTGGCTCCAGAGCTGCTGCTCGCCTTCCCAGAGAGCCAGGGTGCCGGTAGTCGGGCTCCCCGAAAAGCTGCGCAGCACAACGAAGATCAGGTCATTCTCCCTGTCACCACGCACGCGGCTGGCGTGCGTCAGGCCGATGTTGTTCGCCGGCTTGCCCACGGAAATTAGGCCCACCTGTTCTGGCCAAGCCTGGGCAGCAAAGTGGTCGCTGATCAGGGTGATCGCGCCCCCATCAGCGAGCTGAAGACCCAAATCTACGGCCGCCCCTAAACTGTGGTTCGAGGCCGCTGGTTCCCATCGCTCCACGGCGCTCTGGGCTTCTTCACGCAGCGCCTGTGGGCCGACGAGCATGCGGGGAGAGGGGCCGGAGAGCACCACGCTGACGGTGTCCCTTGCGCGTAGGCCCTCTAAACTGTTTTTTAGGGCGTCTCGAGCCTGTTCCTGCGAGGCCTGCATGGAGACGGAGTCATCGAGCACCACCACCCGGTGCTCTGCTTGTCCTGCGCAGCCTTGTGGGCTGGCCAGGACCATGGTGATCAGCAGCACTGCGAGCAACTCCAACCAAAAGCTGGGCGACTGGTGCAGGGGCGCTCGGGTGCGACCCGCGCCTTTGGGGCTGCCGATTGCGTCCCAGAGAAATGTGGCGCTCACCTCTCTGGGCTCGGCTTGGCGACGGTAGAGATGCAGCCCGACCACAACGGGTAGTCCAATCAGTCCGAGCAGTCCCAGGGGGGTGGCAAACAGAGGGTCTCCTGTGGGGTTTCCCTCTCTCTACGAGGGGAGTGCCCCCCCTGTTTCCATTCGGGGGTGCTTGGTTCTGGTGGACCTGGGTCATCTGGCCGCCAGGACGCACCTCTTGGGTGTGCTTGTGTTGGCTGATGAAGTGCTCTGCGTGGATGGTGATCACAGGCCGGAGCCGTGTATCTCGCAGCACAATCATAGAGGAAATCCCAGACAACCGTCCCATCGGCTAGGACGAAAGTGGAGATGCTGCACAGCGCATCCAAACCGCAGACGCTCGCTGGAGTCGTCCAAGATTGGGAAGCATCTTCTTTTCGGCATTGTCGCAGCCTAGCTCGCTTCCTGCTCCGAATGACAAGTGGGTTAGGGGCCGCTCTCATACTGGGAGCGTTCCATGTTTTCCTATTCCTTCTACAAGGTTGTTCACATCTTCGGCATCCTGCTGACCTGGAGTGCGCTCGGCGCTTTGGTGCTGCACGCTGCGAATGGTGGAGACAAGAGCAGCAACAAGAAGCGTGGCCTGGTCGCCGCCACCCATGGGATCGGCATGGTCATCATCCTGGTAGGTGGCTTTGGCTTGCTGGCCCGCTTGGGGCAGGTGCAAGGCGGCTTTCCAGTGTGGGTCTGGATGAAGCTGGCCATCTGGGTAGTGACCGGGGGCTTGATCATGCTGCCACTGCGCGTGCCCAAGCTGGCCACGCCCCTCTGGTTTCTAATCCCGATGTTGGGCGGCTTGGCGGCCTACACCGCGAACTACAAGCCTTTCCTGGGCGGAGTCAGTGCTGCGCCTGTGGAAGCGCCGATGGAAGCAGCGCCGATGGATGCCGCTCCCACGGACGCCGCGCCCACGGACGCCGCTCCCACGGACGCCGCTCCCACGGACGCAGCGATAGAGCCAGGAGAGTAGTCGCCTGTCTAACCGGCTTTAAAAGCGGCCGGTGTAGCCCACCATTGGGCTGCCCTGGTCGTCGACCAAGATCATGACGCTTGTGCCTGTGGCCACGCACAGGCCGCCGGCCACGAAGAGCACCATCGAGGTGGTACGGGCGGGCGCGATGTTGTCCTCCCACAGGCTGCTGGCACGTGCCGTGTTCTCTGGGGTGCGGATGACGCCGTCCCCGTCCACATCTAATGCGGTGAACTCTTCGTAGTCGCCCAACGCGCCCGCACGGACCACGCCTCCGGCGACCAGTGCGCTGGCACCTACAGCGGTCAGAGCGCCGCCTGCGATCTTGCCACCCTTGCGATCCTTTTTCTCTTTGATCGGGTCCTGGGTCAGGCGGGGATCGCTCTCGGGCTCTGGAGCTTCTTCGGGTTTCCGGTCTGACTTGGGCTTGCGCACGTCCGCGACAGCGGGGGCGGACACCAATTCCAAGGTGACCCGGTAGGCGCCGCCCATCTCGACTTTGAGCTCTTGGTTCGCAGCCATGTCTTCGGTACTCGCTTCCAGGGAGTGGACGCCGCAGGCGAGGGGCAGCATGGCTGGAGCGGACACAATGTCCCCATCCACTTTGAGTACCGCTGCAGGGTCGCTGACGCGGATCTCCGCAAAGCCACCTACAGGCTGGGGCTCTAACTTCACGATGGTTTTGGCCCCTGCCATGATCGTCACGGTCTGTGACGCCGTCACGCAGTCTCCGTTGACCTGGATGGTGTGCTCGCCGGGGGGCAAGGTGATGATCCCAGGGGCACGGATCCCAGTATCGGCACCGTCCACCACGATCATTCCGGAGCCCGTTGGGGGAACCTTGACCTGGATCTGGGCGTCTTGGGCGGAGGCGAGAGATGCGAGTAGCAAGAACATAGGGTCCAGTTTCGCTTGTTCAGGGGAGGGGAGCAAGTTCTGGCATCCTGCAGGTCACCGTAAAAATAGGTATAGGAGCCGTTCACCCTGCGGGACCCCCTGCGAAGGAGCCGATGTGACCCCCTTTGGAATCCGCAAGCGCCTCAAGCGCCTCTTGGGCTTAGAGCCCGCCGAGCGCAGCGAAGATGCCCGTCCCCCTGCAAGGGAAAAAGTCACCTTGATTCTCGTAGATGAGAAAGGGGAAGAACAGACCTATCAAGGTGGTTCTGGGGACACTCCGCTCTTTATCAGCGGCAACATGGCCAAGCCCATCGGGTCGGGCTGCAATGACAGTTCTTGCGCGACTTGTCGGGTAGAGATCCTCGAAGGGCACGAGAACGTCAGTCCTCAGGGGCCCGGCGAGACGGAGACCTTGCTCGCCAACGCCTTCGACGAAAACCTCCGGCTCGCATGCCGAATGGAGATCCTCCAGGGAACCGTCAAGGTGCGGGCCTACGAGTTCCTGGAGATCTGAGTGCCGGCTGGCCTGATCTCGGATCCCGGGGTGATCGCGGGCTACCTCCGCGACGCCTCGAATACTTGTGGGCATGCCATTGGCTTGCTGCGTCCGGGGAGTGCCTCCGAGATCGCTGAGATCTTTGTTCAGGCACAGGCGCAAGGCATCGCGATCACTGTGAGCGCGGAGCGAACCAGCACCACCGGCGGTCCAGTGCCCCACGGTGGCTGGGTGCTGTCCACGGAAGGCTTGAGCGGCCTTCGGATCCAAGGCGATCAGGTCCGAGTAGGGGCGGCCGTGCGCCTGGGCGAGATCCAACAGGCCGCAGGGGAGCAGGGATTGTTCTATCCCCCCGATCCCACCAGCTGGGAGAGCTGCAGTGTGGGCGGCACCATCGCCTGCAATGCTTCGGGCGCCCGCAGTTTTTGCTATGGGCCGACCCGGCCATGGGTGCTCTCTGTGGAAGTGGTGTGGGCTGACGGGCGTGTACAGGAGGTGGACCGTGAGACCCCTGTTCCTGCGGATTGGCCGGTCCCCGAGTGGACGCCGCCCAGGGTAAAAAATGCCACGGGCTTTTTTCCCGCCGACAACCTGCTTGATCTGATCATCGGGTCGGAGGGCACCCTGGGGCTGGTCACTGCAGCCACCCTCCGCCTGCTGCCGCTGCCCGAGCAGGTCTTCTCCGTTCTGGCCCTGTTTCCCGATCGCCAGCGCGGCCTGAACTTTGTGCAGCTGGCCCGGAGCGAGGGATCCAAGCCTAGACTGATCGAGTGGTACGACTCCAACTGTTTAGAGCTGATCCGCGCCCGGATCCCAGAGCTTCCAGCTCAAGCCCAGGTGGCCGTCTGGATAGAGCAAGAGACGGACCTGGAGAACGAGGACAATGCGATCATGGCTTGGGCGGATCGCATCGCCGCTTGCGGTGGTCTCGAGGAGCACACCCTGCTGGCTTGTGACCCGTCTTCCTTACAAAAGCTCCTGCACATCCGGCACGCGATCCCAGCAGGCATCAACGAGCAAGTAGCCAGAAATGGCATGCCAAAGGTTGGAACTGATTTTTCGGTGCCAGATGCTGGGCTTGAAGAGATGATGGCGGCCTATGATGCGGTGGAGATGGACCACGTGCTCTTTGGGCATGTAGGGGACAACCACCTGCACCTAAACCTGCTGCCCACCTCGCCCCTGGAGTTGGAGCAGGCCTGGGTGATTTGGGGGGCGCTCTATGACTTGGCGCTTTCCTTGGGGGGAACCCTCTCTGCCGAGCATGGGGTCGGCAAGGTCAAGGCGGCCTACCTGCGAAAGTTGATTGGAGACGAGGGGATCCAAGAGTTTGTGGCGCTCAAGCGTGCGGTCGACCCCGCTTGGATCTTAGGACGCGGTACCCTGCTGGCAGCGCCGATGACCACTTCGGTGTAAGGGAGCCAAGTCCACCTCCGTTGTCACAGCGGAGGACAAAGCAGGTGAGCCGTCTCGACCCAAATACAGGCATCCAGAAAGACTGGACTGGTCCCGCTGGAGCGGGAGCGGGACGTCGTCTCTCGCCTGAAAAAGGGGGATCGGGCGGCGCTGGCGGAGCTCTACGCCTGGTATGGAAACCGGCTGTTTCGCCAGATTATTTTGCCAAGACTGCCGATCGCCGATCTTGCCGAAGACGTGCTGCGCGACACCTTCCGCATTTGTATGGAGCGCATCGCTCAGTACGATGTGGTGGACCGCAGCATCTTTTTCTGGATGCGCCGCATCGCGATCAACCGGGCGATCGATGTGCACCGGGCGAATCAGAGGCGAGAGCGCTTGCAGGACGCCTTGGCGCAAGAGTCCGAGCGCACGGTGGGCACGCCCCCGCCGGCCCCCGACCGGGGCCAAGAAGTCCAGGAAACCCAAGAGCTGGTCGAAGAAGCCCTCGCGACCCTGAATCCCCGCTACGCCATGGCACTTCGCATGCGGCTGATCGAGGACCGAGACAGAGAGGAATGCGCCAAGGAAATGGGCGTCACCACGGGCAATTTTGACGTGATTCTCCACCGGGCCAGCAAGGCTTTTCGTAAGAAGTACCCTCCAAGATGAACACCGAGACACAAGCACTGCTGTTGGCCGAGTGGCTCGACCAGCCTGGTACGCCACCGCCTGTTGGCCTGGATCCGGATGTGGTCCAGGCAGCCATCGCGCTGCGTCCTGAGCTGGCTCCTGCGCCGACGGTCTCGCTGGACGACATCTTGGCCGGGGTCACGACGGGCCCTTTCGCCGCGGGTTCCTCGGCGGCTGGACCCATGCACTCCGAGCCGCAGGGGCGCGCTGCTCAGCTGCCCTTGGACCAAGCCGGGGTAGAGATTGAACCGGCCAACAGCCCTGAGATGGATGGGGTGGCTCCGGTGATTGATCTGGCGGCACGCCGTCGTCGTCGCATCTGGGGGGGGGTGGGCCTGCTGGCCGCTGTCGCGCTGGTGTTGGTGAGTGTTGGGCCTCAGTTCGTCAACCAGGCGCCTGACCAAGCCTTGGTGCCCCAGGACCTGCCTGGCGCTGAGGAGCAGATGGCCCGGAGTCCTGCGCCGGCGGCGCCGCCGGA
>CAJQPC010000200.1 GCA_905480105.1 uncultured bacterium | reverse complement strand
AAGAAGCGGTTGCTTGGCAGTTCCACCTGGAAGTCCACGTCCTGCTTTTTGAGCATCCGGTTCCAGCGCTTCAGAACACGTTGGCAGTCGGCCATGTAGTCTTGGCGCAGCACCTCGTTCATGGCGTTGCGCAGCGGGATGTCCTCGATGCCCATCTTCCCGTTTTCAACGACGGGCATTTGATAGAACTGGTTCATGGCGCTGTGCTCGCTGTGGTCGGCGGCCTCGCGCCAGCGACCTTTCAAGCCGGTGGCGAAGTAGTCAGCCGAGTTGGAGCTGATCTCGCTTCCGAACAGGTCTAAGCTGTAGCCGAACCAGTAGTTGATCCACTTCTGAACGGTCTGCAGGTCGATTCCGCCCTGGTTGCGGGCGTCCCCATTGGGATCCAGCTTTGTCAGTTCAGCAGCCCGGCGCAGGACACGTTCAATCCCACTCTCGCCAACGCTGAGGTGGTGGGCCTCCTCGGTGAGCATGAAGCGACAGGTGCGGGAGAGAGGGTCAAAGGCGCTCTCAGCCAGTGCGCCAAGTTGGTACTTGCCGTCTCGGTCCGTGAACATGGTGAAACAGAAGAAGGTCAGCCAGTCGCTGCACGGCTGGTTGAATGCATCCAAGATCCGGGGCTTGTCTTCGTCTCCGGAACGGCGGGCCAAGAGTTCCTCGGCATCATCACGTCCGTCCCGCCCAAAGTAGGCGTGAAGCAGGTAGACCATCGCCCAGAGGTGACGCCCTTCTTCGACGTTGACCTGGAACAGGTTGCGCATGTCCATCAGGCTGGGGGCGGTCTGGGCCAGCAGCCGTTGCTGCTCTACCGAAGCGGGCTCTGTGTCTCCCTGGGTCACGATGATGCGGCGTAGGGCGTTCCGGTGCTCTCCAGGAACCTCTTGCCAGACGGGCTTACCTGCGTGGTCCCCGCCAGGAATGACCCGGTCCTTCTCCCGGTCCGCCAGAAAGATTCCCCAGCGATAATCTGGCATTTTCACATGGTCGAAGACAGCCCAACCACCGGGTTCGGTGCTCACTGCGGTGCGAAGGTAAACATCCTTGGCCTGGTATCCCTCGGGGCCCATATCTTTCCACCAGTCCAGAAAAGCTGGCTGCCATCTCTCGAGCGCCCGCTGAAGACGACGGTCGTTGTCCAGGTCAACGTTGTTGGGGATCGCAGATTGGTAGTCGATAGAGGCCATGTTGAGCTCCGAGACGTGGTTTAAAAGTGGTCGGGTCGAGAACGAAAGGAATCAGGTGCGGCGGAAGTCAAAGTCGGGGCGCTCAGGCTGGCCGTACAGGGTCAGAGCGCCGGAATCACCTACGGCGTTGGGACGCTGGAAAATCCAGTTTTGCCAGGCAGTTAGACGGCCAAATATGCGATTGTCCATGCCTTCGGCGCCGGTGAACCGCAGGTTCTGTTCCATGCCGGTCAGCGCATCCGGAGAGAGAGAGACGCGCTCTTCGATGGCGATTCGAACCTCATCTTCGTAGTCGATGTCGTCCAAAGAGAGGGTGACAAGGCCCAGTCCCTCGGCGTCTTCGGCCCCGATGGGAGACGCCTGAAGGGCATTGGCTACGCTCTCGGGCTCGCCGTAGAAGCGGTTCTCCAAGCGGGTCAAGCCATTGGCCATGGGAAAGGGTCCGCCCTTGTCGCCATTGCCGTTCGCTGGGCCCAAGTGGACTTGGTTCTCGTCGTCGTCGTCCATGAACATGTAGGACCGGTCGGCGGCTACTGTGAGTTCAAAGAGTACGCCGGCGAAGCAATGGCCCTCTTCGATCAGGGCGAACATGCTGCGGGACATGTTGTCTACGCGCTGCAGGGTGCGGCGTTGGAAAGAGACGGTCTGGCGGGCGAGCCAGTGGTCTTGGTTGTTGGCCAGAAAAGCGTCCCACTCCAGCACCTTTTCGGAGTCGCCCTGGGTCTTGATCAAGATCATACCCACGGTTGCGTGGTTGAAGCGCAGCTCGAAGATGGCTTGTTCGAGTTCACGAAACACGGCGATGCACCAAGCACTTGCCCCCATGGCCTGGAACTCGGCCCCCGAGGTCGGTGGGGCACTCTGGGGCCCTTTGATGGTCAGGGTCGCAGTGCGCTGCTCGGCCGCGAACGCCAGGCTCAGGTGCTCCCAATCCAAACCGGTCTCAGTCTGTGTGGGTGCCATTGGAGTCCAGGAGATTCCACTGGCCTGGCGGGCGCCACCCAGCTTCTCAACGGCGGCCATGGACAGCCTGTCGATGCTTGCCTCCCACTTGCTCCGCGGGAAAGCATCGTCGATGAATCGACCACTTTTCGCGGGCTTTGCACGAAATCCCTCGGCCTTGGTGCAGAACACATCGGCCAGGTCTCGACGCACGCGGCGCTTGTCGGTCAGTCGGGTCAGTCCGCCTGTGCCAGGCAAGACCCCCAGTAGGGGAACCTCGGGCAGGGAAACCGCCGAGCTTCCGTCATCCACCAAGTAGATCTCGTCGCATGCCATGGCGAGCTCGTAGCCACCGCCTGCGCAGGCGCCGTTCAGTGCCGCGATGAAATGGGGGCTCTCAGGCTCCTCCATGGAGCAGCGGGTCTCGTTGGTGAATTTGCAGAAGTTCACCTTGAAGGGGTGGGAGGAGCTGGCCAGCATGTAGATGTTCGCGCCCGAACAGAACACCCGGTCGATTGCGCTGGTCACCGTGACCACGCTCACCTCGGGGTGCTCAAAGCGCAGGTGCTGCAACACGTCATAGAGCTCGATGTCTACGCCCATGTCATAGCTGTTGAGCTTGAGCTCGTAGCCAGGACGAAGCCCCCCATCTTCTTGAATGTTCATCTTCAGGGTGGCCCGCGCGCCGTCCAGCTCCAGGAGCCAGTGGGTCCAGTCGTAGGGTTTGGTAGCAAAAGAGACGGTGGGCTCGTGGGTCACATCGGCCATGTAGCAGTCCTCACTGGCGGTAGGTCAGCATTATAGTGCGCTTGCGCAGCCTTTCAACACTTCTCTTTGTGCACTATAGTGCGTTCATGCCGACTCCTACTCAAGTCCTTGGTCGCCGACTGCGACGCCTGCGCACCGCGCGTGGTTGGTCGCAAAAGGTTCTTTGTGAGCGCGCAGGGCTCTCGCCGCGCTTTCTTGTGCAGCTGGAGCGGGGGCAAGCCAATCCCTCGTTGCAGCGCCTGCTCGAGCTCGCCAGCGCCTTGGAGATGCCGCTCTCAGAGCTCGTGGCCGACCTGACCTCGCCTGCGAAGGTCGCTCTGATCGGTCTGCGTGGTGCCGGAAAGTCCACGATCGGGGGGCTCTTGGCCAGCCAACTGGGGTGTCCCTTTCTTTCTTTAGACGAGGTCATTGAGGCGCAAGCAGGGATGCGCTTGGGGGATCTCTTCGAATTTCAGGGCCCCGAGGGCTATCGGGCCTTCGCCAAGGCTGCGGTGGACTCGGTGCTGGCCCAGTCCGGGGCTGCTGTCTTGGAAGTCGGAGGCAGCTTGGTCATGGAGGACTCCGCCTATTCGGCTCTGCGCTTGGGCTGCGAAGTGGTGTGGTTGAAAGCCCGTCCCGAAGTGCATTTAGAGCGTGTGCGCCAACAAGGAGATCTTCGGCCCATGGCGGGTTGGGCGAACCCTCTTGCTGAACTCCAAGCCATCTTGGAGCGGAGAGAGCCCCTGTATGGTCTGGCTCATCGTCAGATCGATACCGAAGCTCTGGGGGTGCAGGGCGCTGTGAGAGAGATCGTCCGGGCGGTCGGGTAAGGGTCGGCTTGGCGCACCTTGTCTCGATGGCCCAAGTCGTTCTCAGCGTTCTGGGGGACGTGGATGCCCTCAAGGAGCTGCGCTTCCTTTGGCAGAAGGGCTAAGGTGGGTCCCATGAATACTGCACTCTTGCTCTTGTTCTTTACCGCCTGTGAGGGCGAGCCCCCCGAGCAGGTCTTGACCACGGACCTGAGCTACTACCAAGACGTCGCGCCGCTTCTCTCACGCTCTTGCGTGGGCTGCCATGACGCCAACTCCACCCTGGGTGCCATGGACCTGAGCAGCTACGAGCAGGCCCAGACCTGGGCCCCGGTCATCGCCAGCGAGGTCGAGGCGGGCACCATGCCCCCGTGGCGCGCGGACACCGACTGCAACAGCTACAAGGACACCCTGGCGCTGAGCGAGGAAGAGAAGGGCCTGATCTTGGAGTGGGCCACCTTAGGGACGCCTGAGGGAGACCCCCAGGCCGCAACGGAGCTCACCGAGCCGCGTCGGCCTCCGACCTTGGACCGGGTGGACATGGAACTAACGATGCCGGTGGCCTTCACCCCCGCCGGGAGCCCGGACGACTACCGCTGCTTTTTGATGGAGTGGCCCGCGGAGCAGGACGTATGGGTCACGGGCTTTGAGATCACGCCGGGCAACTACGAGACTGTTCACCACGTCATTCCGTACCTGATCGACCCCGAGGACGCGGACGGCTACCGCGCCTTGGACGCGGCAGATGAGGGCGAGGGCTACCGCTGCTACGGGGGGCCGGGCGGAGACGTCACGACCTTGATCAACACCCGCTGGCTGGGCTCTTGGGCACCAGGGGGAGGCGCGAGCACCTTCCCCCAGGGGACAGGCTTGCAAGTAGCGCCCGGAAGCTTGGTGGCCTTTCAGGTGCACTACTACGTGGAGCCGGGCACCACCCCGGAGCCGGATCAAAGCAGCATTCAGCTCAAGATCGAAGAGCAGGCGCAGGGTTGGGGCGATGTGCAACCTTGGACCGATGTGCAGTGGGTACTTGGTCTTGGCATGGAGATTCCGCCGGAGACCCAGGGCGTCACCCACACCTTTTCGTATGCGCTGGGTCAGAGCGACCGCTTCGCCATGCACTCGCTGGCCCTGCATATGCACACCCTGGGCCGCAGCGGTCGCATGGTCGTAAAGCACGAGGATGGCAGCGAGACCTGCTTGATCGATGTGCCCGCCTACGACTTTAACTGGCAGCGATCCTACCTGTTGGAGACGCCCTATGTTGCGGTTCCTGGGGATACCATCGAGCTGACTTGCACCTGGGACAATCCTGGATCTGAGCAGGTCTCTTGGGGAGACGGCACCGGCGACGAGATGTGCTTGGGGATCAGCTACCTGAGCGCTCCCTGAGCGCTGGCTTTGTCCCCGTTCAGGATGTGACCCACGAGCCACCCCCGATCAGGCTGGCCGGCCACATCCGAGGCTCGCGCTCGCACGTCTCTGCCGTGGTCTTCGCCCTCGAAACGCTCGCGCTCAAAGGCGCTCCATGGCCTCGTTCAGGGCAGCCATGCAGGCGCTGTTTCCCTGAATGGGGGGGCCGTGCGCAACCACAATGGCGGCGAGGGCGGCTTGCTTCTGCTCCCCCAGCCAAGCTCTGTAGTCGGCGGCGCTGGCCAGGCCAAAGAGTCGGGCCAAGCGCGTCAGGCTAAAGAAGCCAGTGCTGCCGGTCAGGTAGCGCATCACAAAGCCGGAGAAGCCGGGCAGGTGTTCGCGCACGTTGAAGAGGGTGTCGGTAAAGATCAGGGCATAGCCGCTGTCCGGACCGACCTTGTAGATGCACTCCAGGGGTTTGAGGCCGCCGGCGTGGATGGCCTGCACACCCAAGGGGGGAAGCACCGTCTCACAGTCGGCATCGGTGGGGACCACTGGGTCTACGAAGCGCCGCGCTGCCTTTGGGGAGATGACTTGGATCTGCGGGTATCGGGCCTTCCACGGCGCGGCGTCCATGCGGTGGAAGCGGTTGGGAACCAACAGGAGCTCCGGGGCGCCCAAAGCCTCCAGCTCGGACATCCCTTCCTGGCTCAGGTTCACCGCGCTGTGAACGCACAGGCCGCCGCTGGGCAGGCGCCAGAGCACCATGGTGCGGGGCAGAGGGTTGCCGCCGGGCAGGGTGCCTTGGACTTGCCAGACGCCGTCCACGACGGGCGTGATGGGTCCGTGGGGACAGTACGTCCAGCTCACATGTGGCCTCGTTGCTTGGGTTGATGCGGCAGCGCTTCTGTTAGATCAGCGCCTCAACCTCGGGGTCCAGGTACAGTGATTCAGTGCAGTCTCGGGCCCAGACTGCATCCACCAACCTGATCAGGCGCACGGCCTGGACCTGCACAGGTTGCACCTCCGACCAAACAGCCGTCTCCAGAAAGCGCAGGGTGTTGGCAGGCTCTTCTTGGCCAGCCAGTAGGCCCTCGCAGCGAGCACAGATCATCAGGGCCCACTGCTCGTCTGGCTCCTCGAATGGGGAGCCGCTGATCTCGACCACCTTCAATGAGGCGCTGTCTGCGCAGAGCTCGCAGTGGCTCTTGGCGCGCCGGTTCAGACCACGCCCCAGAGCGTGGACCGCCTCCTGCTTGGCCTTGTGCTTGTCGCGTCCTTTGGCCATTTAGGCCTCCTTTCCGGGATGCAAGATCAGAGCGCGCTGGCATTCTGGACACTGGTCGTTCATGGACTCCGCGGCCTTTCCGCCGTCCAGTACCGTTTCCTTCTTGCATCCGGGGCAGGTGACTGCGATTTGCTCGACCTTGAGATCCACTGACCAAATGGTCCAGGCCACGTAGGACAGGACCAAGCCGATGGGCAGGGTGATGATGACGTGGGGCCCGAAGAAGATGCTTGGACCAACCAGGAAGAGCAGGGAGAGCAGTCCAATGCCGCCTGCTTTGCTGCCACGCTGCGCGGCAGGTACTGGGATCAGCTGGCCTTGCCCTTGGGAAGACTTGCCTGTGTCTGGGGTCTTTACGAATACGGGGATGGGACCCGGTGCCAACGTAGACAGGTTCATCTCAAGGTTCCTCGGGTGAGCCAGATTCGGCAGA
>CAJQPC010000199.1 GCA_905480105.1 uncultured bacterium | reverse complement strand
CAATCTAAGCGGATGGCAGAGTCGCGAACCCAGACGCTCCCCCCTGTCTCCTCATCGCCTTCGATCCCGACCTGGGCGTCCTTCAGCACTACCTGACCGCTCTCCATCTCCTCATCCCAGCGGAGTAGGGTGCCCTGGACCACCATGCAGCCGCTGGTGCCGTCGGACCACTCACTGTGGTCGTGGTACAGCTGCGGCGTTCGCGTGTCTAAGACCTTCCAGCGGCGCAGCTCTGACAGGCGCCAGCCCTCGATCTCCACCCCGGCGGACAGCTTGTTGGGTGCGTTGGTCATCAACATGGCGGTGTTGAGGGTCATTCCCGCGCACAACAGAGAGCCGACGCCCAGGAGCATCAGCATCGCTGCGTAGCCGACCAAACCAAAGCTGGCGCAGCCGATGCGGCCGTCCTCTTTCTCGACGGAGATTGCACGCTTGGGATGTAGGTAACGGGCCATGGGCTGTCTCCTAATCGATGTGTGGGAAGCTGGCCCCGTGGCAGTCTGTCCTTTACGCTGTGTGTTAGGCCTGCGTGGCCAGAGCGAATGCCCCACCCTCTCGGGCCCAAGGTCAGCATGTCCCCAAACGACCTTTCTCCTTCCAAGGGCACCCACCAGGACGCCCCTTACGACCCTGTCGCAGCCGCAGAGGCCGCGAAGAAACAGCGGACTCGTCTGGAGAAGCGCTTGATGCGGGAGGTGGCCAAATGCAGCGTCGAGTTTGGTCTGATCGAGCCGCACGACAAGATCATGGTGTGCCTGAGCGGGGGCAAGGACAGCTGGGTGATGCTGCATTTGTTGCGGCGCATCCAAGAAAAGGCCTTGATGAACTTTGAGCTCATTGCGGTGAACTTGGACCAGGTCCAGCCAGGCTTTGAGCAGCACCGCATCTCGGACTACTTGGAAGAGCACGGCTACGCCTACAAGATGCTGCGCAAGGACACCTACAGCATCGTCTTGGAAAAGGTGGCCAAGGGCAAGACCTACTGCAGCCTGTGTTCTCGCCTGCGCCGCGGGAATCTCTACACTGCGGCCCAGGAGCTGGGCTGCAACAAGATCGCACTGGGACACCATCGGGACGATCTGATCGAGACAGCGATGCTGAACCTCCTCTATTCGGGACAGCTCAAGTCCATGCCACCCAAGCTCCACGCCGACGACGGGCGGAACATTGTGATTCGGCCTTTGGCCTTTTGCGCCGAAGAGGTGATTGCCGAGTTCAGTCAGCTGATGGATTTTCCGATTTTGCCCTGCAATCTGTGTGGGTCACAAGAAAACATGCAGCGGCAGAACGTCAAGGCCATGATCGGCAAGCTCCATGCCGAGAATGGTCACGTGAAAGGAAACATGATGACCGCGCTGGGCAATGTTCGGGTGAGTCACTTGCTCGACAAAGACTTGTTGGAACTGAAAGGGAAAGCGGTGGTGAGCCGGGAGGAAGATCCCCTGAAGAGGATGTGAAGATGCGTGGGTCGAAGGGAGCGAGCCGGTGAATCACTCTTTTTCTTACAGACTCAGTCCGCCGTCTACGACCAGCTCCGCCCCTGTTGTCCATTGCGCCTCGAGCAAGTACGCGACCGCGACGGCGACCTCGCTGGTGGAACCGAGTCTGCCCAGTGGATGCAGGGCCGCCAATGCGGCGAGTTGTGCATCGATGTCGGCTCCGGGTGACCTGGGCTTGCGAGTCATTTCGGTCTCCACCACGCCAGGCAATACGGCGTTGACCCGTAAGCCCTGTGGGGCAAGCTCCATCGCGCCGCTCTGACAGATGGAGAGCATGGCGGCTTTGGCAGCAGCATAGGCAGCCTTGCCCGGTGCACTTCGGCGACCCAGAGTAGAAGCCACGCCCACAAAGCAGCCGCCGAGCGGCGCCTGTGTCGCCCAGTCCTGCATCAACATGGCCGTGGCGACTGCGTGGAGTGCCAGCGTGTCCTGGAAGGCGGACCTGTGCCAACTTCCGATGGGGGCGTTGTTGTCGTTCCCGGCGCAGTGAACCAGGTGGGTCAGGGGAGCGAACTCTTTGACCAGTCCATCGGTCTGGGTCAGGTCCCATCGCAAAACCTGAGCGCCAAGCTCGGCTACGGCGGCCAAGGGCTCGGGTCGCCGGCTGCACACACTGACCCGCATGCCCTTGGAGAGCAGGTGTTGGGTGATTGCCAGGCCGATGCCGGTGGCTCCCCCAGTGACCAGGACGTGAGGGATGCTCACAGGGGTACCTCGACCTCGTCTGCGGGGTCGAATGGCGGGCTGTCTAAACAGAGAATGCTGCCGGTCTTTGAACCCGTATTTTTGTATCCGTGAGGTTGCTTTCTCTGCCACTCCAGGATGCTGCCCATGGGCAATATGCTGGGGCGCTGGCCCTCTTTCCAGCCCTCGATGTCACAGGATAGGACGAGTTCGGCCTCGCGCATGACGTGGTGCTCGTGGTTCGGGATCTCCATCTGCGGGAGCACATTGAGCCGATACAGACCGAGCAGCCGGGTCTCCGCTATGACATCGACCGTTCCCCAGGGGTTCTGTTCCTGTGCGTAGTCCAGCTCCTCAGCGCTCGCCTGAAGTTCCACGCTGGGGGTGGCTTGGCCGGGAAGGACACCGAACTTGGTGAGTTTGACAGTGGCTGCGATGGGCCGGGGGCGTCCCTCTGATGGTCCTGGAGGGGCCAGGAGGTAGCGAAGTAGGACTTGGGCGGCGGCCTCGAGCAGGTAGAAGCGTCCCTGCTGCAGCACAAAAGTAAGGTCTCGTGCCATGGTCCCGTAGTCCCAGGTGTCATCCAGGCGGTCCGACAGGCTGGCGGCGTTGTGGTCGATATCCAGGCTGAGATCCACCCGCAGGGTCTGGGCGTGCAGGCGCTCTCGGGCCAAGCAACCAATCAGGCAGTCCACCCGCAGGTCGGTCACATGAATTGTGGCTTTCATCCGGCCTCCATTGGACCGCCCACGCTGCGGCCCCCATCGACGTTGATACTCTGGCCTGTCACGTACTGGGCGTTCACCAAGTAGCGTAGCGCCCCAACAATGTCGTCGGGGCTGCCGAAGCGCCTGGCTGGGATGCTGCCCCGAAGCTTCGTCAGAACCTTCTCGGAGAGCCCCTCAGGGGCCAGTACAGTCCCGGGGTTTATGGCGTTGACACGGACCGTCGGTGCCAACTCCAAAGCCAAAGCCTCGGTGAGCATCAGGACGCCGGCCTTGGAGACGCTGTAGTGCGTGAACCCGGGGGAGGGGCGCTGGCCGCCTATGTCGCCCAGCATGACCACGCAGCCGCCACCTGGACGCTTGGATGCCCGTAGGCCGGGCAGCAGAGCTTGGGTCAGGAAGAAGGGAGCCCGGGTGTTGACCGCAAGCATCTGCTCCCACTGTTGGGGTGTGATGTCTTGAATTGGCACGGCTTCGTACAAAGCGGCGGAGTTCACCAACACATCCACGGCGCCGGCGGTCAACGCCACGGAGCAGCACGCCTCTACTTGACTCAGGTCGCCTTGAACGATCTGCGAGCTGGCCCCGTGGGCTGCGCACATCTGCGCAGTGACTTGGACCTGATTTTGGGAGCTGCGATAGTGCAAGACCAAGTCAAAGCCGTCCTGGGCCAAGGCCACGGCCATGGCCCGCCCCAAACGGATGCCTGCTCCGGTGACGAGTGCGCGTGGGCGAGAGCTCATGGGTGTCCTTCAGCGGCGCTTCTTGTTCCGGGTGCGCGTGCCCTTGTTGGGCTTGCGGCGGGTAAACTTGCGGGTTCCCGGGGCTGGCTGCTCCTCGGGGTGGAGCAGGTTGTAGCGGAATCGGGCCATGTCGTCGGCCAAGCCAATGTCGAAGTGCAGGGGCTCTTCGGTCAGGGGATGGACAAATCCCAGGACGGCTGCGTGCAGGGCCAAGCGGGGAAATGGGTCCCGCTTGCGGCCGTAGAGCGGGTCGCCCAAGACTGGGTGCTTGCGCTCGCTCAGGTGGATGCGCACCTGGTGGGTGCGTCCCGTCTCCAGGGTGGCCCGGACGATGGAAAAGCTCTTGGGGAGGGCCTCTTGGCGAACGAAGTGCGTGGTGGCCTGGCGTGCTTCTGGGTCGTGGAAGTGCACAGAGGCGCGCAGCCCAGTGTGTGGGTTCCGACCTAAGGAACTGCTGATCGAGAAGGGCTCGTCCTTCATCTCATTGTGGGTGATCGCCAGGTAGCCTCGCTCGATGTCGTGTGCTTCCAGCATCTTCTTGAGGGTCTTTTGGGCGATGGTGGTCAGGGCCACCATCATTAGGCCGCTGGTGCCTTCGTCCAGACGATGCACGGGGTGTGCTTGTCCGTAGAGACGGGCCAATGCACTGACCAAGTTGGGGTCTTTTGCACGGCTGGGCGCGCCCACTGAGAGCATGCCGCTGGGCTTGTAGACCACGACCATGTGCTTGTCTCGGAAGACGACCGCAAAGTCTTGGCCAGGGTGTAGGCGGGGCGCGTTCTCGTAGATGCGCACGTCCGCAGGATCGACCTCGCGTTTGCCGTAGCCCGTGGGTGCGCCACGCAGGAAGACCTTGCCGGTCTGGAGTGCCTTTCGGCGTGTGGCTCCGGTCAGGCCGCGCTCGGCCAGGACCTCGAGCAGGGTCATTCCCACGTGATCTCCGTGATGACCACGGTGCGTGGTCCTTGAGGGGTCTGGATGGTGGCTGGGTCGTCAACCGACTTGCCAATCAGGGCTTTTGCGATGGGGCTCTTGAAAGACACTCGGCCGTTGAGGGTGTCTATCTCGTCGGTGCCCACGATCTGTACCCGCTTCTCCTCTCCGGTGGTGTCTTCTTCGTAGCAGACGGTGGCTCCGAAGCGAACCGAGGGCCCTGCGATCTCCTTGGGGTCGACGACCTCTACATTCTGAAGGCGCTTCTGGAGGAAGTGTAGGCGCTTGTCGATCTGTCGTAGTCGCTGCTTACCGTACTTGTACTCTGCGTTCTCGGAGCGGTCGCCCAGGCTTGCGGCGTAGGCCACTTCTCGGGTCATGATGGGTCGCTCGACTTTGAGCATTTGCTCGTATTCGTCGACCAGGGCTTGGAAGCCCGCTGGGGTGATGTAGCTGGCCAACATTGCTCCGGGTGGCGCCCATATCGCGTTAGGTGGAGGAGGTGAGTGTTGGTATCGAGCTCCTGGGACAGACCGCGCACATTGCGCCGTTGCTTGAGCGTGCCCGCAGCGGACGTTTACATCACTGCTACCTCTTCGAGGGGCCTCCCAGTGTGGGCAAGCACACCGCTGCGGAACTCTTGGCGCGCACCGCAGCCTGTACGGCTGAGCGTGGGCCCTTTCCCTGTGGGCAGTGCCTGACCTGCAAGCAGATGCTCAAGGGCATTCATCCAGACCTGATTCAGGTGGTTCCGGATCCCAAGCGCAAGAGCGGCACCATCGGCGTAGATCAGGTTCGAGAGCTGATCCGTCAAGTGCGGCTGCGGCCTTACAACGCGTCCTGGCGCACGGTGATCGTCGACCCAGTGGATGCACTGATGCCCCAGGCGGCGAACGCCTTGCTGAAGACCCTGGAGGAGCCACCTCCGGACACTGGCTTTGTGTTGGTCACATCCCGGGTTTCGTCGCTTTTAGCGACGGTGCTCAGTCGGTCTCAGCGGGTCCGTTTTACGGCGGTCTCTGAAAAAGAACTCGTGCCTTGGCTCTCCGCCAAAGAACTCCCGGACGCTCAGCGCATCGCGCGCCTGTCATTGGGCTGCCCTGGGGCGGCGATAGCCTTGGGGGAGGGAGGGCTGGTGGCCATGGACGAGGTTCGGTCGGAACTGATCCAGGTTCTGAACGGTGACATCCCAGCAGTCATCGACGCGAGCGAGGCCCTCTCGCGCACCAAAGACGCCAAGGCTGGCTTGTTGCTCTGGCTTGCGGTGCTGGAGACATTGGTGCGGGACACGGTGATGTGGGGCTGTGACCGTCAGGACGGACTGATTCATTCCGACCAGCCCAAGCTCATCGCTGCGTGGGCGGGTGTGCTCTGGCCCGGCGGTGCTGGGCGCCTGCAGGTGCTGATCGACCAGACCCGCCGGCGCATGTCGGTGAATGTGAACAACCGCTTGTTGGTGGAGACTCTGCTCTCCGCCACGCTGCGTGAGCTGGGACCTGCGTCCCGAGCGAGACTGCAATGACCCATGCCATCTTTGATTCTCACTGCCACATTGACCCGAACAACTTCGGAGGAGACGCTGGAGTGGACGCTGTGGTCCAGACGGCACGCGCGGCCGGTGTGACCCGAATGCTGACTGTAGGCGCTGGATATGGAGACGGCTGCGCGGCGCGCGCGGTGCAGGTCGCTGAGCGCTTTGATGGGGTGTGGGCCAGTGTGGGCATGCATCCACACGACGCATGCCAAGTAGACGATGCTGTGATGGCGGGACTTGTGGGCCTGTGCGCATCGCCAAAGGTGGTGGCCTGGGGTGAAATTGGCTTGGACTACTTCTACGACCACAGTCCACGGAAGGTCCAGCAGCAAGTCTTTCGGCGCCAAATCCGCCAAGCTCTGGAGCTAAAGCTGCCGATCATCATTCACGACCGAGACTCCGGGGGACAGGTCATGCAGATCCTGGACGAAGAGCAAGCCTGGGCGGGAGCCGGTGTTCTCTTCCACTGCTACGCCGGAGGGTTGGAAGAGCTCGAGCCCTTGATGGAGCGTGGCGCGATCCTGTCCATCCCGGGGACGGTGACCTACTCCAAGAGCGCGGAGCTGCAAGCAGTGGCGTCCCGCGTGCCGGCCGATCGATATTTAGTGGAGACCGATGCGCCCTTTCTGACTCCGGAGCCCCTGCGGGGGCGGAAGAATGAGCCCTGTCATGTGGCCTTGACCGTGGACAAGATTGCCCAGCTTCGGGGGACGACTGCCAGCGAGGTTGCACGAGAGACATGGGAGAATGCGGAGCGGTTTTTCGGAATCTGAACGGACCTTGGCCGGTGGCGCAGGGCGGGGACTTGACCGTCGATAGAACACCGAACGCAGCAAGGGCCGCCCGATTTCTCGGAGCGGCCCGCTCTGCCACGGTTTGACCCGTGCCACATCCTACAAGAGCCTTAGCTCTGCTTGGCTTCCTGAGGGGCGTTTGCGTCCGCCTCGGGGGTGTGGATCGGGAAGATGGGAGTGGTGCCCTTCTTCTCACGCATTGCTGCTGCTGCGCGACCCGTCTTTTGATCGCGGATCTTGCGCTTGTGGCGGGTGGTCTTTGTATAAGAAGCCATCGGGTACTCCGAGGAAGATTGAGGCGACGGCTCTTATGGTGCCGGGTGGGGGCTGTCAACGCCCTGCCTTGTGGGGAGTCATCCGTGGGAAAGAGAGTGTGTTCTAAGCCCAAGCCTGGGCGGCCCGGTCGCCTGCGGACTACAATGGCTGCATCCAAATGGAGGATTCACATGCTTGTGCTACTCGCCCTGACTGGCTGCGACTTGTTGGCCAGCGGTCAAGACCAGATCGACGACCTGCAGGACACCCTCGACGGGCTCACCAACCCATTGGTGGTCCAGGGCATCGTGCTGGGCGTTGCTGAGCCGGAGTCGAGCGAGATCGACCTCTCCAAGACGGACTTCTCCAAGGGCACCGTGGTGACAGTCTTTACGGCTGACGCTGCCAGCGTGAACGAAATTGAGAACGCCCCGGTTACCGGAGCGTCCATCTCGATCAAAGTGGGTCAGCAGGGCGCTGTGGACCTGGAAGAAGTGGGCGGTGGAGCCTACAAGGCCGCTGGCGAAGAGGTCAGCTACAACGCCTCGGCCTTAGCCGAACTCTCCGTTGGCATCGGCGACTCGGCTGCTGGCGCCCAGGTCATTTTGCCGCCTGCGGCCAACGCCTCCGTTCCCGAGCAGCACGATGGCTCCCCAATGCTCATCGATCTGAGCAGCCAGGAGTACGACCAAGTACTGGTCGTGGTCTTTGACGTGGGCAGTGGCCAGGTCACGTTTTCCAATGAGCCTAGAGACGTGATGGAACTCTATGAGTTCTCTACCGCTGACGATGCTGGCGCAGGCCTGACCATTCCGGCCAGCGCGTTCCCTGACGAGAGTATCTACGCGGTTGGCGTCGCCGGATTGGTCAAGGGGGACAGTGTCAACTTCTCCAGCATGAACACCGCTCTCTCGTCCCTGCAGGCCGGTAAGCTGAAGTTCTATCCAGTAAGCACCCTGGCCCTTCCGTAGTAGCTTGAAATGAATCAAAGGCCCTGAGACTCTTGGTTCTCAGGGCCTTTGATCCTTCTGGGAGCCAACTTTGGGAGGAGCAATGTTGATCAGCCTACTGCTCTTCGGCTGTGCCGACGAAGTGCACAGTGTGAGTGTGTCTGGCGTTGGGGGCATTCCCCAGGTCACTTGGACCGGATCGAATGCCGAAACCCTCCGATTTACGACCGTGAACGGAACCGAGCTGTGGTCCATCGCACCTACGAACGCCGCGGACTGCAGCAACCCCTTGTCAGGCCGTCAAGGCGTGGTTTGGGGGGAGCTGCCAGAGGACTATGCTTCTCTTGATGAGGCGGGAGACGCGCTGCCAGCAAGCGTGTCTTTGGAAGACGGTGCCTATACGGTGTGGGTGGCCGTCTGCGACGAACTCACCCCCGCTGGGGGTAGCTATCAGAGCCGTGGCGCCAGCTTCACGATCACCAATGGTGTGATCGCGCAGTTGGTGGTCGAGTAGTCTGCTCTCTACTCCACGGTCAAGATGACCGGGTGCATGGCAACCAAGCCGCCGTTCTGGGTGATCTGTTCCATGGTCTGGGACCAACCCAAGGCCTCGCTGACCTGAGGGCCCAAGAGCTGCTCCAAGGCAGCTTGGTCTCGTTCCTCCATGGACATCTGCATCTGCTGGCCAGCCATCCCCTCCAGCAGAACTTCGATCAGGGTCAGCTGCTTGGGCAGCAGCACACGGCCGATGACCTCGTCGTCCGAGATGTCGGCTTCTTCGATCGCGGCCTCGATTGCACGCTCCAAGCCACCTAATTCGTCGACCAAACCAACCTCAAGCCCCTGCTCACCGGTCCAGACGCGCCCACCGGCCACTGCATCGAGCTCCTCCCAGCTCATGCCTCGGGAGTCGGCGGCCTTGGAGACGAAGGCGTCGTAGAAGGCCTCGATCCGAATGCGGATCTTGGCCCGCTCGGGTTCCGTGAAGGGTTCAGTCACGTTGTACAGGCCAGCCAGATCTCCACGCTTGGACGTCCAGGTAGACACGCCTATTTTCTCAAAGAGACCGCCAAGAGCAAACTTGCCGCCGAACACGCCGATGGAGCCGGTCAGGGTGCCGGGCTGGGCCACGATGTGCCGGGTGGCCATGGCAATGTAGTAGCCCCCGCTGGCCGCGTAGCCGCCCATGGACGCGACGACCGGCTTTTTCTCATCCAGCTCTTCGATGGCATGCCACATGACGTCGCTGGCGAGTGCGGAGCCGCCCGGGCTGTCGATGCGAAGCACAACGGCGATGACGTCATCGTTCTCTGCCAGTTCGTTCAGGATGGGCACGACGCTTGCGTCGCCGATGGCCGTGCTGCTTCCAAAGCCACCGGAGGTGCTTTCGCCGTCGATGATGTTGCCTTGGAGGTGAACCACGGCCACGTGTTTTCCGCCCTTGGCCCAATCATTGCGCATGTTGTTCAAGTAGGGATTGAAATTTCGCAGCTCCTCCGGGTCGCCTTCGGACTCGAAAAAGTCGTCCTTGTAGGTCATGGCGTCGACCAGTCCACGATCGAGCGCGCTCTGGGCGGTGACTGGTGGGTCCATGATCAAGGCGGAGACACTCTCTGGGCTGCTGCCCCGGCCTGCTGCAGCCGTCTGGATAAAGCCCTCGAACAGAGAGTCCAGCAGAGCGTTGTACATCTCCATGGTGGGCTTGGATGGCGCGGTGTTCTCGTATGTCTCGATGGCAGACTTGTAGGTACCCACGCGCTCAAAGTCGGGAGAGACCCCAAGTTCTGCGAACAAGTCGGCGTAGTAGGTGGTGCTGACCGAGAGGCCGATCACCATGGGCACGCCCTCAGGGTGGATGTGCACCTCATCACAAGCGCTGGCCACCAGCCAGTTGATGTTGTCATAGCTCTTGGACCAGACCCGGCATTCTTTGCCGGCTTCGCGGAAGGCAGTCAGGCCAGCATGCAACTCTTGGGCGCCAGCAAAACCTACGCTCAGATTGTTCAGCTCAATAAGCAGGCCTTCGACTTCTGGATCCTCTGCGGCTTGGTACAGGCCAGCCGTGATTTCGTGCAGGGTCAGTGGCAGGTCGTTTGGGTCAACGAGCAGACCTCCGGCCGTGGGCCCATCTGGCAGGGGGCCGTCAAGATTTAGCCTCATCCAAGCTGAATCCCCTTGGGCCTGGCCAAAGTTGCCGTCGCCTAAAAGAAGAGCCACGCCAACGCCACCAGCCACCACGAGCATGCCGCCCAGGCCGAGGGTCCAGATCAACAGGCGCGTACCCTTGTCGAGTCCTTTTTGGGGAGCCTGCACAGGTGCGGGCGCTGCTTGATCGCTCATTCGGCCTCCGTGAGCTTGCCCGTCCGGGCGTCACTGCCCATTGGCCTAATCACGGCTCGTGCTGTGGGCTACTGGCTCCAGCACTCGCGGCGTAGGGCATCGAGCCAAGTTGCGATGCGGGGGGTGAGCTCTGTGGGGGCTCGCGGACCCATGACAAGGTCCAAGTGGGCCCAGCTTCCAGGTAGGTTCAGGTGGGTGACCTGGCCGCGCCAAGTGTCCCGGATGCCCAAGGCGTAGTCGGGAGGACACCGGCTGTCGCCGCGGGAGGTGATCAGCTGGAGGGGGATTTGGATATTGCCCAGAGCGTGGACGTAGTCCATGCGGTCGTCTCTATCGACCAAGGAGCCAGACTCAAGCCACAGCAGGGCCTGACGGAGCATGCCTCCGCTGATGTCCTCGGTGCCGTGCACGAGCAAACCACGGGCTCGGTCGCCCTCAAGTTCTCCCTGGCTGCTTGCTCCAGGGGACAGCAAGGTGGCAGTGGCGGAGGTGGGCAGCCGCAGCCCCGCCGGGAGCAGGGCCCTGGCCAGGCTAATGGCCGAGCGTCCACTCGTCGGGCGGCGAAATCGGACGGCAGAGTTCATGGTCACGGCGGCCGCGAGCTCCGAGTCGCCGAAGTGGGCCAGGTAGGCATAAAGCAGCTGCCCGCCCAATCCGTGGCCCAGCACAAAAATACGTTCAAAACCACTGTCTTGCTGTACGGCTTCGATGGCTGCAGGAAGATCGGCGGTGGCGATGTCGTCAAAGTCGAAGGACTTGGGAGAAGCTGGGGGAATAGCGCTTCGGTCTGCCCTGTTCTCCGCCATGTACACAGAGAATCCGGCGGCAGCAAGAGCCCGGGCAAGGCTGCGCTCCCGGTCAAAGTCCAGGCTGTGACGGCTCAGGCCTAAGCCGTGGAGCAGAAGAATAGGTTCGCCACTGCTACCTGGGCAGGCCGGTACCTTGAAGAGCGGGCAGCGCCAGCCGTCGTGGGACTGAGCGTACAGCCTCTTTAAAAGAGGACGCTCCGGTGGAGTAGAAAAGCGCTCTGGGTTGTCCTGCTGGAGGCTGCGGTATGCGGCACTCAGGACTGCCCCGATGGCGCCAGACACCAGGTCCTTGCGTACTTGAAGCTGCAAGCCTGACCGGGGCGAGCCCTGCAATTCGCCGGTCTGGGCTGGGTCTGGGGTGGTTTTCACCACCCCAGACCCATGTTTGAAAGGTCGCGCGGGGCGTTCAACAACAGCATCGATCCCTCTGGCACACCCGCACCAAGTACGGGATCGTTCGCATCCGCTTCATAGTTGCCGGTAGGCACCAGCTTCTGAGTCAACTTCAACTTCAACTTCAGCGCGACCTGAAATGGTGACAAGCACTTGACCTGTCAACAGCGCTGTTCTACCACGACATGAGACTTAAGCACAGGCAGGGGCACAAGTTTTGTACTCCCTGAGCCAGGGTTGGGAGCGAAAGTCGGGCGTTCTGATGTCAAAAGTCAAGCTCGTACTTGTCTTTTGGTTTGTTGCCCCAAGCGCCTTAGGGTGCGGGCAGGGTGTGGCTCTCGTCTACAAAGGTGTTCGGCCACGGTCCGCTGTAGCTGCCGTCGTAGCAGGCATCCTCGGGGCATGAGGAGTTGCAGACCGGCTCGCTCAGCTCCCAACTGACTGCACTGCCCCAGTGAAGAACCATCGCACTCAGAGCCTTCTCGCAATAATTTTCGTCGGTGGCCACCACGCGTAGGGTCGCTCCGGGCTTGGCCTGGAACTCCAGGGGGGCGTGACTGCTCTTGGCGTTGTCGTTGTCGTCTAAGAGAGCCGAACCGTCCAATGTGATTTTCACATCGTCGTCTGCCACGATGAAGTCAAAGGTGCTGTCCCCGCCGCTCAGGCGCCAGAGAGTGGGCTCGCCAGCTTCAAAGACACCTAAGTCCACGCTGTCCTCGTCGCTCTGCCCTTGGCTGTCGATGACCCGAAGAGACAGGCGTAGCTGGTCGGCGATGGGGAGGGTGGTCTCCAGGCGGACCTCGCCGCTTTCGTCCGGTGTGACTGTACCCAGGAGACCGTCGTTGGCGTACCAGGCGACCAGCAGATCTTCGGGCGCATCGCCTTGGTCTACAGCCAAACCCCGCAGGGTGACTGTCTCTGTGCTCATAAAATAGGTGCCCCACTCCGGCGCCAGAATCTCCGCGGTTGGTGGTCCCTCTTCGGTCCCGGTGTTGGCCAACAGGCGAACGCTCTGGGTGGGGGCCTGGGCCGCGTTGCTCTGGATCACCAGGCGTTCATCCAGGGCGTCCTGAGAGCTGGGAGAGAAGGTCACGGTCAAGGTCACCCCAGCGCCTGGCAGAAGGTAGAGCGGCAGCTCGGTGTCTTGGGGGAGTGACCACCCAAAGTCTCCCTTGGATGACGCGATATCGTTGATCCGAAGTGTGCCTTGCCCCCTGGCACTTAGGCTTAGCTCCAGCTCCTGCGTGTCTCCGGGAGCTGTCTCTCCGAACCACAAGGTCTGGGGGGACAGGTCCAACTCCGGAGAGATCGCGGAAGTCGTGATCGGGATCTCCAGACTGGGCAGGTCGGGATCGTTGCTCTCTAAGACCAAGCTGCCGCCTCCGACACGGACTTCGGTGGGTGTGTAGTAGATCTCGAGCAGGCCAACCTGGCCTCGTTCCAGAGGTTCCGTAGGCAGGGGCCCCAGGGAGAGGAAGGTGTCGGAATCCAAGGTCAGCGTTGCGCTCTCCAAGATCAGATCCCCGATGCCGCTGCTCTCAATGGGGAGCTCTAAGGTGGCCCGGGTCCCGGTCACTACGTCCGTGAATGCGACGCTTTCCTGGGTATCCAGACGGGCTTCTCCGGCCGTGACTGTGTTGTCCGGTCTGCAAGCCAGCAAAGAGGGAAGACTGAGGGCGAGCGTGGCAGAAGAGAGGAGCATCGGGGTAGAGACTACCTCTGTGTCCGTCGACCTGCTTGGAGCCAGTCATGCGTGTGTTGGGAATTGAGACCAGCTGTGACGAGACCGCTGCATCTGTCGTGAGTGCCGATGGGGTGCTCAGCGATGTGGTCTACACCCAGACCGTGCACCAAGCCTACTTGGGCGTCGTGCCGGAGTTGGCCAGCCGCGCCCATGCCGAGAAGCTCGCCTCGGTTGTCCAAGATGCCCTGGACAAAGCGGGTGTTGAGAAGCCCGATGCAGTGGCTGCGACGAGCGGTCCTGGATTGATCGGCGCGGTTTTGGTGGGCTTGTCCATGGCCAAGGGGCTGGCCCTGGGGTGGGGGGTTCCATTTATTGGGGTCAACCACCTGGAGGGCCACATGCTCTCGCCAATGTTGGAGGACCCCGCACCGGAGTTCCCATTTTTGGGGCTGGTGGTCAGCGGAGGGCACACCACGCTGTACTTGGCCAAGTCTTTGGGCGACTACCGTGAGATCGCGAGCACTGTAGATGACGCTGCGGGTGAGGCTTACGACAAGACCGCCCGAGTGCTTGGTCTTGGCTATCCGGGGGGCCCGCTCATCGACCGCTTGGCCCAAGGTGGCGACCCTCTTGCGATCCCTTTGCCCCGGCCCAAGGTGAAAGGCAGTCGGGACTGGTCCTTCTCCGGACTCAAGACAGCGGTGCGGCAGCGGCATCAGAAATTTCCCGGGGACAAACCCGAGGATCTGGCGGCAAGCTTCCAGCGTGCCGTGGTCGAGGTCCTGCTCGAGCGCGTGCGTGTTGCTGCCAAGGAGACGGGTGTGACGCGCTTGGCTCTGGCTGGTGGCGTGGCAGCCAACTCGGAACTTCGTGCGGCTGCTCAGGCGATGGAGGGAATTCAGGTCTTCTTGCCACCACGCCATCGCTGCACGGACAATGGCGCAATGATCGCCCACGCCGGACGGCTTCGGCTCCTGGCTGGGCAGCGTGACGGCCCGGGCATTGGCGCCCGATCCGGCTGGCCCCTCCACTCCCTAAGGCCCCCCGCATGAGCACCACCTCCTCCTTTGAGCATCCCGCGGTGCAGCTGCGCTTGCTCGAGCAGCGGGCTCGAAAGCGCTTTGGACAAAACTTCCTCACGGATCCGAACGCTGTGACCCGCATCGCCAAGTTGGGCGGAGTGAGAGAGGGGACACGGGTGCTGGAGGTAGGCCCTGGCCTGGGTGCTTTGACACGCGCACTGCACCAAGCGGGTGGCACGGTTCATGCCATTGAGCTGGACCGAGACCTGGCCGACTACTTGGAGAGCGAGTTGCCCTCGCTCGTGCTGACCCGTGGGGACGCAATGAAGTCGGACTTGGAGTTGGCGGCACCGGGAGATGGCTGGGTCTGCTGCGCGAACCTCCCCTACAACGTCGGCACGCGGATTCTGCTTCGGCTCCTGCCGTTGTACCCAAAATTTAATCGTTTGGTCCTGATGTTTCAGCGAGAAGTGGCCAATCGCATCATCGCCGAGCCCCGCACCAAGGCCTACGGATCCCTCACCGTGATGTGCCAAGCCTTTTCCAAGCCGCGCTACGGGTTCACGTTGCCCCCTGGTGCATTTCACCCGCCACCCAAGGTTCACTCCACGGTGGTGGTCTTTGACCTGCGGGAGGAGCCCTTGCTGGGAGGCGCGAGCCCTGAAGGCTTCGAGCACGCCGTACGTGCCGGGTTCTCCCTGCGCCGGAAGACCTTGGTCAATGCGCTCAGCTGTCTCTATGAAAAGGAAGCCGCCCGCGCGGTCCTGGACGAGACGGTAGGCTTGGGACACCGGGCCGAGGAACTCAGCTTGGAGGAGTGGGGGCGCTTGGCATTCGGTCTGGAGCAGTCCGGAGCGCGCTTGCGGTGAAGGTCCGTACCCAGCTGCTCTTGGCTCAGCTCGCGCCACTGCTGCCACTCTTGTTGAGCGGCTTGATCACCTTGCTCGCCCTGATGCAGATGACCCGTTCGGTGCAGGAGGTCTCCAGCGTTGGCATGGAGCGCGTGCAGCTCTCCCAGCAGGCACTGCAGTATTTCCGAGAGGAGCACGCCAGCTTGAAGATCTACCGAGAGAATGGCTCTGGTGCGGCGCTTGCGGAGGCCCAGAGGCGGAGTGGATCCCTCCGTGCGCGCTTGGTGTTGGTCGCCAACGGAACGGAAGCGGAGCGCTTGGGAGAGCTGCTCTCCGAATATGAGGCCACTGCGGGCATGAGCCAAGAGCCTGCTGGCGAAGTAGAGATCGCCCGAGTAGGCCGGGAGATGACCTCTGAGCTCCAGCAGCGTCAGGTACGCCTGGAGGACCAGCTACACAAGGATCTGGACAGGGTGGCGGCCACTGGGCGCACCATTGCCACGCTGGTGGTGGTGATGGTGGGCATCGTCTTGGCTATCGGTGTGGGCATCGCCTTGGTTCTGGGTCGTGACCTGACCCGCGCGGTACGCGAGCTACAGAAGGGCACCGACGGGGTAGCGGCCGGAGACTTTGAGTACCGCATTGAACCCCTGGAGGTGGACGAGCTGGACCAGCTGGGCCGGGCCTTCAACAAAATGGCCAAGCGCGTAGCGGAGCAGGACCGCACCAAGACGGACTTCTTCGCCAACATCAGCCACGATTTAAAGACCCCGCTGACCTCGATGGCGGAGGCGGTGGACCTGATGGATGACGAGATCCCGGGTCCGCTGACGGACACTCAGCGCCGCTTGGTGAGAATCATGAAAGAGGACGTGCGTCGTCTTCGTCAGCTTGTGTCCAACGTACTCGACCTCTCTCGTCTGCAAGGCAAGCAGGCTGAGTTGGCCCCTGCCGACCTGAGCAACTCGGTGGGCTGCGTGGCCAACGAGGTCAGCCTGATGCTTCAGCGTCAGCAGGTCAACCTGGAGGTTCAGGTCCCCGAGGGACTGCCAAGGGTCTTCGCCAACACCGGAATGCTTGAGCAGGTTCTGATGAACTTACTCTCCAATGCCCTGAAATTCAGTCCCCGAGGGGCCCTGGTGCACATCGGCGCGGTCGACGGTTGGGAGGAAGGCGGTCAGCCGGCGATTTGCGTGTGGGTAGATGACCAGGGGCCAGGCGTAGCCGAGGCGCACAGGGCTCGAATCTTTGAGCGCTTCTACCAGGTGCCTCGGGCGGAGAAGCGCGGGGGATCCGGCCTGGGGCTGTACATTTGCCACGAAATTGTGGCGGCCCAGGGGGGGAGAATTTGGGTGGAAGCGTCGCCGACTGGGGGGGCGCGATTCTGCTTTACCTTGGCTGTGGCCAACGAGAGCACTGCGACGCTTGTATGATTGCTTGGGCCCCATCGGGCCGAGGAGGCCCCCCTGGACGGCACCGTCCTGCTGGTCGATGACGACGACAACATCCTGACCGTACTCTCGCTGCGTCTGGAGTCGGCTGGCTATGGGGTGTTCACGGCTCGGGATGGCGACCAAGCCATGGCCGTGGTTCGCCAGGAGAAGGTGGACGTGGTGGTCTGCGATCTGCGTCTGGACCAAGAGTCTGGCTTGGACGTGATGGCTCGGCTGCACCATGCCGATCCGGGTCTTCCTGTGCTGATTCTCACCGCTCACGGCAGCATTCCCAATGCCATCGAGGCCATGAACGAAGGCGCGGCTGGGTACCTGACCAAGCCGGTGGACCGCGAGGCGCTCTACGCGCACCTAAACAAGTGCGTGGCGCAGCGACGCTTGTCTCAAGAGGTCCTGGCGCTTCGCAGGACGGTGGACCAGCGGGGAGAACTCGAGGGCATCATTGGTCAGTCGTCTTCGATGAAGGCGGTCTTCTCCATGATTGAGCGGGTCGCGCCCTTGGACAGCACGGTTGCGATTTTCGGACCGAGTGGGAGCGGTAAGGAGCTGGCTGCACGGGCGGTTCACGCCCTGTCCAAGCGCGCGAATCGGCCCTTCATTTCGGTGAACTGCGGGGCCCTGCCCGACACCCTGCTCCAGTCTGAGCTCTTCGGCTACAAGCGCGGCGCCTTTACCGACGCTCGCTCGGACAAAACGGGGCTCATCAAAGCGGCCGATGGGGGGACGCTGCTTTTGGACGAGATCGGCGATGTTTCTCCGGCCATGCAGCGGTCCCTCTTGCGTGTGCTCCAGGAAGGAGAAATTTCCCCCTTGGGCAGCACCAAGACTCAGACTGTGGATGTGCGAGTCATCGTCGCCACAAACAAAGATCTGGCTGCAATGGTCGAGAACAGGAGCTTTCGGGAAGACCTGTACTACCGACTGGTGGTGGTTCCTATTTACATGCCGGCGCTAAAGGACCGAGTCGGGGACATTCCGCTGCTCGCAGAGCACTTCTTGGCCAAACATTGCGCACGCCTGAATCGCACAGCGCAGCTCTCCCCGGAGGCAAGCCAGCACCTCATGGAGCGCCGCTGGCCCGGCAACGCCAGAGAGTTGGAGCACGCGGTAGAGCGGGCGTTGGTTTTAAGCTTTGGGGAGGTGCTTCAAGTCGAAGACTTCGCCGACACGGGGGTTGGCCCCGGAGGCCATCGGGGCGCCGACATCAAACCCCTGCGGGAGGCCCGGGATGCCTGGGAGCGGGAGTACTTGGAAGACGTACTCAAGGCCACAGGCGGCAACGTCTCCGCGGCGGCCAGAAAGGCCGGTAAGTACCGGGCAGATCTATACGGCCTGCTCAAAAAGCACGGCTTAGAGCCTGGGGACTATAAATAGGTATGCTTGGATGGCGCCGGGACCTGCTGTGGGCTTTGGCGGCCGTGCTCTTGATGGTTGGGCTGACGTGGCCGCTGGCCCTGCATCCCTCGGACCAGCTCTTGTCTGGCCCCTTTGGGCCCTCGCTGGTCGTGAGCTTTGAGTTGGTTCCAGAGGCGATCTGGTCGGGTCAAGATCCCCACTTGAGCAGTGAGCTTGGGGCGCCCTTCGAGCGGAAGGCGCGCTTTTTGGGGTGGGTGCTCCTGCTCCTGGCCGTGCCCTTGAAGTTCCTCGGGCCCGTGCGCTTTGGAAGCTTGGTCACTCTGGCCTCGCCGGCGGTGGCGGTGTTGACCATGGCGCGTCTGCTGCGATTGAGAGCACCAGAGAGCTCAGATGGTGCCATAGGCTTGGCCTCCTTCACCTTCGCGTTTGCGCCCTTCTACATGGCGAACATGGCCAACGGGGAGCTGGCCAAGGCTCAGGCTTGGCTGCTCCCACTCGCTCTGCTCGTGGCGTGGCGTCTCAGGCAGGACTGGCGCATGCTCCCTGTCTTGGCGCTCGTCTTGCTGCTGGCGGGCTTCACCTCGCCCTACTTGCTGGCCTGCATAGGGTTGGCATTGGCGGTAGATGGGCTCTTCGGGTTGAAGCACTGGCGGCGCTATGTATTCGTTGGAGCGGTGCTGGTGGTGTCCTTGGCGCTGGTCTCTCTGGCCTTCAACCAGGACGGACCGTCCAATGAGTGGCTGTTTTCACCTACCCACCGACCTAAGCTGAGTGTCCCCACGGTGCTGGTCGCGCCCTACGCCGTGGCGCCCTTGAGCAGCCTGTTCTGGCCGGACGCGACCTTGACCCCATCGGGGCTGCAGCACGGCGTCTATCTGTGCTGGAGTGTCCTCCTTGTGGCGCTCTGGGGATTCTGGAAGAAGCGAGGGGTGGCCTTGGGGTGGGCCGTCTCCGGGGTGTTGTGTGCGCTGGGCCCGGTTCTTTTCCTGACCCCCACCTGGCTCAGTGGCGTGCCCCTCCCAATTGCGCTCATAGAGCCCCTCGGAACCGGTCTGTCCACCTCAGGCATGTACTACCGGCTCATTCAGGTCGCGTTGGTGGGCTTGGCCCTGGGAATGGCGAACGCACCCTTGCCCAAATGGTCCTGGCTGCCCCTCGCAGCGGTCTTTGCCGTCGAGGTCACCTTGGCGCAGGGCAGCACCTTGCCGCTGCCAACGCAGAGCTTGCCCCACGCGGATTTGGCACAGCGCATCGAGCAAGATCCGCTGCCTGGGAGCGTTCTGGACTTGCCGGGTTGGCCGCGCGGGGAGACCAACCGCCCCCACGCCATGGCCTTCCGTTTGGCCCATGGTAGGGCGGTTACTGCGCTGCCGCGTATGCCAAAACACCCGGTGGAGTACAACCTCTGTCTACGGCTCTTGGACCGCTGCATAGACGGTCAGGGAGGCTGTCAGGCGCCGGACTGGACGCTCGAGCGCCTGGAGGAGCGGGGAGTGCGTTTCGTTGTGCTGCACACCGACCAAGGGCACGACACGCAGGCGCTAGAGAGGACCTTGCGTGGTCGCCTTGGGAAACCAGCCCAATGGCCGGATGCCTTACTTTGGACCCTGGTTCCCGATCCCACGCCCAGCCAAGGTTGGAGCTGTGGGCCCTCTTCGGGCAATCTGGCGCCGCCGCCTGACGTACAATAGAAGGCCCCATTGCTGGTTTAGGAGGCATGTAAGATGCGAATCACCTCTTGCGGCGTGACCGACGTAGGCATGAAGCGTACGAACAACGAAGACAACTACCTCATCAATGATGAGCTAAATCTCTTTGTTTGCTGCGACGGCATGGGCGGCCACGTGGGTGGCGAGTATGCCTCTGCCATCGCCGTCAATACGGTGGAGGAGGTACTTGCGAGCATCGACTCTGACGAGCAAATTGAGCTTCCGGACGTATCGGAACCGGTGGACCGCTCCCGTGAAAAGCTCCGTTACGCCGTTCGATTGGCCGGCAAGCGAATCTTCGAGAAGGCGACCGCGGAGCCCGAATATAAGGGGATGGGCACCACCGCTCTGGCGTTGATGATCGACGGCAGCAACTTCCTGATTGCACATGTGGGTGACTCTCGCGGGTACCTGTTGCGCGAAGGCCGTATCGAGCAGTTGACCGAGGACCACAGCTTGGTCAACGAAAAGGTCAAGGCAGGTGTTTTGACCGCAGAGGAGGCCAAGACTCACAAGCTGCGCAACATCATCACCCGTTCTCTTGGCTACATGGAGGAGGTGGAGGTGGACCTTCAGGTCCGTGCAGTTCGCCGGGGCGACAAGTTCATGCTGTGCAGTGATGGCTTGAGCAACCTGGTCTCAACGGCGGAGATTGGCGAAATCATGCAGCGCCACGGACCCCAGCATGCGTCCCGGAAGCTGGTGCAAATGGCCTGCGAAAGGGGAGGAGATGACAATGTCACGGTCGTGACCGTGCGAGTGGATGAATTGTGAGTCTCACTCCGACCAAGAAAACGCCCTCGGAAAAGGTGCGAACTTGGACGCTTCTGCTGATTCCAGATCGAGACCAAGTCGATGTGCTCCAGTGCATTATCGATGTGGGCCAGGTGCGAATTGGGCTTGTGGCTGGGGCCGCTGTGGTCGGATTGACTCTCTTGGGACTTCGCGGTGTGAGCTGGGTTCCAGGCGGCGGGCCCGGTCGCGCTGAGTTGGTCACTGAGAACCTGATGCTTCGCCAGCAGTTGCAGCAGATTGAATCGCAGCTGGACCAGGCGGACGCCACCATGCAGCGTGTTCAGCTCTATGACGCGCAGCTCCGCGACATGGTTCGGGACAACCCGGTTCGCCCTGGATCAGGTCCAGTCGACGAGGAGAGCGAGGGACTCGCCGATGAATACTTGGATTACGACGAGGACCATCCTGGCTTTGAGGAGCGAGATGGCCCAGTGAGCCTGGAGGCTGAGGAACTCCGGCCCGCGGAGTCGTGGGCCGAGCAGGTGATGGTGCGGACCGACGCCTACGTCGCCCGTCTCGAAGCCTTGGAGCCGCGGCTTGGTTTACTGACCGAGGACATGGAAGATCTACTCAGTATTCAGGCGGCCTTCCCACAAGTTTGGCCAGCCGAAGGCACCTTCACAAGTGGCTTTGGCTATCGCCGGTCTCCAATAAACAATACCCGTAAGTTCCACTCTGGAGTAGACATCGCTGCGCCCCGTGGGACCCGTGTTGTCGCTGCTGCCTCGGGTGTGGTTCAGATGGCCGACTACAACTCCGGCTACGGCCGCATGGTCGAGATTGACCATGGTTACGGCATTGTGACCCGCTATGCGCACAACTCAAGTGTGTACGTTCGAAAGGGGGACTGGGTAGATGCCGGTCAGGTGATCAGCACCATCGGAACCACAGGTCAGACCACCGGACCGCACTTGCATTTCGAACTGATGATCGACCGTCAACAGGTCGACCCATTGGAATACTTGCCGCACTGAGGGTCGCCAAGTTTGAGGGCTGGGTTTCGCCAAGTTGTTGGAGTGCGCTTTCCCCATTGACAGACAAGCACGCGGTGAGCAGTTAACCGCTCAGGTCCCGGAACCCAGGCGTCCGCCAAACTCAGGTTCCTCTGCTACGGAGCACGCTCATGCTCGGTCCCCTCGAGGGAATGTTTAAGAAGATCTTCGGCTCGGCCAATGACCGTGTGATTAGGAAGATGCAGCCGCAGGTGGCCCGGATCAATGATCTGGAGCCCACTTTCCAGGCCATGTCGGACGAAGAACTTTTCGGAATGACCTCAAAGTTTAAGGAGCGCCTGGAGAACGGCGAGCCTTTGGACGACTTGTTGCTGGAGGCCTTTGCAACTGTCCGAGAGACCTCCGTGCGAACCCTGGGCATGCGTCCCTACGACGTGCAGCTTGTCGGTGGCATTGTGCTTCATCGGGGGCAGGCCGCGGAGATGCGAACCGGAGAGGGCAAGACCCTGACCGCAACCCTGCCGGTGTATCTCAACGCCCTGGGTGGAAAGGGTGTCCACGTTGTCACGGTCAACGACTACTTGGCCGCCCGTGACGCCGAGTGGATGTCCGCAATCTACAAGACCTTGGGCATGTCGGTCGGCACTGTCTTGAGCGGGGAGCGCGACGATCAGATCAAGCGCGCCGCCTATGCCGCTGACATTACCTACGGCACCAACAACGAGTTTGGGTTCGACTACCTGCGGGACAACATGAAGTTCCGCCTGGAAGATTACACCCAGCGCGGTCACAACTTCGGGATTGTCGACGAGGTTGACTCCATCCTCATCGACGAGGCCCGTACGCCTCTGATCATCTCGGGTCCGACCAGCGATGCTGTGGACAAGTACTTCGAGATCGACGCGGTCATCCCCCTCTTGCAAGACGAGATCGACTACGTCGTCGACGAGAAGGGCCGGTCGGTGCATCCCACCGATCAAGGGGTGGATAAGATCGAGTCCAAGCTCGGGATCAACAACCTCTACGAACCCGAAAACATGGAGACTCTGCACCACGTCAACCAAGCCCTCAAAGCCCACTGTTTGTTCAGTCGGGACAAGGACTACGTGGTTCGCGATGGCGAGGTCGTGATCGTCGACGAGAACACGGGTCGTCTAATGGCGGGTCGTCGGTGGTCTGACGGCCTGCACCAAGCAGTAGAGGCCAAGGAGAGGCTGAAGATTCAGCGTGAGTCTCAGACCTACGCGACCATCACCTTCCAAAACTACTTCCGCATGTACGACAAGCTTGCCGGCATGACCGGTACGGCTGAGACCGAGGCAGCCGAGCTGGCAAACATCTACAACCTCGAAGTTGTGGTGATTCCCACCAACAGGCCGATCACGCGCGATGACCAGAACGACATTGTCTACCGCACCCAGGAAGAAAAGTTCGACGTGGTCTTGGGCGACATCGTCGAAGCACACGAGCGGGGCCAGCCTGTTCTCGTGGGCACCACCAGCGTGGAAAAGTCTGAGCTGGTAGCCCGAATGTTGCGGCGGCAGAAGATTCCGCACGAGGTGCTCAACGCCAAGCAACATGCACGAGAGAGCTCGGTGGTTGCTCAGGCCGGTCGCCTTGGCTCGATCACCATCTCCACGAACATGGCGGGGCGTGGAACGGACATCAAGCTTGGCGGAAATCCCGAGGAGATGGCCAAGGACGAGGTGGATCCAAAGGTTGACCAGCAGGGCTTCGACACCCGTTTTGCTGAGCTGGAGATCCAGTGCGCAGCAGAGCGCGAAAAGGTGTTGGAAGCTGGTGGGCTGCGCATCATCGGAACCGAGCGCCACGAGAGTCGCCGCATCGACAACCAGCTGCGTGGTCGCGCCGGTCGTCAGGGAGACGCCGGAAGCTCCAAGTTCTACCTGTCCTTAGAGGACGACCTGCTGCGTATCTTTGGCACCGACAAGATGATGCAGTTCATGGATAAGATGGGCATGTCGGACAACGAGCCCATCGAGCATCCCTGGATCTCCAAGAGCATCGAGAATGCTCAGAAGAAGGTCGAGGGTCACAACTTCAACGTTCGTAAGCAGCTGTTGGAGTACGACGACGTGCTCAGTCAGCAGCGCAAGCTGGTCTATGCCTTGCGCCGCCGCATCCTGGAAGGGGGAGAGGTCCGGGAGATCATGGTCGAGGCCGTCGAGGGCGTCGTCGATGATGTGATGGACGACTGCGTTCCCGAAACGGTGCACTCGGAGGGTTGGGACATCAAGGGCATGCGGGCCCGCTGCCAGGACAACTTTGGCTTCGTCTGGGAAGAGAGCGATGATGAGCTTCGCGACTTTGCGGTCGTCGAACTCCGTGACCGCCTGCTGGCCGTTGGTACCGAGCGCTACGAGAGCAAGGAAGCCTCTCTGGGTGAGGATGCAAGCCGTCAGATTGAGCGCATGCTCTTGCTGCAGTTCACCGACGATCTGTGGAAGCAGCACTTGTTGGCCATGGACCGCTTGCGCGACGGCATTGGATTGCGTGGCTACGGCCAGCGAAACCCTCTTCTGGAGTACAAGAAGGAGGGCTTCAACATGTTTATGATGATGACGGCTCTCCGGGATGAGTCCGTAGTTCGTCGCTTTTTGGAAGTGGAACTGGGAAGAGCGGACCAGGCTTCTCAGGAGTTCTCCAAGCGAACCGCCCGCCAGCTCGCTGCTGGCGACCTGGTCCAAAAGCCGGCAAGTCCCAGGCTGGACGCCAATGCGGCTGCGCAGTTCGCCTTGAACGCGCAAGGCCTGCCTCCTGCCCCTCCGCCTGCCCCCAAACTGCCAGAAGCTGGAGAGGAGGCACGCCTCTTCGCCGTGCTGCATCAGTTGCGGCGGAATGATCCTTGCCCATGTGGATCTGGAAACAAGTTCAAGCGGTGCTGCTACCAAGCTGGCTGGGTGGCCCCCGCTCCGCAGGTTGACCCGGATGCGCTGACGGTGGACGGGCCCCTGGTAGGCGACGACGGAGACCAGCAAGGGGTCTGAGACAGGCTCTCCAGGTGACAAACACAGGGCCCTGCGTTAATCGCGCGGGGCCCTGGTAGTTTGGGGCAAATCTCACACCGAGTCACAGTGATCGTCCATGGGTGCCTTTCGGGGTCGGACGCAGCTGTCGGTGGTCGAAACCAACCCAAAAGGGCGCCTGTCAATCAGCGCGCTCAGGAGTAAATTATGGTCAACATTTCGTTGCGTCAGCTGCTTGAGTCCGGTGTTCACTTTGGTCACCAGACCCGTCGTTGGAACCCGAAGATGCGCCCCTACATCTACGGCCAGAAGAACGGCGTGCACATCATCGACCTCCAGGCCACCGCACGTGGCCTGCTGGAAGCTTGCCGTTTCGCCTCCAACGTGGTCAGCCAAGGCAAGTACGTGCTCTTCGTAGGCACCAAGCGCTCCGCCCAAGAGATCGTTGCCGAAGAGGCCGGTCGCTCGGGTCAGTTCTTCATGAACAACCGCTGGCTCGGCGGAACATTGACCAACTTCCAGACCGTCAAGAAGTCCCTGGACCGCCTGACCGCTTTGGAGCGCGCCTACACCGAGGGCCGTTTTGAGATGCTCACCAAGAAGGAGGCCCTAGGCCTGACCCGTGAGATGGCGAAGATGGAGAAGAACCTGGGTGGCATCAAGGCCATGCGCGCCACCCCCGGTGCGATCTTCATCATCGACCCGAAGAAGGAGCACATTGCCATTGACGAGGCTCGCAAGCTGAAGATCCCCGTCATTGCGCTGTGCGACACCAACTGCGACCCCTCCAAGGTCGACTACGTCATTCCCGGAAACGACGACGCAATCAAGTCCATTCGCTTGTTCACCGCCGCTGTCGCCGATGCTTGCATCGAGGGCAACGCCGCTGGTCGCCGGGGCGACCCTGCTCAGCAGGCTGTGACGGACGCTGGTATGGACGTGGAAGTCGTTTCCCGCGTGCACACCTCAGCCGCTCCAGCCGCTCCCGATGCGACCTCCGGTCCTGTCGATCCTGAGACGGTTGAAGAGGTCTGAGACCGCGTCGCTCGGGGTGACCCTGGCAAAACCACACCTAAAAACCACCTACGGTCCCCTTTGGGGGCCGTGGGAACGCTACAGGACTGCATAATGGCTGTCTCTTCCAAGGATATCAAGGCGCTGCGTGCTCGCTCGGGCGCTGGCATGTTGGACTGCAAGAAGGAGCTCGACGCCACCGGCGGCGACGTCGATAAGTCGATCGACTGGCTTCGTGAAAAGGGCATCACCAAGGCCGCCAAGAAATCGGGCCGGATCGCGACCGAGGGCTTGGTTCACGCTTACGTGCACGGAGCCGGCAAGATCGGCGTGCTCGTCGAAATCAACGCCGAGACCGACTTCGTTGCTCGCAACGAGCAGTTCATCAATCTCTGCAATGACATCGCAATGCACATCGCGGCTGCGGCTCCCGAGTACGTGACCAAGGACGAAGTCCCCGAGGATGCAATCGAGCGCGAGAGGAAGATTCAACTCGCTCGCATCATCGAAGAGGGCAAGCCTGCTCACATCGCTGAGAAGATTGTTGCTGGTCGCATGGGCAAGTTCTTTGAGGAGCGCGTTCTCTTGGAGCAGAAGTTCGTCAAGGACGACAGCAAGACCGTCGAAGCGATGCTCAATGAGCAGGTCGCGGTCATTGGCGAGAACATCAAGATTCGCCGCTTTAGCCGCTTCGTCTTGGGCGAGGGCCTTGAGAAGAAGGTCGATGACTTTGCTGCTGAGGTCGCTGCTCAGGCTGGCTTGGCCTGAGTCGCTGCTGACCCTGGGAGGCTCCCTGGGGGGCCTTCCATCCCCCCAAACTGGAGCCACCCATGGCCTACAAGCGCATTCTCCTGAAGCTCTCCGGCGAGATGCTCGCTGAAGATCGAGGCTTTGGAATTGGCCCGGCCGCGCTTGCGCGATTTGCGGACGAGGTCAAGGCTCTTCGAGAGGAGTTGGGGGTAGAGGTCGCTGTCGTGATTGGCGGCGGCAACATCTTTCGGGGACTGGCTGGCGCGTCCAAAGGAATGGACCGCGCTCACGCCGACTACATGGGTATGTTGGCTACGGTGATCAACGCTTTGGCCCTTCAGGATGCCTTGGAGCGACGTGGTGTAAAGACGCGCTGTATGTCTGCCATCCCAATGGACAAAGTGGCCGAGCCCTACGTTCGCCGCCGGGCCGAACGACACATGGAGAAGGGCCGCGTTGTGATCTTCGGCGCTGGGACGGGTAACCCTTATTTCTCTACCGATACGGCAGCCGCGCTTCGTGCTGCTGAGATCCACGCCGATGTCATCCTGAAGGCGACCAAGGTCGACGGGGTGTATGACAAAGATCCGGCCAAGCACGATGACGCTGTGCGCTTTGAACACATCTGTTTCAGGGATGCGCTGCAGCGCGGTCTGAAGGTCATGGACGCCACAGCCCTGTCGATGTGCATGGAGAACGACATCCCAATCATCGTCTTTGACTTCCACACCCAGGGCAATGTGGTCCGGGTGGTCAAGGGCGAGAAGCTTGGGACCTTGGTCGACAACAACGAGGCCTCCTTGTAGAGCCTCTTGGCTGCGTTAGGTTTCCAACACCTCTGGAGGTCACGGTGAACGAGTACCTGTCCGCGATGAAGGACGACATGAAGTCCTCGATCGAGTCCCTAAAGAAATCACTGGCCACTGTGCGGACGGGTCGTGCAACGCCGGCCCTTTTGGACAGCGTCAACGTCTTGGTGGCTTCGTACGGAGCCAGCATGCCCATCAAGCAACTTGCGACGATCAACGCACCAGACGCGCGTATGTTGGTGGTCACTCCTTGGGACAAGTCCACGATTTCGGACATTGAGCGTGCCATCGGTGCCGCGGCGCTTGGCCTGAATCCCTCCAACGATGGCCAGGTCGTTCGTGTTCCTGTGCCGGCGCTCACCGGTGATCGCCGGCAAGAGCTGGTCAGGCGGGCGCGCAGCATGGGCGAGGACCACAAGGTCCGCGTTCGCGGTGTGCGAAAAGAGTACAACCAGATCTTCAAGGACGCCGAGGCGGACAAGGAAATCTCAGAGGACGATCTGGATCGCTACCTGAAGCAAGTTCAGAAGTCGACGGATGAGTACTCCAGCGCATTGGACTCCTTGGTCTCGGCTAAGGAAGCGGAGATCGTGGAGGTTTGAACTCGCCTCTGCCTGATGGGGCTCGGGTCCCCAAACACCTCGCGGTGATCATGGATGACAACGGTCGGTGGGCGCAGGCTCGCGGTTTGGATCGCATCAAGGGCCACCACGAAGGCGCGGAGTCCGTTCGCGAGATCTCCAAAGCCTGTCGAGAGTGGGGCGTAGAAGCGCTGACGCTGTACAGCTTCTCCACGGAGAACTGGAAGCGTCCTGCAGACGAAGTTCAGGGCCTGATGCAGCTGCTCAAGCGCTACCTCAAGGATGAGCGAAACGAACTGATTGACAACAACATCCGCCTACGGGCGGTGGGTCAGATCGATCGCCTGCCAATCTTTGTGCGAAAGCCGCTCCAAGCCATCATGAGGGACAGTGACCGTCCCAACGTCAAGATGACCCTGACGCTTTGCCTGTCCTATGGGGGGCGTGCTGACATTGTGCAGGCAGCCCAGCGCATTGCCAAGGCCGCGCAGGCTGGACAGCTCAAGCCCGAGGACCTGGACGAGAAGGCCTTTGGTCTGCATCTGGGCACTGCAGGGCTGCCTGACCCGGACCTGCTCATTCGCACCAGCGGGGAGCTGAGGTTGTCCAACTTCCTGCTCTGGGAGTTGGCTTACGCCGAAATTTTTGTGACTGATGTGGCCTGGCCGGACTTTCGTCGTCCCCAGCTGGGCCAAGCCTTCGCGTCCTTTGGGCAACGCGAGCGCCGCTATGGCAAGACCTCCGCTCAGCTGACCGAAGGGACATGATTCTGTGGGAAAACGCCTCTTAGCGGCCTTTGTTGGCCTTGCCGTACTGATCCCGGCTCTGTTGTTTGGCGGCGTAATCGCTGCTGAGATCATCCTTGGACTTGCCATGCTGGTCTGTCTGGATGAGTACGCCACAATGGCCTTTCCAGAGCAGCGCTTCAAGCACTTGTTTGTGCTTTTGGTTCCCTCGCTGGGCCTGTTCTTCGCTGTGCTGCACGGCAGCGAGATGTCCGTTGTCGGAACGCTCATCTTAGGCAGCTTCTGGTTTCTTGGCGCCATCCTCTTTCGGCCAGATCCGGTGGAGACGGCGGCCAACGCCACCGCTCGCCTCTTTTTGGGGTGGGTTTATGTACCTATGCTCATGGTCTTTCCTGTGCTGCTCCGTCAGCAAGAAGACGGTCTTGCTTGGGTGTTTCTGCTCTTGGCAGTGACATGGCTGGGGGACACAGGCGCCTACTTCGCCGGACGCTTTTTGGGCAAGCGCAAGCTCTACGAGAAGATTTCGCCGAAGAAGACCTGGGAGGGAGCTATCGGCGGTGCTGTCACGGCCACGCTTGGAGTCTGCGCCGTTAAGGCTATCGCCATGGAGTTTGACGCTCTCGTGGGCTTGGCTTGGTGGGAGTGCGTGCTGATCGGAGTTGTGGTCGACGCGATAGGCGTCTGTGGTGATCTCGTCGAGTCGATGCTCAAGCGCTCCTTTGGGGTCAAGGACTCCGGCTGGATAATGCCTGGGCATGGTGGACTTCTGGACCGGGTGGACGCTCTGCTGCTCACTGGGCCGGCACTTTGGCTCTACGTCTTGGCGGTACGACCGCTTCTGTCTTGAGTGGCCGTGCTCTCTTCAGCACCCTTGGTGATCTCTTGAGTTGCGAGGGTCCCTTGAGCTGTGTGGGCTGGCCTACGGGACCATCTGCGAGTACTCTTTAGCTTCTGGCGCGCGCGCTGATACACCGGAGACGAGCACCTTGGTCTTTCAGCTCCTTGCAGCCCTGGCCCTCGTTGGCATTCTTGTCTTCATCCACGAGTCTGGCCACTTCATCTTCGCGAAGATCTTTGGAGTCGGGGTCCAGGTTTTCTCCTTGGGCTTTGGACGTCGGCTCTTCGGCGTGGAGTGGGGGGGCACCGACTACCGGGTCAGCCTGATTCCTGCTGGCGGCTACGTGATGATGGAGGGGGCGGATCCCTTCCAAGACGGAGGGGACGGGGACACCGCGTCTGACTCGCCCACCAGCTTCATGAACAAGCCCGTTTGGCAGCGTCTGATCATAGTGGCCGCCGGGCCAGCTTTTAATTTGCTCCTGCCCGTAGTGGTCTTCACTGCACTCTTCATGGTCGGCGAGCCTGGTGCCGCGCCGGTCTTGGGCCAAGTGGACCTCTATTCGTCAGCTCAAGATGCGGGTCTACAGGTCGGGGACAGGGTCACCCACATCAACGGCAAAGAGATTGCGACCTGGGGGGCCCTGGAAGAGAGCCTGGAGCACATCGATCAGGATCCAGTGGTTCGCTTGCTGCGCGGGGAGCAGTCTTTAGAACTTACTTTAGACACCCCTCAGGGCGCGATCTTGGATGGCGGTGTTTACCCCTCCAGCGTCTACGGCATAAGCGCGATTTTCCCGGGTCCCTATGTGGTGGTCTCAGACTCAGACTCTGTACTGGCCCAGGCAGGCCTGGAGACGGGTGACCTGGTAACGAAGGTTGGGGAAGAGGAGATCCGAAGCTTTGACGCGCTGATCTCCGAGCTCGATGGAATTCAGGGAGAGGCTGAAGTCGCGTACATGCGACGCGACACCCAGGGCGATGTGGTCGATGGAAGCATCACGGTCACCCAGGACCCCACCCGTCCTGAGTCCAGTCTGCCTTTTGAGCACACCCACGCGAACGCTTGGGGTTTGGCTCCGCCTTACCTCTCTGTCTACGAGGTTCAGCCAGAGAGTCCTGCGGAGATCGGCGGTCTGTTGCGTGGTGACGTGGTCACCGCTGTGGACGGGGTCAAGGTTCGTACCTTCAACGATGTCATTCACTTGGTCAAGCAAGCCCAAGTCGGTGAGGGCGAGGTTGCCTCGGCCAGGTCTGTCACGCTGACCCTGCTGCGTGATGGCGAGCTTCAGGACCGAATTTTCAAGCCAACGATTCGAGAGGATCACGACAACTTTGGCCGCTACACTTTCCGGCCAGTCATTGGTTTCAACACGTTCAGCGTAGGGATTGCCCAGGAAGAAGCTACTCGGCGCTACAATTTTGTTCCGGCGCTTCAGCATGCTGGCCAGCGCACCTTGGACGCGGCCACCAAGGTGATCTCGACGGTGGGCTACTTGGTGACCGGCGAGGCAGCAGCCTCCAAAACAGTCGGCGGGCCCATCGCCATCTTCCGTCACGCTGCCGCTGCCGCCGAGCGCGGGATTTTCGATTGGGCCTATATGATGGCCGGGCTCAGCATCTCCCTGGCAGTGGTGAACTTTCTACCCGTCCCGGTGCTCGATGGAGGCCAGTTTCTGTTTTACGCCGTCGAGGGCATCCGTGGGCGTCCCTTGAGTTTGCTGGTTCGCGAACGTGCGCAGCAGGTAGGCGTGCTGTTCTTGCTGGGATTGATGTTCGTTGTCCTGGTCATTGATGTTCGAAATTGGATCGCTGCATGAGTGTGCTGAGCGTGGACACGGCTGCTCCTGTCGTTGGGGCCGCAGTGCTTGGGGGGCGGAGCTGGGAGCAGCGCATCTTGCGTGGCGCCGACGTGGCCTTGGCCGAAGCGATGGTGGATCTGTTGAAGGGACAACAGGTCTCCTTGGTCTGTGTCTCGGTAGGGCCGGGTGCATTTACGTCGCTGCGAGTCGGCGTCGCGGCTGCCCTGGGCTTTGCTGTTGCGCTTGGGGTCCCTGTGTTGCCCATCAACTCGCTGCAGGCCCGGGCCTTACTGGCGCCAAAGGGCCCGACGCTCGCCATCTTGGACGGTCGAAAGGCCAAGGCCTACGCCCAGAGCTTTCAGGATTGTGTGCCGATGGGACCGGGCGCGGACCTGCCTCCTGAGCAGGCGATTCAGAGAGCGTTGGAGACCTCGGGCGCGGGTTTTTATGCAGTAGGGGAGGGTGCCGAGGTTTGGCGCGCCGAGATCCAGGCCGCCGGTGGCAGAGTTTCGTCTGAACCCTGCCGCTCTCCGGTTGTAGAGATGGCCGAGTATGCTTGGAAACACCGGGCACTGGCTGTCGCACCCCAGGCCGTTCGCTTGGAATACCTGCGCGAAGCTGACGCAAAGTTGCCAACACCCAGAGCTTGAAAAGGATCTATGGACCCAAGACTTGTTGAACGAATTGCTTCACTGGATGACCCGGACCTAAATCGAGCACTTCAGGATCACGGTCGTCTGCATGTAGAGCTGGACGCCCTGCAATCCGCGTTGTGGTTGAGCCAGGAGCAGCAGCAACAGCTTCATCGCCTCAAGCGCGCGAAGCTTTCTCAGAAAGACAAGCTCTTGCGCCTGCTCTCAGCCCGCGAGGTCACGGTGGGCGACGGGAAGGGTGGTCATCGCTAGTATTGCGGTTAGCTGGGGACCCTTGCGAGGCGTCTCATGGCTGAAGCTGGATACGGAATTTGTGTAACGGGTGCAACCTCTCTCTTGGGTCGGGAGGTGCTTGGAGCGCTCTCTGAGTCTCCGATAGAACTACGGGTCTTCCACCCAGTAGACTCTCTCAGTGTGGAGATCACCGAACTCAGCTTTCGTAAGAAGCCGCTCTCGGTGGGCTTGCTCACGGCTGCGGTACTGGAAGAGGTGGACTTAGTTTTGGTCGCTGGGCCCGTCGCAGAGAAGGATGCGGAGCTGTTGGACGAAGCGGCGGAGGCCGGCTGCTTGATTCTGGACTTGGCCGGCTATCGCACGCCGGGTGCTGGCATACCGCTGCTCGTAGGACGAAGCGCAGGCCCGCTGGAGGCACTGCGCGAGACTGGGCTTGGAACTTGTCCTGGTGCCTTGGCATTAGCGCTGGTGGGATTGGGGGCTGCGCTTCGGCCCTTGGGCCTGGGCCAGATCCGAGGAACCGCCATGATGTCTGCATCCATTGCCGACGAGAAGGGCGTGCGGGAGCTGTCTGGGCAGGTTGCCGCGCTGTTCAACTCTCAAACGCCCCCCCGAGTGGTCTTTGAGTATGGGCTGGCATTTGACCTGTTGCCTGGCTGGGGCCAGCCACAGCCCAGCGGATGGTTGCAGTCTGAGTTGATTGCTGCCGCACAGGCCAGCCATGTCTTGGGCCTCCGTCCGGGGGCCGTGGCTGTGGACCAGGTGTTGGTCCCCATGTTTGTGGGCCTGGGATTGAGCCTGCAAATCTATGGCCAGGGCATCAATGTCGAGAGCGTCAATCAAGCGGTGGACGACTTTGATGGCTTGCAGCTCTACCGTCAGCTCGAGCCTGGTCTGATGCCGCGAGGCATGGCGGGAAGCGCTGAGCTGGCCGTTGGTCGGGTGCGCGCGGACCCAGCGGGGCAGGGTGTTCAGCTCTTTGTTTCTGGTGACCCTATGCGCCTGCCGGCGGCGAACGCCGTGCAAGCTGTGCTGGGGTTGATCGAGTTGGATCTGCTCTGACAACTTTTCGGGTCCAGTTCGGGGGGCATTCTCCGACTGACAAGCTGTCAGGATTATCTGTTAAAACTGGGCCGATTTGGTTGGCACGGAACTGGCATGAAATGTCCGTAGACGTGTAGTCTGGAGTGTATTGATGAAGCCTATGTTCTGGATCTTGTGGAGTGTTGGGGCATCGGCGGAGCCCACGGACTTTGTGGCTGAGGTGGAGGTAGGCCCCAGCGCGACCAAGATGCATGTGGCGTCCGGTGGGGAACTGGTCGCGTTTGTCTCAGACACCCAGCTGCTCATCTTGGATTTGGAGACCTGGGAGACCACGACGGTCGCCGGCTGCAGCGGTGCCACGGTCCCGGCGAGTTTTGACCGCGGAGACTCCTGGGCCTTCTACGCGGGGTGTGCGGACGGAACAGTGGTTGTGGCAAGTGTGTCCGATGACGACCATTCGGTCACCGCTGGGGACAGTCTTGATGTTGCTGAGGGGCAAGCTCTTTTAGCAGTCACCGTGTCGGTAGACGAGCTTGGGGTGGGGCAGCTGTACGCCATTGCCAAGCAGGAGTCTGCCAACCCCCAGATTTACTTGGGCCCTCAAGATGGGAGCGCTGACTTTGCTTTGGCCTCCGAGGAGAGCACCGACCTCTTGAGCTACAGCGACCTGGCCTTTACGCTGCTCTTAGACAGCCATTGGATGATCTTTCATGGAGGGCAGCAGGTCTCCAAGATCCAGCTTCCGGGTGGCATTCCTTCGGTGCTCCAAAGCCAAGTCGGTACCGTAGACATGGCCGATGCCTGTGTCTCTCCTCAGGTCTTGAACCAGGCCTTTGCTGCTGACGCCAACGACTCCAATGGGCGACTCCTGACTGTTTTACCCAACGCAAGCACGGGTGAAGAAGTGGGCGCCGTTCTCAGCGGCATCGACCCTCAGCTGCAGGTGGCCTGCAGTGTGTCCAACGATGACGGAAGCTGGTTGGCGTCTGTGACGGAGGGAAACCTCGCTGTTCGCGAGACCTTCAACAGTGCCGTCACAACGGAGCCCTTTCTAAGCTTTGATTTCGACACGCTTGGGCTGCCCCAGCTGGAGGAGATCGAAGCGGTGCCGGGCTACTTGCTCGGCCTGGAAGGCGGATCGTTGTACGTGTTCTCCGATCGCCCCTGGCTTGGCATAGACATCGCTGAGGAGGGGCCCTATCTGGCGAGCGATACGATCAACTTGGTCCTGACCTCGGATACGGAAGGGAGCTATTCGCTGCGGAATGGCGTGGAGACTGGCACGGAGTTGGCCAGCGGGGACTTCGAGAATGGATCCGCTTCCTTGGCCCTTTTGCTTGCTGAACTGGAACTCGACGAAGGCATGAACCGACTCTTTCTGGTTCAGGATGAGGGGCGCGTTGCCGTCGACATCGATCTGGACACACCCCCAGATTTGCTGGAGATCAGCTTGGGCTTTGAAGATTCGATCATCTTAGTCAACGTCGAAGGTGGCCTTGAATCCGACCTGGACACTTACGAGGTCTACGTGAGTACCGTCGAGTTCACTGCGGCTGACCTGCCTGAATTTCAAGGCCAGGACGATCTGACCAACCCCATTGAGTTCGATGTCGAAGAGTCGGGATCCGACCAGACCC
>CAJQPC010000198.1 GCA_905480105.1 uncultured bacterium | reverse complement strand
AGGGTCTGCTCACGCTCGTCGTGCCCGCCCCCCATTCCTGCACCACGGTGGCGACCGACCGCATCGATCTCATCGATGAAGATGATGCACGGTGCGTTCTTTTTTCCCTGCTCGAAGAGATCGCGCACCCGGCTGGCACCGACTCCTACAAACATCTCGACAAAATCAGATCCGGAGATGGAGAAGAAAGGCACTCCTGCCTCTCCGGCTACAGCCCGCGCGAGCAGGGTCTTGCCGGTTCCCGGAGGCCCCATCAGCAGAACACCCTTGGGGATTCGCCCCCCCAGACGCGTGAACTTTCGAGGGTCCTTCAGGAAGTGGATGATCTCCTCGAGTTCCTCTTTGGCTTCGTCCGCGCCAGCCACGTCTTCGAAGGTGACCCGACGCCCGGTCTCGTTCAAGAGCTTCGCTTTGGATTTTCCAAAGCTCATGGCCTTACCGCCCGCCCCCTGCATCTGGCGCATCATGAAGAACATCAGGCCGAAAATCAGCAGGAAGGGAAGAATGTTCATCAAGATGAACCAACCTGAACCCTCTTCCTCAAAGGCGAGCACGACGCCATTCTCGTCCATCAGCCGCAGGAGGTAGTCCTGCTCTGTTGGACCGGTGGCCACGAACTTGTCGCCGTTGTTGAGCTCATAGGAGAGCTCGGTGCCCTTGATGGAGACGGTATTCACCTCCCCTATGACCACCTTGCTGTGGAAGTGAGCGAAGTCCTCGGGCTTGGGTCGACCGTCCCGATCCGTGAGGAGCACCGCTGCTACAAGCAGCGCTACGAGGGCAAAAAAGCCCCAGAGCAACACGGTCCTATTCTTGTTCATGCATCGGCCCTTTAAAAGGAATCACATCTATATCAGCCGCTGGAAGGGACCACCACCGAGCAGCCTGCCGCCCGAGTGGTCTTCCAGCTTGACGTGCACCCCTAAGGGCGCCTCGCCTTGGAAAGAGACACCTGGCAGCCAGCGTTGCGGCCCCAAGTGGATAATCGGAAGGTAAGCCCGAAGTGGGGAAGGCAAAGCCACCTCACGCATCAAGTCCACCACGCGCCGTCCATTCATGCGCTCTCCGGGCTCCACAGAGCGCACCCCCACCGTCTGCGAGGCCACAAGGCGCCAGGGACCCCAGACCCCTTGCTGAAGCTCCGCAGGAAGGGGTTTCGGGGGCAGACAATACACGCGTTCTGCATGCAAGATGAGGCGCCATCCACCCCCGAGTTCCACCGCCCCACCTTTCGAGTCCAGTAGGTTCAAACTGAGATCCAAGAGCCGGGCACTCAACTGCTGACGATCCCCACGCTCCCGCTCTAAAAGCTGCGCCACGGCCCGACGCTGCAGGGATGGAGCTGCCGCCCGCAGCCGATCCAGAGCGATGCCCTGGGTATCTATCAGGTCGGCGGCCAAGCCTGAGAGTACCGCCTCGTCCTGAGCCAAATGGGTGGCGCTACGCGCAATGCAGGCCGTACTTCCAGGGCGGCGTTCTTCCAGCAAGGGCAGCACCCTGTGGCGCATCCAACCTCGCGTGCCCTTGGTGTTGGAGGGATCCTCCACCCACGCAATGCCTTGGCGATTCGCCCAATCCTCGAGCTCAAGGCGAGACTCCTGCAACAACGGCCGGACCAAGCGACCCGATCGAAGCGCCATGCCGGAGAGGCCCCGCGCCCCAGCCCCCCGAGTCAGTCGATCCAGCACAGTCTCAGCTTGATCGTTCTGATGATGCGCCAAGAGCACGTGGTCCACATGGAGCTCATTCCAGACCTTTGTTCTCGCCATTCTGGCCCGTGCCGCAAGCGCGCTACCGGGGGAGAGGTGGAGCTGCCGTGTGAAGTAGGGAAGCCCCAGGTCCTGAGCGGCTTGGCGTACCCACCTGACCTCGTCGGCAGACTCCGGGCGTAGTCCATGATCCAGGCACACCACATCCGGATTTAGGCCGGCTTTGGCGCAAAGGTGCATGAGCACCATGGAGTCCACTCCGCCCGAGACCCCCAGCGCCAGACGCGGACCTAGCCTGAGCTTTTCAAGGGTGCGACGGAAGCGGGAGAGAAGTGACACCCCGTGCAGGTGGTCACCAAGGGGCCGGGGTCAAGATGTAGGCAGCGCACTGGCCTTTGCAAGAAGCGCCGCGTCGTCGTCTGGATGGGCTCGATTATTCTGTAGATGCCCACAGCTGCGGCATCGGTATCGAATCACCCAAGCTCCGCTGCGCTGCTGCGCGCCGATGGGGTCCAGGATCCCCTGACAGTCCGAGGCCCTGTCCCCTGGCACCACATCTACATGCTGCGACCGCAGACAGTGGGGGCAGTGATCTCGCACCGGGCGCCTACCGGCTTGGACCTGGGTACTGCAGTGCAAGCAAGCAAAGCCTTGGTCCAAGTGCCGCGGGTTTCTGCGCACCTGGGCCTGCGTTTCCCGGTCAAGCGCCCGCCGAATGAGCTTCTTGCCCGGCCAATTCTGTGACTCATCTGGAAGATCTGCGCCGAGTGCTCGCGCCAGTTCGATCAAGGCGGCCTTGGTGTCTGGGCTTTGCCCATCCAGCCACAGGCCATGGCGCTTGAGGGCCTTTCTGGACGCCGCGCTCTCTTGGAGCAGGGTTCGCAGAATCTCGGGGTCCGGGTCAGTGTGCATCGCGCGGACTACCATACCCATATGAACACTCTGATGCTTCTCTCTGCACTGGCTCACTCGGCACCCGATGCCGCCACCCTACAAACCATTTGGACGGTAGAGGCTAGCCGCGGCAGCCCTGCGGCCCTCATGCCACTGCTTGAATCCGAGGACCCACCGACCCAGGCTCGAGCGACCCTGGCCCTGGCCAGGCTTAGGGATCCAGCCAACTTTCCAACGCTTGAGACCCTGCTGCGCTCCCCCAATACGGACACCGCAGAGGCCGCTGCGTTTGGTTTCGCACTTACAGAGGGTGGAGCCTCCTACGCGCGCACTGCTCTAAAACAAGATCTCCCGGACGCTGTGCGCACGCGCCTGATTCAGGCCCTTGGTATGCAGCCGGAGCAGGCCAACATCAAGGTGCTCATCTCCGCTCTGGACGAGGCTGCCCCCATCGCCCAGGCCGCTGCGGTCTCCCTCGGCCAGCACGGGATGGCCGAGGTCAAGGGTTCCGCCAGTTCAGCGGTCATGGAGGCCTTGGCCCAGCCACTACGGGGCCGCTTTTTGGACCCCGCTGTGCGCGATGCCGCAGCTTTCGCCATCGCACGCATCTCAGCCAAGAGTCTGAGCGAGCCCTTGATGACCGAGTGGCTGGACTTGGCCGATCACGATCGTTCACCCACGGTTCGGGCCTTCCTGGTGCGTGGCTTAGCGGTCTCTGCCAAGGGGAATGCCTTGAGTGAGCTTTTGACAGCCGGCGCCTCAGACCCAGACCGCGGCGTGCGCATCGCAACAGCAAGAGCCCTGGGAAAGCATGGGCGGGTGCAGCATGAGCAGGTGCTCATAAAGCTACTCAGTGATGGGGCGTGGGATGTGCAGATCAGCGCCATTCAGGCCAGCGGGGAAATGAATGGTATCGACCACCCAGCTCTGCTCAGCCCATTCCTGGCAGAGGGCCACTCGGAAGACACCCAAGCTGCGGCGATCCTTGCCTTGGGCAAGGCCGGTGTGACCGCTCCCCTGCGGCCTTTTTTGGGGAAAGATCAGCCCGTGGCTCTTCGGGTGGCTGTGGCTCAGACCCTGAAAGATGAGAAGCAGCTCCTACGCTTACTCGACAAGGCCCAGGAGGCACCCATGCGGAGTGCTGTTGCGGGCCGTCTAGCAGAGCTCGAGAGTGGGCCGGATGTGGCACGAATTCTGATCAAAAACGCGGATCCGGCCATCGTCGCCGTGGGGATCAGCATCTTGGGCGAGAGCCAGGACAGTGCGCTGATCGGCGAGCTCGTAACGGCGATGGATGGCGCCACAGACTTAGATGTTCTGAGAGAAGGCCTGAAAGCCTTGGACAGTCTGCTCGCCCTTCTTCCAACACGAACCCCTCCCCCAGTGGCAGCAGCCGCCGTGATCGAGAAGGCCCTGCAGCATCCATCGGTCTCCGTGCGACTGGCAGCACAAGCCCCGGCCATTCGTGTGGGCGTGAGTGGTACGCCACCCAAGCCCAAGGTGCCCGACCCCACGGACTTGGAGGGCATCGTCGGCGCACGCATTGTGACGGACGCAGGAACGCTGATCGTTGAGTTTGAGACCGAACTGGCCCCAATGACCGTGCTCAACTTCGTCACCTTGGCTGAGGCAGACGCCTTCGACGACAAAAACTTTCACCGCGTGGTGGTGGACTTCGTCATCCAGGATGGCTGTCCCCGAGGAGATGGTTGGGGTGGGCCCGGATACTCAATCGTAGACGAACTCTCCTGGCTTCCTTACGACGAGGGCACCCTGGGCATGGCCTTGAGCGGTCCAGACACCGGCGGCTCACAGTGGTTCATTACCCTCGCCCCCCAGCCCCATCTGACTGCCGGGTACACCGTGTTTGGTCAGTTGGTCTCAGGCCCAAGCCACGCGGTCCATCAGGGGACCGTGATTCGCGACGTGATCATTGAGCGCATCGATTAGAACCGGGGGCTAGGTCTCCAAAGCCCCTGGATTCTTCAGCTCCAGACGTTCAGTCAGCTCCTGGGCCTGTTGCCGAACAGCGGCACCCTCGCGCTTCAGAAAGTCACGTATGGGCCCGTCCAAGCGAGACGACTGAATCCAGTGATTGGAGTACGTCAGTGTCGGCTCAAAGCCCCGGGGATATTTGTGGCCGCCGCCATGACCGGGCTCAAAGACATCCAATCTTTGCTCGATGCAGTGCTCGATGGCTTGGTAGTAGCAAACCTCGAAATGCAGGAACCGCCGTTCCTCTGAACAGCCCCAGTAGCGGCCATAGAGCCTCCCCGCGCGCTGCACATTGAAGGCCCCCGCAATGGTTCGGTCTCCGTCTCGAGCCAGCACCAACTGCATCCGATGTCCGAACCGATCCAACACCTGACCCCAAAAGTCGTGATTCAAGTAGTTGTTGCCCCCGAACTGCATGCAAGTGGACTCGTAGAACCCGGCCATGTCGGCGACGTGGCGCTCCTGGATCTGGTCTCCAATCAGGCGCTCTATGACCACTCCAGACTCAGCAAGCCGCTTGCGCTCTCGCCGGAACTCCGAACGCTTCTTACTCTTGAAGATCTTCAGAAAGTCTTCGAAGCAATCGTACCCCCGGTTTTTCCAATGAAACTGAAACTGCAGGCGGGTTGCCCCGCCCCGTTCATGGAGCCGATTCGACTCTGCTTTTGGGTCAAAGAGCACGTGAAGTCCAGCGCAGTCCGTCTCCGCTACTCGCTGAAGCAGGCCGCGCACCAGCAACTCTTCCAAGCCCTTGTCCTCCCCAGAGGCCACCAAGAGTCGATTCCCAGTCACCGGCGTAAAGGGCACTCCCACGATCAGCTTGGGGTAGTAGGCCACCCCCAATTGCCTGGCAGCTTGAGCCCAGGACCAGTCATAGACGAACTCCCCCATCGAGTGCGTCTTTAGGTAGGCTGGCGCAGCCGCCACGAGCCTTTCCCCGCGCCAAACGCTGAGGTGCTGGGGATACCAGCCGGTGTGCGGGCTGGCCGACCCGGTCTGCTCCACCAAGTTCAACCAGGCATGCTCCAAAAAGGGCGAACCGTGCTCACCGACCAGGGAATCCCAGGCCAGTGGGTCGATGCTGTCAATACTGTCGTGGACCCGAAGCGTCAGTGGTGTGGTCATGCCTTGCGTGGGCCTTTAGCTCTTGGGACTTGCGGGATCGGTGGGCTGCATGGGTCTTGGAAGTGCCCGCCGAATTTCTCCACTCAAGTCCCTCCTGACAGCCTTGGCCGCCACAATGAGGGCGTTCCGAATCGCCCGGTGATTGCTGCGCCCGTGCGCTTTGATCACCACTTGGTCAAATCCCAGGACGGGAGCACCGCCGTACTGTTTCCAGTCGGTCATGGCCCGGAGTTGGTGAAGCCTCTTGGAGAGCATGGTCAGGCCCACGCGCCAGACGAACTTGCTTTCGTAGGCATCCTTGGCCAAGTCCGAGACCACCTCGCTGACTCCTTCAAGCATCTTGAGAACCACATTGCCAAGAAAACCGTCGCAGACCACCACGTCTACAGTACCCCTCGGAATGTCCAAGCCTTCGACATTTCCCTGGAACTCCACGCTCTCCAACTGCACCAGCATCTGATGGGCCTTCACGATGGCCGGCGTGCCCTTGTTGGACTCACTGCCATTGGAGAGCAACGCCACCCTGGGCCGGCCAATATCCGAGATGATGCGGGAATATGCGGTACCCATCACGGCAAAGCCCACCAGGTCCTCGGCTGTGCAGTTCAGGGTGGCACCTACATCCAGCATCAGCGCAAAAGGATCCTCCCTCGGGCCGTGCGTCCGCTCAGTGGGGTACACGGCCGCCAAGGCCGTTCGGCGGATGCCAGGAAGGCGCTTAAAAGTGCGTGCAGCGGCCAGAATGACGGCCCCCGTACTGCCACTGCTGACCAAGGCGTCAGCCTCTCCATCCCGCACCAAGCGAGCGGCCGTAAGAATCGAGCAGTTCGGCGTTTGATCTAATGCTTCCGCCGGCTTTTTGACCATGTCCACCACGCCATCTGCGTGAACGACAGCCAGCTTAGAGGGGTCATAGCGCTGCTCGGCCAAGTGCTGGCTGAGGGTGGGCTCGTCTCCGACCAGGAGAACCGACAGGTCCCGGTCTTCGAGGGTCAGCTCAGCGGCCCCCTTGACCAAGGGGCCGGGCCCCAAGTCAGAGCCCATAGCGTCCAGTGCAACGGTGATCATGTTCGCACCGTATCAAAGACTCCCTCGCTACGGGCCCCCCCCCTACTCTTCGTCGGGCGTGGGCAGCAGAACGTAGCCGTTGGTCAGGTCACCCAAGAGGGCGCAGCTCGTAGGGCCGCGCATGTGCAGCCAAGCCGCGACGTAGGCACAAAGGGTCGCGTCGAGTTTCGACTCCAGCTCACCCAAGCGGGAGCCATTCATCTTACTCAGCTCTCCGTTGACCAGATCCTCCAGGGCATCGCTGTCTTGAAGCTCGGGGTTCATAAAGGGCAGCTTGCCGTAGACCAGCTCCCGGTACCGGTGAGCAGCGTCCTTGCGAGCCCCGATGGGTCCGGACTTGATGCGCATCGGGCGCTCCAAGCCAAAGAGCAAGATCTGGGCGGCCTGGGAAGCGGTCTCTACGACGCGATCTCCCTCGGTCTGGGGGTCGGGATCAAAACCCATCCGCATCAGGGCACGGCCCATGGTGCGTGGATGGGAGGCATTGACCGTGTTGACTTGGTACTCGTCAACCATGTACCTGGAGAAGTGGTGCTCCAGTTGCTCGTCTACTTTGCGCCGCCCCCCTGTGTTTTGCACAATCAGTGGGGCGTTTACCGCCATGATCGCGCCACTGCGTCCGCGGTTTCGAGCAACCCAGCTCAGCACGTCTTCGTGGGCACGCAAGTGCGAAGTGGAGAGCAGGCGAATGCCGTCTTCGGTGGGCTCCATGACGGCCCCCGCAGATGCTTGACGAGGGGCCCAGGCCAGGTCGAGGCCGAGATAGCGCATAAACAGTCACTCTCACTAAGAAAAGTAGGCACTCGGTCTAACCGGCCCCAACGACCTCGCCAGTCTCTGGGCGTGTCAAGGCCCACGCGACCTCGGATCGCCCGCGCAGCATCTCGCGGGTAGTACCCGTTGCACCGGCAAGCACACGACTGACCAGCGGACGTGCCTCAGCTTGAGCCTCGGGGCTGCCCACCGCCTCTAAAGCCTCCAAGAGAAGAAAGGCATCGCGCGCCCGCCTGGCCTCGGAGACCGCCATCTTCAGTACCGCATTGTCCCGCTCCATTCTTCCTGCGGCCAACAGAAGCTTGGAGAGAGACTGCCTCGCCTTAAGCTCATCCAAGCTCCGCACAGCAGACAGCAGGTCCTCGCCTTGGCCGCGGAGTACAGCCTCTACGCCTCGGGCGAAAGCGGCCAACTCAGTCCAGTCAGCCAGCTCCGTGTCCGCTCGCAAGCGATTGCATGCGGCAAGCGCCGCAGCATGATCGCCCGACGCCAGCCGCACCACTATCTGGCTAAATCCCCACTCCCCCTTGATCCGCAGCGACACCTCGTCCCCTTCGTTTAAGGGGCAAGCGTCCAAGAGCGCCTGAGCGGCTATCGGACCGGACACTGCAAGAGTGAAGCGCGCACGGGCTGCGGCTACGCGCACTCTCAGCGGGTGGAGTCCACCGTCTGACGCGGCGCGTTGTGCCGCTTGCAAAGCAGCAGCGGCGTCGTCACTGGCGCCAGCGCGGGCGAGCGCCTCGCCCAGGCCTAACAGGGAGTCCACAACCAAAGGCGAGCTGACCCGCCGGTGCCATCGCGCAGCCGTCCGAAGGTGACGAGCGGCGTCACCAAGACGCCCAAAACCCAGAAACAACCATCCGATCTGCGCATGAGCCCGGGCACTCACGCTGCCTTGACTGGCAGCAGCGAGAACCTCTCGGCAGTGTTGCGCGGCCGCGTCTCTCCGCCCTTGGAAGGCCCGTACTTCGGCCAAGACCAGTCTCCCCTGGTACACCGCGCGAGCCCGCCGCCCCTCGATCGCTGTGTTGGCGCTGGCCTCTGCGTCCCCCAAAGCTCCCCGATGAAGGGAAAGGTGCGCATGAGCGAGCGCCAGCCCACCGCTGCGCTTGCCATTCAGCAGATTGGAGGCCGCCTCAAGGGCCTGCCAAGCCTCGTCGGGCCGAGCCAACGCCAACAAGCAGTGTGCTCGGGCCAAGGCAACGCGGATGGCCACTGGAGGAGAGATGGGCCGGGTATAGCTGGCGCGCACGATGAGCTCGTGTGCAAGCGGAATACACCCCCGTCGCACCAGGCGCTCTCCAAGGCGAACCAGCGCTTCGGCCATGACTTCCTGCTCAGCACCATGGGCCTCTGACCAAGCTTGCAAGGGACTGGCCTCCGGCGGACTCCCAGCGGCCTGGAGGCTGTTCAAGATGCCTTGATGGATCGCCCTGTGGCGATCCGGGCTTACGTCGCTTCCCACGAGCGCGGCCAGCACCGGTCTAGAGATCTGAAGGGCTTCACGGCCTCCCAGCCGGCGGCGGCGAGCCAAGTGGTCGTGCACCAGCCGCCAAGGTGCGATGCAGCCCTTGGGCAGACCACTCACCTCCAGCGCAATATCCAAGGGGACGGGTTCGCGAGCGACCGCCAGGACCTGAAGCAGGCCGCGACCCTGCAAGTCCAGACGATCCAGACGACCCCGATAAAGCTTGTTCACGCTGTTGTCTCGGCCCATTCGCAACGCATCGTTCATGCGCCAGCTGGGCAAACCACCCGGGCCCACTCCAGCGCGCCGCAATGCGCCACGCGCTGCAAAGTCGCGCAGAGTCGACACGACAGCACCCGGCAAGCCGCGGGTGAAAACAGCCAACTTTTCGGTCTGCCCGGGAGGTACCTGCGGCGTCCCTAAGACGCCCTGGATCAGTTCCTGCACTTCTTCGACCCGCAAGTCTCGCATCACGATCACCCGGCCGGGCAGGATCGCCGGTGCGGAGCTGCCGGTGCTGAGCATCGCGGCCCCTGCAAGCGCTTCCTTCAAGGCCCTGAGTTCCTTCGCATTGGCGCGATGAAGGTCCTCAACAATCCACAGCTGAGCTTGGCCCGCCTGTGTGGCCTGGAGCTCGCCTCGGCCGGTGGCGCGAAGCCCAATCACTTTCAGCCCACGCCCCTCGGCCATGCGCCATGCCTCTCGCGCCATACGACCAAGACCGGAGCCCTGCTCACCCACCAAGTGAACCGCACCAACCCCCTGGTCCAGTACCGCCTCGATGGCTCCAAGAGGGGCCTCGCGGCCGACCAGGGGCGGCTCCAACAAGTCGCCACACCAAGTCTGGATACCTGTGAGCTGCGAGAGTGCAAGCGAGGCGGTCTGCGGACGATGAGCCGGATCCCGTGCCATTAGGGCTGTGACCACTTCGGCCAAACGCTGAGGCGTTTGCTCCGGCAAAGGCCGGCGAGGCTCAGCTCTCAAGTGGGCTTCCAGGTAGCCGGCTGGGCCTCGTGCGCGGTAGGGGCGCAACCCGGCCAGCGCCTCGTACAGGGTGACCCCCAGCGCATACAAATCAGTACGTTGGTCCACTGCAGCACCCGAAATCTGCTCAGGTGCCATGTAGGCGTAGGTGCCCATCACCCCGCCTGGCCCGCGCTCGTTGCGGCGACGGGTGGCCATCCCTAAATCCACCAAGAGCACACGACCATCGCTGCACAGGAAG
>CAJQPC010000197.1 GCA_905480105.1 uncultured bacterium | reverse complement strand
GCATCAGCTCTTCGGCCCCGGGGATGTGTCCGGTGCGCAAACGGCTGGCCACCACATCCAAGGTTGGACGTGCCGCCTCGGATCCAAAACAAACGCCTATACGCCGGGGGTCCAGATCGGGCAGACCCTGACCGGCCAGCGCCTCGTTCAGCGCCCGGGCGGTCAAGTCCAGCTTGAGCTGACCCTCATCGTGGGCATCGGGGAGATCCACCTCGGCGGCGAAGCGCACCGGAAAGTCCGTGGCGTCGAAGCGTGCGATGGGACCCACCCCACTCTCTCCGGCCAGCAGAGCACGCCATGTGCTCGGCAGGTCCATCCCTAAGGGCGTGATGGCCCCCATTCCGGTGACAACAACGCGGCGCATCAACGGTCCTCGGGTGGAAGTCCAGGCCAAAGCTGCGCAAGGGCCTTGCGCTCTAAGCGCTCAACGCGCTCCGACTCGGCTAAGTCAGCAAAGGCCACTGCGTTGAACACAAAGGTCTCCTCCGCTTGCGCGACGACCTTGCCGTTGACCCGGGAGCGCACCTTCATCACCGCGGACTCATCCCGCAGCGAAATGAACTCAGCGTGCAGCTGAACCACGTCGCCCGGCCGTACGAACTTTCGGAACTTCACCCGCTCGGCCATGGTGAAGATGGGAAAGGGCCAGTCGCCGCGCTCCTTCCGCACGGTGTAGCCGATGAGCTTGCCGGCCAGCTGGGCCATGGACTCCATCAACAGGACACCGGGCACCACCGGGAAGCCCGGAAAGTGGTCGGCGAAAAAGGGCTCGGAGAGCGTAAAGGCCTTGGCCCCCACAGCATGCTTGCCCACCACCATTTCGTCGATACGATCGACCAAAAGCCAGCGCATCAGTCCAGCACCGCTTCCAGGCAGTCCACAGCGATCAGCTCTTTCTGCCCACCTTCACACTGCTTGTAGCGGTGCATCTCAAGAAGGTGGTAGCCACTGTAAGGCGCGTTGAAATTGTGCAGGTATTGGCGGCGCTCTCCCAGGACCTGGGCGGCCGCGATGCCAGCCTCTTTGGGCCGTCCGTCAAACCAAGTATCGACCGTGTAGGAGCAGGCTGCGTCCCCATCTTCGGCAGCGATAGACCAAGCGGCCACTGGGACCGACTCCCCCAGCGAGGCCACCTTGTTCACTTCACCCCGCTTGATCTCCTTCTCGGCGACCTTCCAGCTCTTGGCGGCTTCCTCCACGTAGAGGGTGTCCTCGCACAGAGAGAAGCTGAAGATCTGTCCCTCGGGGAAGGGCAGGAACTCGATGTAGGGGGTCTTGTTGACCGGCTTCTCGATCTCCTTGCCGTCCTTCAAGGTCACGAACATCTCGGAGGCTCGCACCGAACACTTCTTCTTGTTGGGCTCCAAGTAGAGGCGTTTGACGTTGTCTTCTCCCGCTTCCACGGCGGCCTTGCGTACCGCATCGGGTACCTCGGTGAGCACCAGATCGTTCTCGCGCATCTTGCCGGACATCTCGCGCCGGGTGTTGCCCCCATCCACGTATACCGCGCTGTTGTCTGCGTTCACGCGGACACGAAAATCATGCAAGCCCTTGGAACCGTCCACCTTGATCCAGTCGCCGACCAGCTTGTCCATGGCGATCTCCGGACAGGGGTCTTCGACCACGGGGACAGGAACTTCAGCGGGGGTACAGGCCAGGGCGAGCAGAGACAGCAACATGGGACACCTTCCAAGGCACAGAAGGGTACCTCTTTGGCCACGGGCCCGCCGAGGCGCCAGCGGGCTTGACCCACACTTGGCCCTTGGGAGACCCTGCGCCATGCTCTTGATCCTCTGTGCCTCGCTGGGCCAAGCCGGCCGTTTCGACCCGGCCACCCCTCAAGAACTCGGCGCCAGCTGGGTGTATTTGGGCGACGGCGTCAGTAGCTTCTCCTCTGAGTTCTGGGGCACAAACGCGTTCGACCTGCCCGCTTCCTTCAGCACCGCCCGGGCCGACTTGATCGGGGAGGTAGGCTTAGGTCCGCACCTGGCCATCGGCGCGCACATCCCCTGGGTGGACACCGCTGCCGTTGTGAAGGTGGAGAGCCTGTGCACCGCATACGGCATGTGTGATGACGTGCGCTCCTTTGGGGACTTACGCCTGGGCTTGCGTTCGCCTTGGCAGGTCCAGGATTGGACGATCACTGGGCGCGTGGAGGTGGCCAGCGGCTTTGCCTACCAGGACAACCTGGACGATCTCGGGGCACCCGGAGACGGAAACACGGACCTGGTTCTCGGGGTGATGGCCGGTCGCAGCGGGGACTTGTGGAGCACGTCCTACCGGATCGCCGGTGGCGTGGAGTGGGAGCAAGCCTTTGGGCGACCCCCAAATGCCATCCAAGGCGGCCTGGAGGCAAGCTGGCAGTGGCAGAACTTAGAGCTGGGCTTGGCCTGGACTGCCTACGAGAGCCTGGGCGGGCTGAGCTTTGGACAAGCCACCTCCACCGACCGCATGGAGAACGACCCAGGGCGATTCACCGACATCGACAACGACGTGCAGACACTGGCGCCCAGACTGAGCGTCTACGCGGGCGAGAAGGTGGGTGTGCACGCCGGGGCTTGGTGGGTCACCGCCGTAGACAGCGGTCCAGGGGACCTGAAGGGCGCCAACTTGGGGGTCAGCACCTGGTGGTAGCGGCAGAAACCGGCCAATTCTCAAGCTAATCCACGTAGCCCAGCACCCGCAGAGCACCGATATCTCCGCTGACTCCCTGCCCGACCGTCTGGCGAGCCTCCTCGATGCAGTCGACCCACTCGGAGGGCGCACCCCCGGACCGCGGTCGCAGCTCCTGTGGGTCAGCCTCGAGATCGTAGAATTCCATACTGGCGGCGCCAGGTCGGCCTGGGAAAGCGGCATGGCGGACCAGCTTGCTACGGCCATCGGTGCAGCCCTCGACCCCGTCAGCAAACAGCAGGCTGCCCAGCGGGGTTCGCATGTCGGCCTCGCTGTCCAGGGGACCCAGGCCCAGGCCGTCGACCCAGGACAGAACGGCGGGCTTCACGGCGGTCAGATCCACCGCTTCGCTGCGCTCCTGGCCTGTGCGACCCGGCACCCAAACCAGCAGCGGTACGCGGATGAGCTCCTCCCGAAAGGAACCCCCGTGCTCGACCTCCTCGCTTCCGTCGGCGGTGGGCTGCCAGAAGGCTTCCCCATGGTCGGCGAGCACCAGGACCAGGCTGTGCTCCATGATGCCTGCCTCCTCCCAGCCGGTGAGCAGGCGGTCGAGCTGTTCGTCGAGGTAGGCCAGGTCGGTCTGGTACAGGGTCCGCACCTGCGCCCGCTCAGCCTGGTCTAGGGTCACGCTGCCCCGACGCACCGAGGACCAGTCATCGAAGCACTCGGGCAGGGCGCACTGAGCCAGGGGGTCGAAGGTGTCGGGAGCAGAGCTGTAGGGCGTGTGGGCGTCGAGGAAGTGCAACCACAGTGCAAAGCGCCCGGGGGCGGCCTGGTCCAACCAGTCCAGGCCTTGGTCAACAACGGCGTCCGCGCGGTCGGGGCGAGCGGCGATGAGCGGGCGCAGCAGGGATGCACGACGCAGGGCGTATGCGCGCAGGGCGACTCGGCTGAGGTCGACGAAACGGTCAAAGCCCCGGTGAAAGCCGTAGCGCTGCCCGTTGAGTGGGTTGGTCGTGGCGGCCAGGGTGATGAACCCCCGTTCCTGCAGGGCTTCGGCCAGGGTTGGAACGGAGGGATCAAGGCCAGTACGAACCGAGATGCCTTCGACGTTCTGAGCCTGGGCGGCACCGTGGGCCGGATAAGGCAGGCCGGTGTGCACAGCGGCCATGGCCGGGAGGGTCCAGGCGCTCGGACTGCGAGCCTGGTCGAAGCGCTGAGCGTTCTGGGCCCGAGCCGCCAGCAGCGGCATGTAGGCCAAGGCGTCGGCTCGGACCGTGTCGAGGGTAATGATCAGGACAGCCGCGGGCTCGTCGGCAGTGAGGAGGGGAAGAGGTGCCTCAAGGCGGCCGGCGCGGGCCGCCTCAGCGACGAGCACTGGGGCCGAG
>CAJQPC010000196.1 GCA_905480105.1 uncultured bacterium | reverse complement strand
CTTGAGCTGGAGCAGGGCCTGCTGACCCTTAAGGATCGGGTCGTGGTGCTGCCACCCGGCAGCTTAGGCACCGTGGACCGCACGATCGGACACCAGCGGGGCCTCCAGCACTGGAATTGGATCGCCTGCGCGGGAACGGCCTGGGACCGCAAGCGAAAAGAGCCAGTGCAGTTTGGACTGCAGCTCGCCAAGGACCAAGTAGACGCGCGCCCGGTCGTACACTCCCAGAAGTACATGGTTTGGCTCAAGGAAGGCCTCTATAAGCTGCCCTCGGCTGCCTTTGAGTACGAGATCACCGATGAGCAGACCCGCAGTACCACCTCCTGGCGCATCCGCTCGACCGAAGCGGGAGACGACTGGTTGGATCTGCGCTTTGACCCACGATTCCAGCGGCGCGAACAGCGCGACGGCGTCCTGGTCAAAGGAGACTTCAACCAGTACTACGGCGAGGTCAGTGGACGCATCCGCGTAGCCGGGCGCTCCCTGGTCTTGGACGGGGTCTTTGCGGTGACCGAAGACTCCCGCCTGGAGATCTGAGACAGGGGTCTACGAGACCGGCGCACCTGAGACAGGGGTATCCTTCTGCCTGTGTGGAACTCACAACGCATCCTGGTCACCGGCGCCGGCGGCTTTTTAGGCCGCGCCCTCTGTGCACGCTTGACGACGCTGGGCGCACAGGTCCATGGCAGCCAACGCCAACGCCGGGTGCCAAGCGGCGTGCAGGCACATCCCTTGCCCAAGACCGGCCCCACCGGCCCCGCTCTGAACGCGCTGATCACCACCTTGCGGCCGACGGTGGTCTTCCACCTGGGCAGTCCAGTGGACCCCGATCGGTCTCCCCAGCGCTTTGAGGAGATGCAGCAAGGCGTTCTGGCCACGAGCGATGCTGTGGCACAGGCCTGCTTGGCCAACCACATCCGCTTGGTCCACGTCGGCACCTGCGAGGTCTACGGGGATGGTCCCAAACCCTTCCGCGAAGACCAAGCGCTACGCCCCGTATCGCCCTACTCAGCCGCCAAGGCAGCGGCAGACCTGTGGGTGCAAACCTTGATGCGCACGCAAGGTCTTCAAGCCAGCATCGCACGCCCTTTTTTAAGCTACGGCCCAGGCCAACGCTCCGGCGCCTTGGTTCCAAGCGCTATACGCGCCGCTCTGGCGGGCGCCCCCTTCGCCATGACCCTCGGCACTCAGACCCGAGAGCTAAACTACGTCAGCGACATGGCTCACGCCCTGACGCTGGTGGCAGGTCCAGCCGCCCTGGGTCAGACCCTAAATCTTTGCTGCGGCCAGGAGCACACGGTGCGCGAGATCGTGGAGCACATTTACAGACTCGCCCACGCCGATCCGGCCTTGGTGCAGGTGGGCGCCCTGCCCCAACGTGTCGGCGAGAGCCAACGCTTCTTTGGGGACTCCAGCCGCATCCAAGCCCTGGGCTACCAGCCCCAAGTCTCCCTGGACCAAGGTCTGCTGGCCTGTATCCAAGCGGCCCGAGCGTGACCGCACTCGTGCTGCTCGCCTTGGGGGCGTTGGGCTTGCTCTTCGAGCCCCACTGGGCCCTGCGCGGCATTCTTGTGTTGCCCGCTTTGCTTTTGGCCCCTGGCTTGGGTTGGGCTCGATGGATGAACCGAGGGGAGAGCAGCCCCCTGCAAGTCGGCCTGGACGCGACCTGGTTGAGCATTCTCTGGGCCGTGCCCAGCGTCCTGGTGGCCTCACTGGCGGGCGGGTCACCTTGGGTGTTGTGGACAATGGCTGTCTTGGGCGCGGGCCCAGGGCTCTGGCTGGGTTGGCATGCTCACCCCCTGGAACGCATTCGTACTCAGGTCCTGACTGCTTTAGCTGCCGTGGCCCTGGCTTTGGGACTCTGGAGCATGGTCCATCTTCCCGAGCTCGGCCGACCCTTGCAGGATTGGTGGTGGTCCGCAGATGTGGAGAGCTTGCCTGAGCAGGCTGTGGAATGGAGCAACCCACAGGCCATAGACTTGGGCTGGCCAGAAGCGGGTGCCGGGCGGCTGGACCTGCGCCCAGAGAGCGGGGCCCGGGTCAGCACCCAGAGCCTTGAGATCCTCACCGAGGGCCAGATTCTGCTGCTGCTCCAAGGCCCCGTAGGCAGCGCCCTCCAGGTACGCCAGCGTGGTGCATGGTCGGCAGCGGAGCGCGTAAAAGCCGACGTGGTCGTAGACCCGGAAGAGGGTGCGGTGCCCCGCTACTTGGAACACGGGGTCGTGGCCCTGCGCACCAAAGTCACCCCAGGCACCCTGAACCTTCGCGTGGAATCCCAGATCGAATCTATCGCAGCACCCACCCAGGTCTTTGTGCTGCCAAGCAACGCCGCCCCCTGGTCCTTGGACCAAGCCGGCGCCTTGCGCTTCGCTCACTACTATCAGCTCCTCAATCTCGTCGAGAACCAGCGCTGGGCTCAAGAACTGCTCACTGGAGAGCGCCGCCTGACCATCCACCAGCCGCCTCTTTGGAGCTACGTTCTCGCTGTCTCCAGCGCAGCGGTGAGCCCGGATCTACCAGGCGCTGCAGCCCTTTTGGTCTTCGTGCTGATGCTCTTGGGTGCCAGCGCGGTACGCCTGCTCGATCGGCTCTCTCCCAGCGCACCGTGGCCGGCTTGGCTTCTGCCGGCGGTCGGGGTCTTGGTGCACGCCGAACTGATGCTCCAGCCCGGCAGCGTGAACTTCCCTGACTCCCTCTACGCCGCGGCCCTGATCGCCGGCCTGTCCGCACTGCGCATCGACAGCACGGCACGCTTTGTCGCCTTCGCGATCCTCGCTGGGCTGCTTCGCTATCCTGGGGCTGTCGTTCTGCTCATGGCCGCCGGCCTGTACACATGGGTGTTTTCTGATGGGCGTCTCAAGGCACGCTTGGGCCCACTAGCGGCAGGGCTCGCAGCCGTGGCTGCCCTGTTTGGGCTGGCCGCCCTGCTCAGTCAACAGCTCCAGGACTGGCTGTTCATCTTGTGGTTTGAGACCGTTCCGGAGCACTTCGCCAACAACCCAGAGGCGCCGCCCCTCTGGCAACGCCCCCCCGCCTTCTACTGGACTTGGCTGCGCTACTCGGGCTTTGGACTGCTCGCAGCCCTGCCACTGCGCACGCGAGGAAGTCGTTGGGTCTTTGCCACAGCCCTGGCCACCAGCCTGCTACTGGCCTTCATCGACCACTTTCCCACCCACTACTTCCTGCCGCTGCTGGCCATGGGTGGCGTGGCTGTCGCCAGCAGCTGCGCAGGGTTGCCCAAGCGCTGGCAAGGTTGGCTGCTCAGCGGCGGCGCGGTCTTGGGAGGCTTGATCTTTGTCTGGGCCGGAAAGGCATGAAGTCCCCCCAGCTGCTCCTCTCCAGCTTGTTGCTGGTCGCCTGGGCCGCACTGAACGCCATCTGGATCAGCCAAGACAAGCTGCTACAGGACGGCGACGAAATGGGTCATGTGGGCGCCGCAGAGCTCTACTTAGAGGACCTAAAGCAGGGTCAGCCCCAGGCCTTTCTATCCCGCACGGTGAGCCCGGAAATGGGGGACTACCCGCCGGCCTATGCAGCGAGTACGGGCCTGTGGTGGTGGGCCATGCAGACCCCCGATCCAAGCCTGCCTCGGGTGCGGGCGATCGGCCTGATCTGGCTGCTCGCACTGGCCGCCGGAGTCGGAGGAATCTGTCTTGAGGTGGGTCGCTCCCTCCCCAACGCTGCCCTGGCCGCCGTCACTGCACTATGGCTTCCCTTGCCCATGGCGTTGGGCAAGCACTTCATGCCCGAGGTCCTGTTGGCGGCCGCCTGCACCGCTGTGCTCTGGGCCGCCTTGCGCCAGAGAAAGCAACCCACAGCTGGGCGCGCGCTAACCCTGGGACTGAGCCTGGCTCTGGCCCTCTTGGTCAAGCAGAGCGCGCTGCTCTTTGTGGTGCTCCCAACCCTGGGGCTCGTGCGCTACCGCAAGAGCCTGCTGTTCTGTGCCGTGGGCGTGCTGCCGGCTTTGCCTTGGTACATCAACAATCTCGGTGCGCAGGGAGGCTACCTCTGGGACTCCGCCACCCACACTGGCGACGCGGAGATCTGGGCCCACTTGCTCTTTTATCCACGGGCACTCTGGGCTCCTGTCCTGGGGCCGTTGGCTCTCGCCCTAGCGATTGCCGGAGGCATCGCTGCCTGGAAGGAGCGAGGGCCTACCCTGCGTCTGGCCCTGCTGTGGGGCCTGGGACTCGTACCGTTGGTGCTCCTACCCAACAAGTACGAGCGACTGCTGCTCCCTTTGCTCCCCATGGTGCCCGTGCTCTTCGCCGCATTGCTGGAGCGCCTTCCCCAGACCGCCTGGGCCACCCCTCTATTGGCAGGCTTCTCTGGCGCCCTGAGCTTTGGACTGGGCAGCACGCTCGCCCAGGCGCCACAAGCAAACGCTGCGCTGCTCCAGGGCTGTCCTCAGTCTTGGCTCCGAGCTCCGATGACCTTGGATGCCGGACTGATGGCGGTTTTGGAGGCGGCGCGATCGGCGGGGCCAGGTCCCGTGCTCGTGCGAAACGGGCCGTCTTTCCCCTGCCGTATCCAAACAACCCACCCGTGGAGCCAACACCTCGAAATCGCGCTCAGGCGAGACGGCCAAGACCGTGCCGTGCGCACCGACGGTTTTGGGGTGGTGATCGTCGACTTTAGACAGAACATGCCCGGCGATCGGCTGCCCTTGCCACAGCTGGAAACGGACTACGCCCTGATGGTGTTGAGAAATGCCCACGGGCGGCCAGCCAGTGGTACCCTACCCAACATGGAGCCACGATGAGCCAGCAGCCACAGCTTCCCACCGAGCACCGCGGACTCTTGGCTGAGTTCTGGGCCTTCATCAAGCATGAAAAAGCCTGGTGGATGACCCCAATTGTGCTGGTCTTACTAGCCATGGTCGGCTTTATCTTGTTCGCCGAGTCCAGCCCCGTGCTGCCCTTCGTCTACACCTTGATGTAGCGATGCTGGAACTACACAAGGCCATCTGGCGTGGGTGGAAGGGCTTCTCACACAAGCTCATGGCCGCTCAAAACGCCGTGTTGATGGCCGGGGTGTACTGCTTCGCCATCACGCCGGTAGCCCTCTTCTTTAAGCTGACAGGCAAGCGCCTTGTGCAACCCCCGGCCATCGACCCCAACGCCGAGAGCTACTGGGAGAAGCGGGACGATGAGCCTTTCGACATGGACAAGGCACAGCGAATGTTTTGAGAGATGTCCCCGGGCTGGATAGACCCCCGGGACGCTTCATTCTTGGGGCGATGCCGGAGCTTGTCTTGCTGACGCTGATCGCTGCCATTGCCTTCTCTTCCAGCGCCTCCGCCGCCGAGGTGGAGTGGCACGGCCACTACCGCACCCGCGTGCTGGCCTACAACAGCCTGAGCCTGTCCGACACCAATGACAACGCTGCGGCGGGCACGGTGTACCTGGACCACAGGCTGCGGCTCCAGCCAACCTTCCACGCGAGTTCACGCGTGGCGGTGCACGCCCAGCTGGACATGTTGAACCTGACCAGCTTTGGCGACAACATCAACAACTACACCCTGGCCGACGGGACTCTGCTCCCCGCCGCCTACGCCCACGGTGTGGCTCCGGACCTGACCCGGAACAACATGGGCAACTTTGGCAACGTCAGCCTGACCCGCGCTTGGGCAGACGTGTACCTGCCCTACGGCCGTCTCAGCATGGGCCGTATGCCACAGCACTGGGGGGCTGGCGTGCTGTTCAACGACGGACTGACCCCCGAGAGCGAGTTCGGCGACACAGGCGACCGCATCCAGTTCACCTCCAGGGTCGGCCCGATCTACCTGATGGGCGCATACGAGCAGCTCTCCGAGGGCTACTGGGAAGAGGGCGATGACCGAGACGACTCGGTAGCCGCCGACTTGGCTGTCGCCTACCTGGGCGAGACCATGGGACTGGGGCTCTACAACCGATACCGCCACCAGTTTGGCCCCACCTACCAAGCCTACACCGCCAGCCTCTGGGCCTTCAGCGAGCTGGGTCCTGCCCGAATCGAGCTGGAGTTCGCCGGCAACTTCGGTGGCGGTGACCTGGATACCCAGAACAACGACGTGAGCCAGGTCGCCTTTGGCGGAATCCTGAGCGGCAGCATGACGCTGCCCAACAAGCTCAACGCCGGCTTGGATCTGGGTCTGGCCAGCGGCGACTCGGACAGCACAGATCGCACCGATCGCACCTTCACCTTTGATAGGGACAAGAACATCGCGCTGATGATGTTCGAAGAGCCGCTTCCCATTCTGGCCCCTGCTGTACGAAACTCCGAGAACCTGGGCCGCGACACCGGCGCAGTGCTCACCGGAGAAGGGGTCTCCAACGCGCTCTTCCTCAAGCCAACCATCGGCTACCAGTTGCGGGATACCCTGCACGGTCAGGTGAGTCTGCTGGGTGCGCGAACCTTCGCCGCTCCCTCCGACGACCGCGGTGGCTACGGCTGGGAAGTGGGTGCCGACTTGACCTACACTCCAGTAGAGCACTTTTACCTCAAGGCCAGCGGCGCCATGTTGCTGCCTGGCGAGTACTACAGCAACTACGTAGACCCGGACCTGGGCGGCGGATTCGACTCCCCAGCCTTTGGCGGTCGTCTCTACTTGGTCGCCGAGTTCTAAGCCCAAAACAGCGCAAAACGCAGCCGTTGGAGCATCCATGCTTGCGGGAATCCATACAGCCCTGGTCACCCCCTTTAAGAACGGCCAGCTGGATCTGCGCGCCCTGGAGGCTCTCTGTGAGTCCCAGATAGACGCAGGCATTGACGGGCTGGTTGCCTGCGGTACTACAGGCGAAGCTTCGGCCTTGAACATCGATGAATGGGCTGCCGTGGTCTCGACTGCGGTCGAGATCAGTCGTGGACGCGTCCCGGTGACCGCCGGCTGTGGAAGCAACCACACCGCTAAAACGGTCGCTGCTGTGGAACTGGCCGCCGAGTTGGGCGCAGATGCTGCCTTGGTGGTGCTGCCCTACTACAACAAGCCCTCCCCAAAGGGCCACCGCCTGAACCTGGCCGCCGCCTGCAAGCCCGGCCTGCCTATCGTGGCCTACCACGTGCCCGGTCGCACCGCCCAACACCTGCCCGTCGAGCAGCTGGCCGAGCTCTGCCAGCTGGAAGGCGTGATCGCTGTGAAGGAGGCCACTGGGGATGTGAGCTACGGCAGCCAACTCGTGGCCGCTTGCCCATCCGTGTCCGTGCTCAGCGGGGATGACTTTACGTTCTTTCCCTTAATGTGCACCGGCGCCAAAGGGGCCATCTCGGTTCTCTCCAACGTCGCACCAGTCAAGTGCGTCGCGCTGGCCCGCGCCGTTCAGGACCGGGACTTGGTCACTGCCAGACGCCTGCATCACGAGCTGATGCCTATCGTTCGCTATCTATTCAGTGGCCCCAACCCAGAGCCCGTCAAGGCCTTTATGGCTGCCCAAGGGCGCATCAGCAACCGCCTGCGGCTTCCCCTCGTGCCCTTCTTGACTCCGCCCAGCTCAGAGCTGCTGGAGATCGCAGAGTGATTCGCGTCGGCATACATGGCGCCAAGGGCCGCATGGGTACCTTGGTCTGCCAGCTGGTCTCCCAGGCTCAAGACATGGAGTTGGTGAGCGCCGGGGGCCAAGGCACCGACCACAGCCAAGCCCAGGTCGTCATTGATTTTTCTCTGGCACCTGGCCCTGTTGAGCTCATCTCTGGACTTCAGGGCCAGGCACTGGTCACCGGCTGTACCGGTCTGAATCCTGCGCAAACTGCGGCGCTGCAGGCCTACGCTGACCGCGGCCCACTGATCTGGGCCAGCAACTTTTCATCTGGCATGAACCTTCTCTTCGAGCTGGCCAGCCAAGCTGCACGCTCACTGCCGGACTACCACCTGGAAATCGTGGAGATGCACCACGGCCTAAAGCAGGACGCCCCCAGCGGCAGCGCACTGACACTGGCTACAGGCTGTGCACAAGCACGCGGCGTGGAGCTGGAGACCCAGCTGCGACATGGGCGCCACGGACACACAGGTCAACGCTCAGGCCAAGAAATTGGCATGCACGCCCTGCGCGGCGGGGATGTCGCCGGAGAGCACACCCTTTACCTGGCTGGACCGGGAGAGCGATTGATGCTGGGCCACCTGGCGACCAGCCGCACAGCATTTGCCGGGGGCGCGATTCGGGCAGCCCGCTGGCTGGTCGGCAAGCAGGTCGGGGCCTACACGATGGGCCAAGTGTTGGCAGGCTGAGTCTGAGAGCTGGCCCTAATGCAGCCGGCATTAGAACAGCGGGGCGGTCACTCTCCGATCTGTTCCAGGGCCTTGAGCAGCAGCCCAGGCCCCTGCCCTGGCTTGTGGCCATTCTCGGTCAGTATGCGCCGCCACTTCCGCGCACCAGGAATGCCGTTAAACAGGTTCAACATGCCCTTTGCGATGTGTCCAACCTTGGTTCGCTGGTGGCGCGTGAGCTCCCTCTCGGCATAGTCAGCCATCTGATGGACCAGCTCGTGACGGGTGGGCGGGGTCCAGCTCACATCGCCGTAGATCTCAGCATCTACACGAGCAAAGACGAAAGGATTGTCCCAGGCCGCCCTGCCAATCATCACGCCGTCCACGTGCTTAAGGTGCTCCAGAGAGTCCTGGATGCCGGTGATGCCACCGTTGATCACAATGTCCAACTCCGGACGTTCCTGCTTCAAACGCCAAACATCGGCGTGGCGTAGAGGCGGAACATTACGATTTTGCTTGGGTGAAAGCCCCTTTAACCAGGCTTTCCGCGCATGGACCTGGAAGCGGCCCACCCCGCTCTTGGCCACACAGTCCACAAAGCGCAGCATGTCCTCGTAGCTATCGAGTTGGTCAAAGCCGATGCGGTGCTTGACCGTGACCGGCACCGGGGACGCCGCCCGCATGGCTGAGAGCGCGTCCCGAACCTTCTCCGGCTGCCCCATGAGCACCACGCCGAAGCATCCGCTCTGCACCCGACTGCTGGGACATCCCACGTTCAGATCAATCTCGTCATAGCCCCAAGCGGCAGCCCATTGGGCGCATCGCGCCAGATCAATGGGGGAGTCGCCACCCACTTGCAGGGACACCGGGTGTTCATGTGCCCCAAAGTCCAAGTGCATGGGTCGATCGCCATGAATGAGCGCATGCGAGGTCACCATCTCCGTGACCAACAACGTCCGCCGGCTGAGCAGTCTGATCAGCGTGCGGAAATGGCGGTCCGTGCGCTCCATCATGGGCGCGACCGTCATCTTGGGGCAAGCAGTCATCTTGGGGGGCCGGTATCTTGGGTCATTCGCCGGCTGTGCTATTCCGATCCACATAGTTCGGCGAGTAGGGGTAATGACAGTCCCGGCAGGCCTCCAAGCTGGGCACACCCGCACCCTTGGCGTGGCGACGCTGGGCCAAAACCTGTTGATCTTCCAGCCATATTTCGGAGAGCGCCCCGGAAGTAACCTCTCCCATCCGGTTCTTTAGGGAGATGTCCCAGGGGCACAAGACCACCTTGCCGTCCCACGACACAGTGGGCGTCGCGAAGACACCGGGACAACGTCGGGGGCTGTCTTCCCGGCCGCTCTCACAAGGCAAGTCCAAGACCTCGGCGACCTCCTCCAGGCGCTCACGGGCCTGAGCGGTGGCCTGGAAGTGGTCGTGATCACTCCGGCGAAACCAGATGGAGTCCCCCGCTGTGGGCATGGGACCAACCGCGATCGGCAGCCCTGGAAAGCGCTCCTGCCACGGCTCAGACCAAGAGAAGGGATCCATGTCCTCGACCACGGTCCAGGCCATCAAGAGCTGGGTCGCGGGTCCCCGGGTCTGGGCCAGGTGCAACCAGTTCTCCCGCGCCCTCTCCTCCTCCTGGCCCATCGCGTTTCCGTTGAGAATCCAGATCTGAGGAATCTCACCAAACTCCCGGATGATACTGGCAATCCTGGGCCCCAATAGGCGTCCGTCAGTCTCGACGATCAGCCGCTCAAAGACCCCGTGGTCGGAGATAGCGCTCAGCACCTCCCGCAACACCTCTTCCCGCTCCGGGTGCAGCAGCGGCTCGCCGCGCCAGCTCAGCTGCACCGCGGGGAAAACAAGGCCAGCTTGGCGCAGGTCCGCGATGACCCGGCGCACCAACTCCAAGCCCATAAATCCACGACCAAAGTCTAAATAGCCTCGGTTTCGAAGAGAATTCCAGGCAGCCTCGTCGGTCCAAGCCTCCGAAACAGGCGTGGGACATCCCTTGGCAAAGTCAGCGAAGCGACGGCTTGCACTGGGGTCCAAGCTGGCCACTGGGGCCATGTCGGAGAGCTCCAGACGCAACACGCCACCCGAAATACGGCTAATGCGCTTGCGAGAGAAGCGTCCCAAAGCTTGGCTCGCGCGCCGCTTGAACCCTTGCGAGATCAGGCGTGCTGCACCGCCACCCAGGGCCTGAGCCGAGTCTGAATCTCTCCGCAGGTAGCAATTCTGAATGCACGGTGTGGTGCAGGCCTTGACCACCTCGCGGCGAGCGCGCAGCGTCTGGGAGCCCCAAAGCTGCTGGAGGGTCTGCTTGCGGGTGCTACCAAAGGCCCCTTTCAAGAAGTCCAAGTTGCCGTCGCACATCACCGCCTGACCGTCAGAGTTGATGTAGAGCTCCTTCCATCCCGCCCAGCACGGGGCCTCTAAGGGAGAGATGTCCTCTCGGTAGTAGCGAGCGATGAGCTCCAGGTCCTGTTCGGAGTTCAGGATCTCGAAACCAGGTCTGGGGGCGCGGACGCGCCTCTTTAGCTCAGCCACCAGCGCCTCCAAGGCCTGCTGGTCTTGCTCGCGGATCCACAAATCCCGCCCCTCCTTGGGGGTGTCCGGACCGTGCCGAAACAGGTTGAGCAGCTGTACGCCGTCAAAACCCTGGGCCGCCAGCTCATCCAAAAAGGCCGGCAGGGTGTGTAGGTTGCGCCGGTGCACAATGGTGTTCGCCAGGACCTTGCGGCGCGGGTTTCCGGCGGCCGTGTCGGCGTCTCTCAGCCGGCGGTACCCGGTCATGGCCCTGCGGTACATGCCTTCTCCCCGGATGCTGTCGTGCTCCGGCTCCCCACCATCCAAACTGATGGTCATGTGCAAGCGGCTCGGTGGGATCGTCGCCAACATCTGGGCTCGGCGTGTGTTGATCAGGGTGCCGTTGGTCGTGACCGTGACGTAAAAACCAGCAGACGCTGCGTGCTCCAGGATCTCCTCGAGATCTCCGCGCATAAACAGCTCGCCCCCCAAGGGGTTGAAAACCTGAATACCCATCTGCGCAGCTTGGTCGATCAGGTCCTTGATCTCGGCCGTGCTCAGCTCGTCAGGCACGTCGTAGCAAGTGGTGCACATCGTGCAGCTCAGGTTGCAGT
>CAJQPC010000195.1 GCA_905480105.1 uncultured bacterium | reverse complement strand
TTCCGCTGCCTTTCTTGGCGTTTTTCGAAGCCTTTCCCCTCTTCTCACGCATCTCCCACCCCTTCCGCTTTGTGGTACCCGCCACTTTAGGTTTGGGGATGCTTGCTGGGCTTGGCGCGCAGGCCTTGTCTCGCCGCTGGCCCGTTCTCCCACGACCGGCGATCGCCGGGGTATTTGGGGCCCTAATTCTCGCCGAGGTCACGTTGGGGTCGCCGGCAATATGGCCGCTTCCACGATGTGATGCACGTATTCCCAGCGCATACACCGACGTGCCCCAGGGGGCCATACTCGACCTCCCCATCACCGTGCCCAACCTGGAGCGTGCAGTCTACACTTGGTACCAAACCGAGCACGGCCAGCCGGTGCCCTATGGCTTGAACGAACCGGTGCCCGCATCCCTATCGGACAACCCCTTGACCCAGCTCATGGTGCGCATCGAGTCGGCGTATGTGCTCAGCCTGCCGCCCATGCTTCCCGAGCTGGAGTTGGTCACCGGAGCACGTCTTCTGCGAGCCCAGGGCTACCGCAGCGTGGTGGTGCATGAGGACCTGTACTTGAGCCCCAAGCTGGAGATGGTCAGCGCGGTCTTGGAGGGCCTCTTAGGCCCGCCTTTGCGGGAATCCGGGGTGGCTGTTTATCCACTCCAGCCAATCGATAACGACACCGCAGAACCCGATGACGACGACCCAATTCGCTGAAGGGAGCTGACGTGGGATGGGCCCAATCGGCGCAGGGCCGGACGGGACCTGGCCCCGAGAGCCGCAGACAGAGCCGGCCAGCGCCCCGCACACGGGTATCGGGCGGCCCCATTGACCACCACGGGCAGCGCCGCCACAGACACGACGGAGACCGGGCTGCCAGACTGCCCGACCGGCAGGCCCCTGAGCATGGCAGCCAGGACCACCAGGGAGGGGAAATCGATGCCACCTGTGGGGGCTCACCCCGGATAAGTCCCATGGCCAACAGGCCCTGCATCGCCGCATCCGAGCCCAAGGGCACGGCCATCTCCAGGTTAGAACGCAGGCCCAAGAACAGCCCCAACACCAGCACACAAACAAGCGGAATCAGCCACCGCACACCCAAGTGCCCAGGGCCCTGTGTGTCCTGATCAGCCCGGCTCGCATCGCGCCACATTCAAGGCGCTCAGCCTGCCTCGGTTGACCGGAGTGGTACCCATGCGCTTGGATCCGCTACGTGCAGCTCTCTCCCCAAGTCCAGCAGTACACGACCCTCTTCTTAGAGGTACTGGGCGCAGCTCTGCTCTATCTGCTGGCCGCCAGCGCAATGACCTGGCCAGCCGTGCTGCACATGGATCAAGTCATCATTGGCGGCGGCGAGCTGGGCGGTTGGCTCTGGCGCTACGGCTGGCACTTCGCCGAAGCCCAAGCGGTGCTGGAAGATTCCCAGATGGGGCTGGGCGAGAAGACACTGACCTTTCTGTCTCTTGGCCGCTATCCGGAGACCGGCAACATCCTGGACGTGCTGCTGATCTCGTGGCCTCTGTCCAAGATCGTCGCCCTACCGGCCCACTACAACCTAAAGGTCTTTGCGATCCTGATCGGCAATGGCCTGTGTGGCTACGCCCTGGCCCGAAGCCTGACCTGGTCTCGCTCCGCGGCCCTGGTTGGTGGACTTGTGGCCGTGATCAACCCCCTGAGCCTGCAAGACATCCACGGATCTGGCCTGCGCCAAGTTCTCATTTGGTGGGTCTTGCTCTTTCCCATCGCCCTGGAACGGGCCGAGCGCAGCACCCAAGTCTCCCACGGTCTACTGGCCGGAGTTCTGCTGGGTCTATGTGGCGCTTGGTATTGGTTCTACGGTCTGTTTGCCGGCATGGCTTTTGGCGTGTACGGCCTGGACCTGCTCTGGCGACACAGGGGGCGCATGGCCCAGATGCGGAGGCATCTGCCGTGGCTTGGAGTCCTGGTGCTCAGCGCCTTTGTGGTCGGTGGATTCTTCTTCCTGCCCTACGCACTGGGCGAGAGTGGAGCCAGCGCCGGGGGCGCCCAAAAGCTACCAGAGCTGAGCTTTTTCCTTCGTTTCCCAAGCTACGACACCATTGCCGACGTACCGCTACGACCCAGCAACTACGAAGAGAATGTGCTGTCCTCGCTCAACCGAACCATCGCCAGTTCCTGGACGATGGACGGCCTATTCAACCCCAGCTACCTGCGCTCCTGGCCAATCGTGCTCTTCTTCGGCGGCCTAATCCCCGCCCTGGCTCTCAAGCCCGGTCTGTACCCCCGCAGCCGATTCTGGGCAGTGCTCTTTCTGGTCTTCTGGGTGGGCACCCTGGGCCCCTTCCTAAAGTGGGGCGGCACCCTGGACAGCACCCAGGTGGTGACCCTGGGCGACCAGTTCGTGGTGCGCCTACCGTGGACCGGCATGTTCCGCTGGGTCCCAGGTATGAGCCGCATGTTTGCTCCCTACCGGATGGGCTCGCTAGCGGTGGTCGCAGCCGTTCCCCTGGTCGCGATGGGCTTGTCCCGCATCCCGATTCGGGGCTTGCGCATCGGCGTCTGCAGCCTAGCCATCGTGGCGACTTTCGCCCAAGTGCTCTACCGCTTCGAGGTGGGACCAGTGCCCGAAGACGCCGTGGCGCCAACCATGTGGCGCGCCCCCATTTCCGTCTCCGCTTTAAGCACCCCGGAGTGGTACCAAGAGCTGCCTCAGGCCCAGGCAGGAATCATCGAACTGCCCCTGGAGCAACAACAGGACCTGCTCTACTACTACCAACTTGAGCACGGCCGAAAGGTCTACAAGAGCTGGGCCACCACCCCCGCTATTCCGCCTGTCTTTCGGGAGGAAGGTGGAGGGGAAGCCGGGGAGTGGATGCGCTACCTGGCCAGGCCCGATGCTGAGAGCACTCTGGACGCCCAACTCTTGGAGATCTCCCGTAAGCCCGAGGCCATATCGGTGCTGGACATCGACCCGGCAGAACTTCAGGAGTTGGCGTTTACCGGTAACTACCAGCACCTAATCGTGCATGAGCGGGGCTACTACCTGCTGGACCCCCAGCGCGGCGCGCTGCTGTATCGGGACGTAGTGCGCCAGCTGGCCATGCTCCTTGAACAAGAGCCCAGCGAGTACGTAGAGCTGCAGTGGTTCGACTACCCAGGCAACGAGTACAACGTTCCAGACGGGCCGGTCTATGTGCCCTGGTCCAGCCAAGAGGTGAACCTGCCGGACCGGGAGATGCCCAGCCGCTACTTCATGGCGGTCTTCGACCTGAGCCCCTTGATCGAGTCCTGGGACGGCCCCAGCGCCGAAGAGCTACTAGACGAGAACGCCGCGTCTACGGGCGGCCCTGTGCACCTGGAGATGCCACCAGGGGCGCCATGACTTGACTTAGGGTCTAGGAGCGCGGTCTGATCCCCCATCTGTCCAATCTTTGGGAGGACGCTGCCCTTGTTGCTCGCGCTGATCCTTGGCCCCAGTCTGACTGGCTGCATCGCCATCAAGCCCACTGTGGCGCTCGTACAGACCAACGAAGCCCTACAGGCTGCCGAGTTGGCCGGTGCCGAAGAAAAGGCACCCTACGAGTGGACCATGGCCACCGAGCACCAGCGCAAGGCGCGTGAAGAGTGGGGCGGATCTGAGTTCGAAGAGTGCGAAATCCTGACCAAGGCGGCATACCTATATGCCCTGCAGGCCGAGGAACTCGCCAGATACGGCGAAAGTGATGTGGACGTGGAGCGTAGAGACATGCTCGACGAAGTAGACAAGGATTTGGACGGGGTCGAAGACCAATGAGCCTGCTCTTGTTCCTGGCCGGCTGCGTGAACGTAGACGTGCTCCAAAAGGACTTTCGCGAGACCGAAAGAGTCATCCAAGCTGCTGGCAACCTGGGCGCACGCGAGTGCACTCCGGTACAGATGGCCATGGCTGAGTCTCACATCGCCTTCACCTTGGTGGAGTTTGAAGAGGGCGACGTACGCCGCGCCCGCGAGCATCTAGACGTGGCCACAGCCAACGGGCAGTACGCCCTGGACACTGCTCCCTCCTGCATTTCTGTGGACAGCGACGGAGATGGGATCACGGACACCCGGGATCTCTGCGTGAATGAGCCCGAGGACTTTGACGGAATCGAAGACCAGGATGGCTGCCCCGACCTGACCGGTGACAGCGACGGCGACGGCTTGGACGACAACAACGACCAGTGCCCGGCCCAGGCCGAGGACAAGGACGGATTCCAAGACCGCGACGGCTGCCCAGATCCCGACAACGACCAAGACGGCGTGCTCGACGCCTCTGACCAGTGCCCAGCCCAGGCCGAGGATCAGGACGGATTCCAAGACAGTGACGGCTGCCCCGATCGGGACAACGACCAAGACGGCGTGCCTGACACAAGCGATCCTTGCCCCATGGTGGCAGGTCCAGACAAGGGCTGCCCGGTGGCCGACAAAGACGGCGACACCTTCCAGGACGACGTGGATGCGTGCCCAACACAGGCCGGCGTGGCACCGGATGGCTGCCCTGTCGCGGACTTTGACAAAGATGGCCTAGCAGACACCGAGGACCAGTGTCCTGGCGTGGCTGGCCCCCGGCCAACGGGTTGCCCGGACTCGGACATGGATGGAATCTTTGACCCACAGGATCAGTGTCCTACGGTGCCTGGTGCCAAACCCCATGGCTGCCCCGACAGCGATGGTGATGGCGTGGTGGATCAGGTGGACAAATGCCCAACTGAACGCGAGAACATCAACCAGTACCTGGACAGCGATGGCTGCCCCGACGCACCGCCCAAAAAGGTGAAGATCACCGGCCGCCAGATCGTGATCGAGGAGAGCATCCAGTTCGAAACAGGCAAGGCGGTCATCCGCAAGGAGTCCTACGACATCATCGACCAGGTGGTCATCGTGATGAAGGACTACCCGCAAATCGAGGTGCGCATCGAAGGCCACACGGACTCCGATGGCGCCGAGACGGCCAACCAGCGCTTGTCCAAGGCCCGTGCGGACGCGGTCTTTGAGTACATGATCTCCCATGGCGTCCAGGGCAGCCGCCTACGCACCGATGGATTCGGCGAGACCCGCCCCATCGACACCAACCGGACCTCGGCCGGCAAGTCGGCCAACCGTCGCGTGGAATTCCACATCGTCTCCGGCCTGGAAGACGGCAGTTAGGCCGCGAGCGAAAGCAGCCACAGTCGGACCCTGATCCTCCACCGCCAACCACGGGGTGGACCTTAGATCACCTTCTCGCAGCTGGCCCGCCTGTAGAAGTTGTCCCAATCCAGTACACGCACCTTCCAAACCTGGACCTCACCGGCGCGCAAGGCCTTGATCGCATCGGTCTCCCCGAGCGGACAGTGAACGCCGAGCTCGCAAGGGCCCACACTGCCAATCACCGTCTGACCATGTCGGTACGGCTCCTCGAGTCCCAAGCCACGGCTGCGCTCGCTTTCCTTGACCGTCAGACGGACTTCTATTGTCTGGTTTTTTAGGGACTCGATCAGCTCAGAGCGCTCCCGGTAGCCCAGGTCCTTGGACGAGAGACGCACCAAGCGGGGATCCACGGCGACGGCGGGCGCAGCAACCGTCGGCTTGGGTACGGCGACCGGCTCAGAGGACTGGGGTGCAGCAGGCAGCACGGGAGCGGGAGCGGGAGTCGACTTGGCTTCGGCCTGCATATCGCTCAGGTCCCAACGCTTTTTTGCAGGCGTTGGCACCGGCAAGGCCACCGGAGCCTGCTCCGGCTTGGGAGCACTTTGCTCAGGGAACTGAACCGGGCTGTCCTGTTTGTTGCCGGCGTCTCGGCCTATCGGGATCAAGTGATCCACCAGCTCATCCAAGTAGTGCTGGATCAGGTCCATGCTTTCCATTCGCTGCTTGACCAGGATCACACCACCCTCGCTGGCACTCAGACGCGCTCTGGAGCCCAAATCCAAAAAGCGAATCACGGCTTGGCCAACTCCGACCTGCTGGAACCACTGCTGGATCTCAAGCTCTCTCTCGCCCTTGATCAGCAGAGCGTCGTCCAAGCGCTTGTCTCCGACCAGGATATCCTGGCCGCCAAAGAACTTTCCAATCTTGCCGCCCAAGCCTTCTTTGCAGACGCTCATTCCCCCGGGCAGCGGCTTGAGAGGCTGGGCCCTGAAACGCGTGTAGGTGATTTTGTGCTTGCCGGAACCATGCACCTCCTTGTCCACCAACACCTCAAAGCCACGGTACAAACCCATCAGTCTGGGAGTCCCGTACTTTCCGGAGGCAAAACAGTTCAGGCCTAAGACCGCGGCCGTGTCTCGGTAGAGCTTCTGATGCTTCTTGGCCGAGTTGAGCGCCAGGGTCACAAACCCCACGACGAAGGAGGCAAAAATCAGGACCGGGAACAGCTCTTCCATGACCTACCTGACTTGGTCTCCGGGAGACTGCCCGGTCAGCTCAATGCCAAGACTCTCAGACAAAGCGCGGGCGTTCACCTGAACCGTGTCCGAAAACCCCAAGAGCGCAGCGACCACTGCCACACTCACTACGCTGATGAGCAGCATGTATTCCACCGTAGATTGCCCGCGTCGCTTCATGCCGGCAGTCTACACTGGAGCGTGCCCCTTATGCTTTCTCGGCATCCACAATCGCCCGGCGAACAGCTTCGTCCAACAAACCGGTCAGGGCGTCCAGATCCTGCTCAAAGCCAGGCCGCCTAAGGGTCTGCTGGGCTGCGTTGACCACCGTGAACTGCACGTTAGGCTCCACCTCGCTAACCCAAACCCGTATCGGGTAGCCGTCGAGTTCCCCGACCAACTCGGGCATACCGCTGAACCCGCCCCCAACGACCTTCAGCCCACGCTTTCCGGCCAGTGTTCGCCAAGCCCGCTTGCGCCGGTAGCGGTACCAGACCCCCATCGAGACGCTGGCGCCAGCCGCCACCAGCATGGAGATCAGGACCTGCACGGGATTACTCCTCGCCCAGCTTCTTTCCGGTGGTCTCGATCTCTTTCGTGTCACCCGTCTGCAAACCAGCCGCCCGCGAGGCGCCACCGTCCCCATCGGTCAAGGTGTAGGTGCCCAACAGCCAAGAAAGCAGCATAGGCTCGGCCTGGGGCTCCTTGTTGAGGATCTTCGTGCCATGACCCGCTGCATCATAGATGACCAGCGAATGAACACCCTTGGCCTGGGAGTCCAGCACCAAACCGCTTTTGGCCGAGTAGCGGTCATCCTTTGAGACCACCACCAGCAGAGGACGTTCGCCATACTTGGCCAGAGCATCTTCCGACGTCACGCCCTTGTAGTCCAGCCCCGGGGAGAGCAGGACTACGGAGGTGACGCTCTCGTCCTCGGCCGCCACTTGGAGGGCCAAGTTGGCCCCAATCGAAGCACCGACAATCTGTATGTCCGTAAAGCCCTTGGCCTTGAGATGCGCCACGGCAGCCTGAACATCCTGCTTCATGCCTGCAAAATCTTGGGGACTCAGCTCCGGCCGTCCGGAGTCCTGGGGGAGGTTGGCACCATGCTTGCGGAGATCCACCGCGATGGTGCTCAGACCACTGGCGTTCAGCTTGTCGGCCACAAAGCGCCAGTCCTTGGCGCCGCGGCCAAGCATATGCACCAACACCACGGCGCCTTCGCCGTTGACCTTGTTGTACTCAGCGTGGAGCGCGGTTCCGTCCGCCGCCTTTAGGGTGATGTCCTCTGCAGCGGCAGGACTGGCAGCGGCCAAGACCATGGCAAAGAGCGCGAACAGGCGGGGCAGAAGCTTCATGGGAAAAATACTCCAAGAGATGAGGGAGCCTAAGAGCACCAGCGCGCAGGCCGCAAGGGAAGGAAAAAAGCTCCCCTGGCGTATCGGTGTCTAGCGCATCAAATTCAAGGGCAACGATGACCCCAAACCCCTCTGAGGTGCGACTTAGTCCAAAGACGGCGTCAACAGAGCGTTGAGCTCGGCCAGCCAGGATGCCAGGGGGATGCCGTAACCAAAGGCCGCCTCCTCCAAGCGCTCATCCGCACCCACAGGGCAGGCCGGACAATCCGGCAGGTGGTACCGGGCAAAGATCGCGCGTACACCCGGGTGCCGCGTCCAGGCTTGGTGCACGGTCATTGTGGGTGAGAAGGGTGCGGTTAGTGCAGCGAGATTCGACTCCGCTGCCTGTAGCTTGAGTTCCAGCTGATCCAACTCACGTGCCTGATCTTTGGCGCCGGGCCAGAGGGCTTGACGTTCAGCTTTCAAGGGCTGCAAGGCCCGCTCTGCTACCTCGGCTATCCGAGCGCGCAACCAAGGTTGCAAGTGTTGGCGCAGGGGCATGTGCATCCTTGTTGACATCCGGTGAACCGGATCTTACTTGCCGGGGGCTCAAAGGGCCTTGGCCCAACGAGATATGATCTTTGACGTGACAGAAATGAACGGTCCCGACACGCATCACTACTTTATGGCCCAAGCCATAGCGTTAGCGAAGCATGCGGCCACATTGGGAGAAGTCCCAGTGGGCGCAGTCGTGGTAGACGCCGAAGGAAGGGTGCTTGCGAGTGCCCACAACACGAGAGAGACGCAGGATGATCCCTGCGGTCATGCCGAGCTGAGCGCCATGCGCGCAGCGGCAAAGGCACAAGGCCACTGGCGCCTTGAAGACTGCACGGTCTACGTCACCTTGGAGCCATGCGCGATGTGCGCCGGCGCAATGGTTCTCTCTCGGATCCAACGCTGTGTCTACGGAGCGGACGACCCCAAAGCAGGATTCTGTGGAAGTGTGGGCGACTTGAGCGCCCACCCCAAGCTGAACCACAGCTTCGAGCTGGTGCCTGGGGTCATGGCAGAAGAATGCAGCGCGATGCTGCGAGAGTTCTTCGGCCAGCTTCGCGCTCGGAAACGGGCGGCCAAGACGCGAGATGCCTAAGCTTAGGCGTGAGCGGACCCACACCTTTGGAGAGGTGGCCGAGTGGACGAAGGCGTTTGATTCGAAATCAAATGTAGTGAGAGCTACCGTGGGTTCGAATCCCACCCTCTCCGCCATTTAGACCGTTCAAAACACCCTTCTGGGTGGATTCTGTCTTTAAGATTCGCGCGCTGCGGATGAATAGGAGAGGTGACCGAGTGGACGAAGGTGTACGATTGGAAATCGTATGTGCGGCAACGTACCAAGGGTTCGAATCCCTTTCTCTCCGCCATCCGCAGTGCGCGCGCCCCCATCCGCGGGGCAAGGTGATGACCGGGTCCCAAGGACCAAGAGCTGTGAACCCCGCCAGGCCCGGAAGGGAGCAACGGTAGACGGTACTCTTGGGGCCTCGGACCAACCCGGTCATCTCCTTGCCCCGTGGATTTTTGCGTTCGGGGGACCACCGGCCAAATTCTGGCTGCTAAAACAGTTAGGCTCTCCCCCTGAGCGAGAGCCCCATGAGCTACCAAGCCATTGCCCGAAAGTGGCGCCCGACGACCTTCGATGAGATCGCCGGGCAGGGCCACGTCACCCGAACGTTGACGAACGCCCTGACGCTGGGTCGAATTCACCACGCCTTCCTGTTCACGGGTGCCCGCGGCGTGGGCAAGACCACTGCAGCGCGAACCCTCTCGCGCTGCCTGAACTGCCACAAGGGACCCACGCCGACCCCCTGCGGTACGTGCCCTAGCTGCATCGATCTTGGCCGCGGCAACAGCTCGGATGTGACCGAGATCGACGGCGCGTCCAACAACTCGGTAGAAGATGTGCGCGCCCTGCGGGATTCGGTTCGCTACCTGCCGAGCCGAGACAAGTACCGCGTCTACATCATCGACGAGGTGCACATGCTGTCGATCGGGGCCTTCAACGCCCTGCTCAAGACCCTGGAGGAGCCACCCGACCACGTCGTGTTCATCTTCGCGACCACCGAGCCCCAGAAGATCCCAGACACCATTCTCTCTCGGGTTCAGCGCTTCGACTTTAAGCGCATCCCCACCCAAACAGTGGTCAAGCGCCTACGGACCATCATCGACGCCGAGGGCATCGAGATCCCAGACGAGGGACTGCGTCTGATTGCACGCGCCGGAGAAGGCAGCATGCGCGATGCCCAGTCTCTGCTGGACCAGGTCATTGCCTTTGGTGGCGAAAACGTGGACACGGATCAGGTTGCCAAGATCTTAGGTTTGGTGGACCGCGGCTTACTTTTCGGATTCTTAGAGGGGCTGACCCAAGCCCAGCCCGAGAAGTGCTTGGACAGCATCGCCGCGGTCTACGACTACGGCTACGAGCTCTCTCAGTTCACCTCGGAGCTCTTGGAGCTGCTTCGAAACGCGGCCTTGACCGTGCTCTCTCCCGCTGCGCGCAAGCACGTAGACGCTCCTGCAGAGGAATTAGAGCGCTTGGCCGCACTGTGTAAGGGACTGGACGCCGAGACCTTCTCACGCTGGTTCCAGGTCATGCTGGCTGTGCATGACGAGGTCGCCCGTTCCAGCCGGCCCCGCTTGGTCCTGGAGATGGCCGTGGCTCGTTTGGTCACTGTGCGACCCGTCCAGCCCGTTGCACACTTGGTTTCGCGCCTGGAAGGCCTGGAACGCACCATGCGTCAAGGCGGCGTTCGGCCCTCGGCGCGCGGGCCTCGTGCACGAGACGCCCGCTCCAATGGTGGGTCTGCACAAGGTGAAGGGGACGACCTACCCAGCGCCAGACCCAGGCCCGGCGCCAGCCGGGCCGCTGAGACCGCTCCCTCCCCCAGCGCACAGCAGCGGACACCGGAGCGGCCAGCGGCTCCCCAGCCTGCATCCAAGGCTCCGGCAACGCCCACCGCCAAGCCGGCGCCCCAAACGGCCCCAAAGCCCACCGCCAAGCGGGCGCCCCAAACGGCCCCAAAGCCCGCCGCCAAGCCGGCACCCCGAGCGGCCCCAAAGCCCATGGGAAAGGAATCTCCTCCTCCCGAGCTGCACACGGAGAGCACTGCGTCTCGCTTAGACGATGTTCCTCCCCCCCAAGCGCCCTTGGGCATGTTGGACAACAACGACACCGAGATTCCAGTCGCACTGCCCATGCCGCTTCCGCCCGGAGCCAGCGAAGAGAGTCGCTATGCAGCCCTTCAAGCCTGGCTTGCACCCCAGCGCGCAAAGTACTGGGCAGCTGCCGAGAACACCGCGCTCATCGGCGTAGAAAACCACACGCTACAGATCGTGGCCCCCGGCGAGGCTGCGGTGCTGCGCTTCAAAAAGGTGGCCCAAGACCCCTTCTTACTCCAGGCCATCGGCATCATCTTTCCCGGTGTTACCGCCCTGAGTGCCCGCCTGCGAGCAGAAGGCGACCAAGATCGCCTGACACGTCGGGAGATTCGCGCCAAGATGCTGGCCGCCCACAGGTTGGTTCTACTTGAGCAAGCTGCTCAAGACCCCATCGTTCTGCGCGCCATCAAGGCCCTGGACGCCAAACTTATTGATTTAATTCCACTTTCTGATCCCGAGGGACTCCCATGAGCATCGATATGAACAACCTGCAAGGCATGATGGCCGGACTGAAGCAGCGAATGTTTCAAGCCAAGACGGACGCCGAGGCAACCCACGTGACCGGCCAGGCTGGTGGCGGCATGATTCGAGTCGTTGCAACGGGCGGCCAGCAGATCGTCAGCGTTTCTATCGACCCGTCGGCCATGGACGACCGGGAGATGCTCGAGGACCTGATCCATGCCGCGACCAACGATGCTCTGCGCCAGGCCAAGGACGTGGTGGCCGCGAAGATGCAGGAAGCCACCGGTGGCATGCCTCTGCCTCCTGGCCTGATGTAGCCCACAGCGACCGTGCTCAGGCACTACAGGAGCGCCAAATGGATCCCATCCGCCGCTGTGTTCAGGCCCTCTCCCGCCTTCCTGGCATTGGCGAGAAGACGGCTTGGCGCCTGACTTGGTGGCTACTTCGCACCGACGACTCGGTGGTCACCGAGATCGCCGCCGCGGTGGGTGGTCTACAAGGCAGCGTGGTGGAGTGTGCGCGCTGCTGCACCATCGCAACCACCAGCCCCTGCAAGACCTGCTCAGACACCCGACGCGACCCAAGCATCGTGTGCGTGGTAGAGCGGCCACAGGACATCCAGGCCATAGAAAGCAGCGGCGAGTACCGCGGGTTGTTCCACGTCCTGCACGGCTCCATTTCCCCCTTGGATGGCATTGGCCCAGACCAGCTGCGTATTCGGCCCTTGCTGGCCAACCTCACAGATGTGCAGGAGGTCATCGTGGCCACCGACCCTGATGTGGAAGGCGACGCCACTGCGCTCTACCTGCACCGAGTGCTCAAACCCTTGGGCATCCAGGTCAGCCGCTTGGCCTACGGCGTGAGCGTTGGAACGGAGATTGAGTACGCCGATAAGGTAAGTTTGATGCGGGCGCTGGAGAACCGTCGGCCACTCTAAGGCAAGCTCTCGGTCAGACCAGACGATTTTTAGGAGGCATGCGAGCGCGGGCCTCACATGGGGTCAGTCTGCCTGCTCGAGGCTGTTCTGCCACCGCGGCCACATCGGAAGGGGTAGCCAGACCTGGGCAAGGGAATCGCTGTGTACCAGCCGCCATCGGGATTCATCCAGCGGCGGGCGGTTCGCCGTGGGCCACACCAAGGCCTGGGTCCCGTAAACCCCTACGGCCGTATCAAAGGTGGACAGGTCCCCGGCTTGGCGGGCCAAGAGTAGCTCGCTTACCTGCGGGCCAAACACCAAGCGCCCGTCAGCCAGCACACGTCCCTGGGGGTACAGGCAGTAGAGCAGATAGCCACTCCAGGCAGAGGTCGTGTCCAGGGGGACACGCAGGTCTTGATCCTGCATGGCCCGACAGGCTGTCACCGGAAAACGTCCTGTTTCGAGGGTTTGAAGTCGATCCTGAAGCGACCAACGGGGGCCCACATGTGCCAGCACTACCCCCACAGACACTGCACCAACAGCCCAGCCCCAACTGGGCCTTTGCCACAACATCCACAGGCCCAGCGGCAGCACTGCCAGCCAGGCCCAACGGGCCATAAGAACAGCGGCTATTGCGCAGCCCAGGGCAGCCAACTTTAAGCCCAAGTCCTGCTCTTTGGCGCTGACGAGGTGCAGGGCTGCTGCCAGGCCCAGCAGCACACCCAGCAGCACCGCCCAGCCGAAGAAGCCCTGATCCCAGTAGGCCCAGGTGGGCAAGAGCTCCGGTACCAAGTCGGCAGGCCAGTCGGAGTGGGAGACCAAGGCCCCTATCAGTCCCTTGCGTGCAGGCGGACTGGCCAAGGCCACTACTGCCCCAGCGGCCAACGTTCCGAGACGCTTGACCGAAGGCTTAGAGACCGTCCAGGCACCCACAAAGGCGAGCCACCACAAGCTGGAGACCGCGTGCAGGTTGGCCCAAACACCCATGAGAAGAACCAAAATGACGGGCATGGCTTGGCGCTCTCGGCCATAGAGCAGGGGGGTTAGGCCCACCACAAAGAGCAGCTCGAAGAGATGAGGCCGGGCCCGGATGCGGTCCTCGACCATCAACAAGGCAAGGCCCAGGATGCCCAGACAAAGAGTGCGCGAAGCGCCAGTTTTGCGCAGCAAGCCCGCGAGCAACCCGAAGGTGCCGGCCAAGAGCCCGGCATGCAAGGCCTTGAGTCCAGGCAAGCCTAAGGTGGCCTCGACGGCCGCAACGAGTACCTCGTAGCCCCACTGAAAGGTGGTCCAAGGGGCCGTGGGATCCGCTGCCGAGAGCACATCAGTGCTCGGAACCCCACCCTCCAGAATCAGACGGCCGACCACCACGTGCCAGAACAGGTCGATGTCCCAAATGGGACGCCAAGCCCAGGCGAGCACCACCAGAAAGCTGCCCGAGATGAGCAACACATCCCACGGACGCCGATCAGCCTCCACCGACAGCCCGCACCACCTCGATTCGATCGCCATCGACCAAGATCTGCTCTGCCAAACGGCTGCGAGGTACCACGCTCAGATTCAGAGCAACCGCGACCGCTTCCACCTTCAGGTCCAGGTCGGCCAAGAGCGCGCCCAGGTTCAGCCCTTCTGCGATCTGCTTGGGCTCACCGTTTACGTAGATCTGCATCAGCGTCGCCCTGGCGGTCTGCGGCCAAGGGCATCTTCATTCTCGAAGAGCCGATGGTTTCCGGTGTACTCGACCGCATCCTTACGGTGGATGATGCGGCGCAGCGCCAAGCCCTTGAGGCAATCCTCCATAGTCTGCATGCCCTCGGACTTTCCAGTCTGCATGATGGACTGGATCTGGTAGAGCTTGTTCTCGCGGATCAGGTTTCGAATCGCTGGGGTGGCGATCATGATCTCGTGAGCCGCAACGCGACTCTTCCCATCTTGATGGCGCAGAAGTGCTTGGTTGACAACCGCGTTCAAGGAGCTGGCGAGCATGGTCCGCACCTGGCTCTGCTGCTCGTGAGGATAGACGTCGATCAGGCGGTCGATGGTCTCCGGGCAAGAGTTTGTGTGCAGGGTGCTAAAGACCAGGTGGCCCGTCTCCGCGGCGGTCAAAGCCAGGGAAATGGTCTCCAGATCGCGTAGCTCGCCGACCAAGATGACATCGGGATCCTCGCGCAACGCAGAACGCAGGGCGTTGGCGAAGGAATGGGTGTGAGCGCCGACCTCGCGCTGGTTG
>CAJQPC010000194.1 GCA_905480105.1 uncultured bacterium | reverse complement strand
CACCCGTTCCCATACCGAACACGGAAGTTAAGCTCCAAGAAGCCGATGGTACTGCAGCGGTCACGCTGTGGGAGAGTAGGTTATCGCCGTCCTTCCCCTTGCCACCCCCGGTCGAGCATTCAGTGCTCCCGGGGGTGGCTTATTTGTTCCTTGGGGAAGTGCTCGGTCCGGGACTTAGCTGTCTGATAGCTTCGACCTCCACCAGTTGAGCCGTTCACCAATTAGTTTTTCGTTCCCCCATTTCTTTGGGTTGTAGAAGCGCTTCCCTGAAAGGCTTGTGGGCAAGTATTCTTGGTCCACTACGCCGAACTGTGCGTCATGCGGGTAGATGTAGCCCTCGCCGGCGCCTTCCTGTTTGTGGATTTGGGTCGCGGCGTTTCTTAAGTGGCGGGGGACGGGCAGGGCGCCGGAGTTCTTGGTCTCAGCAATCGCGGCATTGATGGCCAGGTAGGCTGCGTTGCTCTTGGGTGCGGTGGCCAAATAGGTCACGGCTTGCCCCATGAGAATTCTGGCCTCGGGCATGCCTATGCGTTCAACGGCATGGGCGCAGGAAACGGCCAGGGAGAGCGCTCGGGGGTCGGCGTTTCCGATGTCTTCGCTTGCAGAGATGATCAGCCGTCTACAGACAAAGGCAGGGTCCTCGCCAGACTCCAACAAACGAGCCAGCCAGTAGACAGCAGCGTCGGGTGCGCTTCCCCGAATGGACTTGATGAGCGCTGAGCTCAGGTCGTAATGGGCCTCCTCGTCTAATGCAGCAGATGCCAAAGCGGTGTCCAATCGCTGTTCAACGGCGTCCAGAGATAGGCACTCGCCGTCATTTAGTGCATCACAGACACGCTCCAATAGATTCAAGGCTTGCCGCGCGTCGCCGTCGGCAAGTTGGGCGATGCGTTGTAGGGCTGGAAGTTCTGCGTGCAGGTTCCGGGCTTCTAAGCCACGTGGGTCGTTCAATGCCCGTTCCAGTAAACCCACAACTTCGGCGACGGTCAGCGGCTGCAGTCGGATGGTTTCCATTCTCGAGAGAAGGGTCCGCCTCAGGGCGAACCCCGGGTGCTCGGTGGTTGCACCGATCAGAATGAGGGTCCCATCTTCTACGTGGGGTAAAAGTCCGTCTTGCTGGGCTTTGTTCCAGCGGTGGATCTCATCCACGAAAAGAACGGTGGCTTGGGGGTGCAGGCTGGTCCTGGCCTCGCGGGCGCGCTTGACTGCAGCTCTCAGCTCGCTCATTCCGTCCAAGACCGCGGAGAGCGTCTCAAAGCGGGCCTGTCCCTCTCTTGCAACCAGCCGCGCCAGGGTGGTCTTGCCACAGCCTGGAGGGCCAACCAGGAGAAGAGAGCGCACACTCCCTCGTGCCAATGCCTTCCGAAAGGGTTGGTCATGTTCCAGTACATGAGATTGGCCGACCACTTCATCGAGGTTGATTGGACGGAGGCGCTCAGGCAGGGGGGCTTGCATGCGGGTTCCCTAACCTCCGCAACCGCAGCGAGCGGGGTAGGGTGGGGTATGGACCTGTTGCTCTCCGATGTGCACCTGCGCGGCTTGCAGGATCCCAACCAGGATCTGCTGGTACAGCTGCTCAGGGCAGAAGACTGGGGACGGGTGTTTGTGCTGGGTGACCTGTTCCACTTTTGGTGGGGACACGATGGGCAAGTCAGTGCGCAGTTCGTGCCCGTCTTGGCGGCGCTGCACGCGTGTGCGGCCGCAGGTTGCCAAGTCCATTTCATTCCTGGGAACCATGACTTTGCTGTGGGGGCAGGACTGGAAAAGCTGGGTATACAGGTCGCCCAAGAGCTGCGTGTCCATCTGGCGGGCCACGCAACCCTCTTGGCCCATGGTGACCAGGCGGACTTGAGTCTGGGCTATCGGGGCGCATCCAGGGTGCTCCGCTCGCTGCCGTTTGCGGTGTTGATGAGGCTGCTGGGACCGACCCGAGGCGCAAAGCTAGGCTCACGATTGGCGGCTGACCACGAAGGGGGCGGCAGTGAGCGGATATTGCAGGCGCAGAAGGTCTGGGCAGAAACCAACTTCGGCCCAGGCTGTCGGCTTGTGGTTTGTGGGCACAGCCACACCCCTGGTCTGCACAAGCTGAGCAACGGTGCGCTGCTAAACCTTGGCGATGTGGCGCACTCTCAGAGCTGTGCCATTGTGGACCACGCAGGGATCTGGCCCTGTGTGATTAGGGAAGGGCGACCCGTTCCAACAGGGCCGCATCTTCCAGCGCGCGACCGGAGCCTTTGACCACCGACCGCAATGGGTCGTCGGTGAGTACAACGGGCAGTCCTGTCTCATCCGCCAAGAACTGGTCCAGGCCTCGGAGCAACGCGCCGCCCCCGCACAGGACCATGCCTTTCTGAAGGATGTCCCCTGCCAACTCAGGTGGAGTCGCCTCGAGTACCTGCCGGACCCCTTCGACGAGCTGCCGGAGTATGGGCAGCATGGCTTGGCGCATGTCCTCGCTGGTTACGTGCACTTGCCTGGGGATGCCCGAAAGGGCATCTCGGCCTTTGACCACAGATGTAGGCGCTGGATCAGCCCGTTGGGCGGAGCCCAGCTCGAGCTTCAGGGCTTCGGCTGTGCGTTCCCCGATGACGATGCCGTGGGTCTGCTCGACCATGTCTGTGATGGCTGCGTTGAGGTGATCTCCCGCTAAGCGAAGAGAGAGACTCTCAACGGACCCTCCCAAACTGATCACGGCGATCTCGGAAGTCCCGCCTCCGATGTCCACGATGAGGCTACCCGATGGCTCCAGGACAGGAAGGCCAGCCCCCAAGGCTGCAGCCATGGGCTCGGAGATGAGCCGTACCTCCCTTGCACCTGCAGAGCGTGCGGACTCGTAGACTGCCCTCTTTTCCACCTCGGTCAGGCCAAAGGGGATGCAGACCAGGGCGCGTGGTTTGACCATGGGCGCGCGGCCGATGGCCCGCCGAATAAACGCACGCAGCATCTCCTCAGTCACGTGGAAGTCTGCGATGACGCCATTCTTGAGGGGCCGGACCGCGACGATCGAGCCAGGCGTTCGTCCGAGCATTTCTTTGGCTTCGGCGCCTACTGCCAGGACCTCTCCGTAAGCACCACTCTCGGAGCGGTGGACTGCGACGACGCTGGGCTCCTCCAGTACGATGCCCTTTCCCTCGGCCCAAACCAGTGTGTTGGCTGTTCCAAGGTCAATGGCAAGGTCGCGGCTGAACCGCTCGAAAGGCAGCACAGCCTATTTGCCGCCAGATCCGAGGTCGCCAAAGCCACGAACCTCGCTCTTCTCCACCAGTGGCTTGTCGATCACAGCCGCGTAGTGTTCGGCCTGTCCACCGAGGG
>CAJQPC010000193.1 GCA_905480105.1 uncultured bacterium | reverse complement strand
CAGGCGAGGGCGCCGCTTTGAGCTCTGCGTCCACCCGCTGAAGCTGCCGGGCCCGGTAGTAGAAGCGCGCGGCCCCTGACTTGATGGGGCTCAGGTAAGGGTTGTCGTGGGTGTCTCCTTCGGGAAAGAGCGCTGCAAACTTACCATTTGCGACCGCCTGGGCTAAGGCGTCCAGACTGCCGGCGTTCTGCGCGCGGCGCTGCTCCGTGCTCAGGTCCTGAAGGTCCTCCGCTCGGTAAATGGGCACGGTGCCCATCTCCTTGAGCACGGTGCCGATGAGCGGAATCTTGAGCAGACCGTGGCGGGCGCCAAAGGCCACTTGGCGCGGGAAGGTGTTCACCATCAGAGCGGGGTCGATGACCCCGGAGACGTGCCAGGACACCAGAATGCCGCCGCGGTCTTGGGGTACGTTCTCCAGTCCCTGCACGCGAATCCTTCGGAAAAAGCTGCCGAGCACCAGGCGCAGAGTGAGCAGGACGTTGTCGCGAAGCAGAGCCATGGTGGCCAGAGTAGCGCGTCCCGTGCCGAGTCGTCTGCCCGGTCTAATCCCCGTCTTGAAAGCGCTGCTTCCACGACGCAGACAGCCCATCGCTCTGCTTGCGGAGCCCGTCAGGGGGCAGTGCGACAGACTCGGCCTGGCCGATTCCAAGCCAGTCCAAGCAACGCCGCAGCGTGGTCGCCTTGTGTGCCAGCAGCTCTTCGTATTCCAGGTGCAATACGGCTTGGTCTGCGAGCACCCGCTGCCACCCAGCGTCTTGCTCCGCGATGCGGTCCAGAGCGCGCTGAATGCGCGTGCGGCTGTAGCGCTCCGGGAGGCGGGGGCCCCGCTGGTGTGCGGCCCACTGGCCGGATTGCAGGGCTCGGTCCCAGGAGATGGCCTGAGCCAGACGGTCCGCACGTGTGATGTGTATCCACTTTGGTGTGGCCCCAAGCAGCGCTGTGATTCCACCCCTGCAGTGCTGCTCAAAGTGATGGAAGTGCAGTTTGATCCCAAAGTGTCCGGCCGGGCCGGTGCGCCGCTCTTTCACTTGGGCGAGGTGCTGGGCGGGATCTGGGCACAGGGGCGGCTTGCCGGCAAGACCGACCGCGTGGCCTGTTAGGAGAGACAAGGCCCAAGAGGTAGGCGGGCTGGCCAGTCTCAGGCCCCAGTCCCGCAGCTGCATGGGGTTCAAGTACTCCTTGGGCGCCCCTACCAGACGGGTGTCCCAGAGCAGGCGGGCCAAGAGCGTGCTTCCAGTCCTGGGGCTGGAGGCGATGACATAGGGTTGGAGTGGGGCGCTGCTCATGGGCAGGTCCCAGTCCGGGCCGTTTCGCGGGTCTAAGAGCACACTCCGGTCGTATCCCATTGGAGCAGAGAGCCGCGCTTCGGCGTGGCTGAGCCTTGGAGCCCGTCCAGTGCAGCAGGCGGCTGCCGGGCCTGTCCAAAGACAAATCCAAGGCCACGGCCGCTGCTGAGTTTGCTGGTGGCGCCGAGGAGGGAGCTACTTTTTTCCGCTCTCTAAGCTGGGGTCTGCCCTACGGAACACCAGCCATAGGCCGGCGCCGATGATCAGAGTACCGCCCACCAGCGCCTGCCAGGTGGGCAGCTCGGAGAAGGCGATCCAGTCCATTGCCGCTCCGAAGAGTGGGCTGACGTAGGAAGCTGCGGCCACGTTGGCGGCGGAGTCAGCGGCATAGGCCTGGGTCATCAGCCACTGGCCCAAGCTAGCCAGGGCGCCCACGGCTGCAAGGATCCAGATCAAGTGAGCGGGCGGCAGGCTGCTGTCCGTGACCAGCCAGATGACCCCGCAGATCACGGTGACGAAGAGCTGAAACCAGAACACCACGCTGGCGCTGTTCTCGCCTTTTAGGGCCCGTACGGAGGTATGGGACACAGCGGAGAAGAGCACCGCCCCCAAGGCCAGTCCGCCCCACCAGTCCCCCACGGCCAGCTCCGGACCGATGATGATCCCGCAGCCCAGCAGGCCCAGGACGAGCACGATCCAGATGCCGCGCTTGGGCTTCTCTGCGGCCCCCAGCGCCAGCGGAGCCAAAAACCCCACTGCCAGGGGCTGCAGCCTGGAGATGATCTGTAGGTCGGCGATGGCCAGGCCCTTTGCGGCGCCGAAGAAGCAGAGCATCGAGCCAAAGCCCGTGGCCGACCGCAGCAGCAGCAGGCCCTTGCGCTCGATGTGCAGCTTGCCCCGAGCCAGGGCCAGGGCAACGGGCACAGCAACCAGACCCCGAAACAGGATGACGTCAAAGACATCCAGCTCCTGGCGTGCGATCTTGACCAAGCTGACCATGACCGTGAAGACCAGGGTCGCGAGCATCATCAGTGCTGGGCCGCGTTGTAGCTTCATGGACTGCAGATCATGGGCTGCATTAAGACGGGGACCATGCAAGGGTGCGGAGGGAGGCGAGAATGGTGGGCAACTTGATCAGCCGGGCCGGCAATGGGCCCGTGTTGCTCCTCGGGCTGGCAAGGGCGATCTTTGGCGGCAACCTGCTGAGAGCAGGGGATGTGGGAGAGGGGTCGCTCTGGCCATCGGAGTCGCCCTGCTCGGCATGGGGAGTACGGCTTGGCCTTCAAGCGTTGTGACGACTGCGGTTTGGTTCTGCAGGGCTCTTGGACCTGTGAGAGCTGTGGCCACTCGCAGACGCACGACTTGGACCGAGCTGGGTTTCGAGGTCCAAACTGCGAGGCTTTGGAGCTGCTGACCTATGGGGCACATGCGCAACCCATCCTGGCCTACTCCAGACCCCATCGGCCCAGGAGATGAGTCGGTGTGGGAGTACCCTCGGCCCCCCCGGATTGAGCCCACCAAGCGTCGGCTTCAGGTCTACCTGAACGGGGTCTGCATCGCGGACTGCAGCCGAGGTCTGCGGGTGCTCGAGACCAGCCATCCGCCCACCTACTACCTGCACCCCGACGACTTTGTGGCCGGCGCCCTTCAGCCCAGCCGCTCAGCCCAGGGCAGCTTTTGTGAGTGGAAGGGGCAGGCCAGCTACCACGATCTGGTCGCTGATGTCGACGGCGCAGGGGTTGTGCGCGTGCGCGCTGTGGCCTGGTCCTATGCCAACCCCACCCCGGGCAGCGGCATGTTGCCCGGCTACATTGCTCTCTACGCCGGCTCGGTGGATTACTGTCTGGTGGACGGCGCCCGGGTCACACCGCAGCCCGGGGACTTCTACGGCGGCTGGATCACGCCCGATGTGAAGGGCCCTTTCAAGGGCATCCCTGGGTCGCGTTTCTGGTAAAAGAGCCCATGAAGCGCTCCGTGCAGTACCACAACCACGCTGGCACCAGCTGGCCCAAGCCCGACGCGGTTCTCCAGGCGGCGGAGCGCGCCACGATGGCCTTGCCGGCGGAGTGGGGCAGGCTCTTTGAGGACGCGCATCGGGGCGTGGCGCGGGCCTTTGGGGTGGGACCGGAGCGCATGCTCATCACCCCCTCCTGTACCCAGGCGCTGGCTGTGGCCATCGCGGATCTACCTTGGGAAGGGGGAGACCGGATCCTGAGCTCTCAGATGGAGCACCACGCGCTGGTTCGCCCGTTGGCCAAGCTTCAGGGGGTAGAGACCCTGCACCTTCCCCGAGGCCAGGCTGGGCCCATTGACCTGAACCAGGTCGAAGAGCAGCTCAAGGCTGGCGGGGTTCGGCTGGTCGCTATGTCCATGGCCAGCAACGTGAGCGGAGAGCTGCTGCCGTGGCGAGAGCTGGTGGAACTCTCGCACGAGTACGGCGCCCTCTGTCTACTGGATGGCGCTCAGGTGGCCGGATGGCACCCGCTGGACCTGCTCGAGTTGGGCGTGGACCTCTTCGCTTTTGCTGGCCACAAAGGGCCTCAGGGTCCCAGCGGGGCGGGCGGGTTGTACCTTCGGGAGGGGCTGGTGATGGACACGCCCGGAGCGCGCTGCGGCCTGGATTCCTGTGACGATGGGCCCAGCTATTGCGACACGGGTTCGGTGAACCTGCCGGCACTCTGTGGACTGGCGGCGGGGCTGGCTTGGATGGCCCGAGAGCAGCCTTTGGAGGGTGTGCTGGCGGCCCTGTCGGCGCTGCGGGATGGACTGACCCAGCTTCCTGGCGTTCGGGTGCTTGGCGCGGCGCCCGGTGTGCCCACCTGCAGCGTTGTTTTGCAGGGTATGACTGCAGCAGAGGCATCGGCCAAGCTTCGCTCTGCTGGAGTCGTGGCCAGCGGGGGCATTCAGTGTGCGCCGATGGCCCACGAAGCGCTGGGCACCGACCCCAATGGCACCCTGCGCCTGAGCTTGGGGCCCAAGCAGGGCACGGCCGAGGCCCAAGCCCTGCTCTCAGCGGTGCAGGGCCTGGCTGGACAGTCCGCCTAAAACTCCACGCCCTTTCTGGCCCGAATGCCGGCCGTGTAGGCGTGCTTGACCACCTGGAACTCGGTGACCGTGTCGGCTGCGTCGATGACTTCCTGGGGGGCGTCGCGTCCTGTCAGCACGATGGAGACGTGCTCGGGCTTGTCGCGCAGCACCTGGGCCACAGCGGCGGCTTCCAGGTAGTTGTAGCGCAGGGCGATGTTGATCTCGTCGAGCACGACCACCTTGAACTCCCCGCCCTGAATCATCTCCACGGCGCGGGCCCAGCCCTGCTGCGCGCTGGCGATGTCCTGCTCTACGTCCTGGGTGTTCCAGGTAAAGCCGTCACCGGAGACCTCGTGGGTGATCTCGGGGAAGCGCTTGAGCGCGGCCTGCTCACCGGTCTTCCAGGTGCCCTTTACGAACTGCATCACGGCGACCTTCTGGCCGTGGCCAGCGGCTCGAATGGCCACACCAAAGCCGGAGGTGCTCTTGCCCTTGCCGTCGCCAGTGTTCACGATGACCACACCGCGGTGGATGGTCTTGGTCTTGACCTCGGCGTCCTGTGTGACTTTTAGGGCCTTCATCTTTGCCGCGTGCTCGGCCTTTTCTTCGTCGCTCAATGCCATGAGTAGACCTCGCAGGTGCTCAGGAAGTAGCGATTGCTGGTATCGAACTCGAACGCGATGTACCAGTCGGCGCTGCCGTTGGGCACTCGAGCTGTGGCGTCCGTCGGGTCCTGTGGCAGCCGCTCTGGGTCGGTATCCAGGGCATGGCTACCCCGGCTATTTTCCCTAGTTCTGAGATGGCTGTTGTGCGTGCTGCTCGGCCTTCTTCTGCTCTGCCCGCCACTCGCTCTTGACGGTCTCGGCGGTCTTGCGGCTGCCGTCGTGGCTCCAACCCGGCGGACCAAAGACGTAGCGCAGCCTGTCCCCCACGCCGATGCCTCTCAGGGTCGCGTCTCGCCCAATGCTGATCAACTCATGAAAGGCGATGCGAAGGGGGTTGTAGGTGGCGATGTTGTGGGTCAACCCGTAGCGCACCGGCTCCTCGTCCAGCTCCGGCTGGAAGGTGCCCATGATGCGGTCCCAGATGATGAAGGTGCCCCCAAAGTTACAGTCCAGGTAGCGCGGGTTGGCGCCGTGGTGGGCCCGGTGATGAGACGGCGTATTGAACAGAAACTCGATGGGGCTCGGCAAGCGGCGGATCACTTCGGTGTGGATCCAGTACTGGTAGACCAGGTTGACTCCGCCCAGAAACGCGAGCATCAGCGGGTGCATGCCTAAGAGAAGAACCAGCGGTACCCGCAGCAGAAACGCCAGGTTCCAAGGGGAACTCCACTCTTGGCGCAGTGCGGTGCTCAGGTTGTAGTGCTGGGAGGAGTGGTGGGTGATGTGCCCCCACCAGAACCAGCGGCTCTTGTGCGCCAAGTAGTGAAAGACGTAGTAGCGCGCGTCGTCGATGATGAAGGCTAGGAGAAACCACTCCCAGCTCCAGCCCCAGTCCATCAGGCGGTAGGGGTAGAGCCACATCAGCACGCCCAAGCTGACAAAGCCAAACACGATGCCGATGGACAGATTGCCGACCCCCATGACCAGTGACGCAGCGGTGTCTCGGGTGTCGTAGCGGGCGCGCCCGGTCCACTTTCCCAGTAGGAGCTCGGCGCCCATACTCAAGATAAAGAAGGGTACGGCCAAGGCCACGATGTCGGGAAGATCAGGTGGCGTCATACTGGCCCCAGTGTGTGTAGCCACTGTTGGCGGGTCTCTTGGGAATGGACTTGAAGCCGCCGAGTAGGCCAGCCTGGATCACGCAGATCGACCTCCAAGCCCTGACCGCTTTCCTTGAGCTGCCAGGTGCTCAACAGGCGCAGGCTCAAGGAGCGTTCCATCGTCCAGGCCACCCCCAGGCGCCCGTCGGCCAAGGTGAACAAGGCGCTCTGGCCCCCCTCACAGACCAGCACTTCGGCCAACTCTGCGCTTGGATCCAGGTCGGCCAACTTTGTTTGGATCGTGTCTTTGTCCAGGAGGGTGTGCGTTGATCCGCCGGCGAGGTGGGCGAGCACAATGGCCAGGGGCACGCCGGCGCCGACCAGCACTCCGAGGACTTCCAGTGGCATTTCCCAGGTCAGGATAAGACTCCTGTTGGAATTCTACTATCGGGGGTAGATGTCCGCTGTAATTCTGTTGTGGTCGTGGTCGATGGCCAGTGTGCCCGCCTGGACACCGCTGCTACTCCGCGTCTTCCACCCACTCCGTCTCCACCCTCTCCTCTCCAAGCGTCCAGTGCTCCCGACCCGTCTTGAGCAGGCGCTTGTGGATCTTCAGGTCATCCACGCCCTCGGCTTCGGCCATGTCGCGTAGCTCTTGCTCGTCCTGTTCGCTGCCTTGGCAGTAGCCCATGGGGCGGGTCTGGCCGGGTAGGAGCAGCATGACCTTGAGCTCGTCGTGGTTCCACATGGACAGGGACTTGGCGTTGTACTTATGAATCATCTTGGGTACCTCAGACGCTGGGCCTATCCGGGCGGCGCCTTCCAGGGTGGGACCCTTGCCGGGATAGAGCTGCCGCATGTCTTCTTTCGATACCCAAGTTTGCATCATCGGCGCCGGCGCAGCGGGGCTGTGGGCTGCAGCGGCCTGTGCTGAAAAAGGTGTTCAGACCTGGGTACTGGAAAAGACAAAGCGAACGGGCACCAAGATCCTCTCCAGCGGTGGCTCCCGCTGCAACCTGACCACCACACTGGGGCCCAAGGAGACCGCCAAGCACTTTGGGGCCGGACACAACTTTATCCTGCCGGGTCTGCGGAACCTGAGTCCTCAGGCGGCTAGGGCCCACTTCGAGGCCATTGGTGTGGCGACCAAGACGGAAGCGGACTTTGAGAAGGTCTTTCCGGTCTCAGACTCCGCGCTCCAGGTTCAAAAGGCCATGGAGCGGCACGCTCGGGCCATGGGCGCGACCTTCCGGGTCAACACCCAGGTGACCGGTATCTCAGCGATCCCAGGAGGCTGGCGGGCAGAGTTCAAAGACGGCTCGGTCACCTGCCAAAAGCTGCTCTTGTGCGTGGGTGGGCAGAGCTACCCGGCCACCGGGACCCGGGGCGATGGCTACCCTTGGCTTAGGTCGCTGGGCCTAAAGGTGGTTCATCCCGTTCCGGCTCTGGTGCCCCTGAGCAGCCCGGCCAGTTGGGTGCGCGAGCTGAGTGGCGTGGCGGTGGATGCGGTCGCCAAGGTTGGAAAGCAAAAACGGCGCCGCCCAGTGCTCTTCACTCACAAGGGCCTCTCGGGTCCAGGTCCAATGGACTTGAGTGAGCCCTTCGCCCGAGGACAGGCCAAGGAGCTTCAGCTGGACCTGCTGCCCGAGGTGTCTTGGGAAGCCCTGCGAGAAGGGCTGCTTCTGGGTGGCCAACGGCCGGGCTCGCCCAGACTGGCCTCGCTGGTGAAGCTGAGTCGGCGCGTGCTGGAGACGGTGGCCGATCTTGCTGAGCTGGGGGAATCCAATCCCAAGCTGAACCAGATCAACAAGAAACAGAGACAGCGCTTGGTGGAGACCCTCAAGGCTCTGCGGGTGCCGATCAATGGCACCTTGGGATTTACCAAGGCCGAGGTGACCGCGGGAGGCTTGGCGTTGAACCAGGTGGATCGAAAGACCATGCAGGTGCACGGGCACCCGGGGCTGTATGTGTTCGGTGAGCTGCTGGACCTAACCGGGCCCATCGGCGGCTTTAACTTTCAAGCGGCCTGGTCCACGGCCCAGCTCGCTGCGGAGTCGGTTGCCAAGGGGCTTGGCAAGTAGGCCGGCTCAGTCTTTCTGCTCGGCCAAGGCTGCGCGTACCTTCTCAACGCAGGCCTGGGGGGAGGGGAAGCCAGCCCGCTTGTCGGCCACGATGGTCTCGCCGACGCGCACGACAAAGACCCCTCCGCTGCCTGGGACAAGCTCGACTTGGATGCCCAACTCCGCACGCAGTGTGTCCGCCACCCGGGCGGCGCGTGGGAGGTAGTTTCAAACCACGCAGTATTCGATGCGAACCATCTGGGACTCCTTGACTTGACCCAGAGTCTACTCGCGGCGCGGCCCAGGTCCACCACGGGCGAAGAGATACAGGCGGAGATCCATCTCGAGCTGCCCGTAGTCCGGCTGCATGTGTTGGCAGAGTCGGTAAAAGGCGCGGTCGTGGTCCTTGTGACGGAGATGGGCCAGCTCGTGAACGACCACCATGCGTAGGAAAGGGGCTGGCAGTTCCTTGAAGATGGCCCCCACCCGAAGCTCGTTCTTGCGCTTGAGCTTGGCGCCCTGCTGCCGAATGGCGAAGGTGTGCAGACCAAAGGCCCGGTGCACCGTGGCGATCTTCTCGCAGTAGCGAACCTTGCCCAGGGGTGGGCTGCTCTTCATGTGCTGGCGCTTGAGCTGCTGCACGTAGGTGTAGAGCGCGGCGTTGTTGGTGATCTCGTGAGGCTCGGGGTAGCGCGCCTGGAGGTGGGCGATGAGCTGTCCAGAGTCCCTTAGGGCGTGGGCCTTTGTGCGGATCTCCGAGGAGAATCCGGCCAGGTAGTCAACGTTGGGCACGTGGCAGCTCGTCAGGGGTGATTATTGTTGGGCCATGAACGAATTCGCTAACAGCACTCTATTGGGCAAGTCCGTGCACCGCATGGGGCTGTCCTCTGGCTATGGTTTGGACGAGGAGGGTGTGCGTGTCGCCCTGGACTTGGGGGTGAACTACTTCTGGTACACGCGCTCCACCATGCCAGCCATGACTGGCCCCCTCAAGGAGCGGGTCAAGGCGGACCGAGACAGCCTGTTCATCGCCAGCGGACCGACCCTTGGGTACACCGCCGGTCAGGTTCGGCGTGGCTGTGAGGATGCTCTGAAGAAGCTGGGGACCGACCACTTGGACCTGCTCCAGGTCTTCTGGGTGGGCAAGACCTCTCGCCTCAGCGACAGCGTGCTCGGGGAGCTGAACCGCCTAAAGGAAGAGGGCAAGTGCCGGGGCATTGGCGTGAGCATCCACGACCGAGAGAAGGGTGGGAAGCTGGCCCGCGACAAGACACTGGATGTGTTGATGTTGCGATACAACGCCGGCCATCCAGGTGTCGAAACCGACATCTTTCCCCATGTTGGACAGGATTCAGACAAGTTGGGTGTGGTCACCTACACCTCCACGCGCTGGGGCACTCTGCTCAAGGCGGAGGGGCCGGAGATCACCCGTCCTGCCACCGCTGGGGAGTGCTACCGCTTTGCGTTGAGCCACCCTGCGGTGGATGTGGTGCTCACTGCCCCCGGAAGCACAGCGGAGCTGCGGGAGAACTTCAAGGCCATCGAACAGGGCCCCTTGGATCCGCAGGGCGTGACTTTCATGCGGGACCTGGGCAAGAAGATCAGGGCCAGCAGTCCCGTGCGCGCCGGCATGTTCGAGGGCTTTTAGGGCCGCGCGACACCTGCGATGACGACCACTCGTCCCCCGCGTTCGGCCAGGCTGTTGTCCCAGCTTGCGCCCACCACCAGGTCCGGGAAACCGTCGCCGCTCAGGTCTCCTGGCAGGTGAACCGCTGTCCCGACCAGCTCTTCTACGGCGTTGGCGTCGATGACCCCAGAGGTGCTGCTGCGCGAGAAGCTGCTGCCTGCTGCGATGTCCGCCCCAAAGAGAAGATAGACCGCTCCCCCTTGGTTGTAGACAGAACCGTCTCCGTAGGCCCCGATCACCAGATCCGTTAGGCCGTCTTGGTCCAGGTCGCCGGCCATCACCGAGCTGCCTGCTGTGCTGCCGCTCTCCTGGAACATCAGGTCGGCGTCGCTGGGGGTGAGCTTGCCGCCGACGGGGTCTAAGAACACGTAGACCGCCTCGGCGCCTTTGTAGTCGCCGATGGCCAGATCCACTTGGCCGGATCCGTCCAGGTCCGCCGGGTTCATTGTGCCGCGGCTGTTGCTGCCAACCTCGCCGCCAGAGTCCCCTTGCAGGCTGGCCCAGCTCACTCTGCCCAGCGTGCCCGCTGGCAGCGTGCTCCCGCCAAGGACCACCACCACCTCCCCGTCGTTGCTGTTGACAGCCGGCCGACCGATGAGCAGGTCGGCGTAGCCATCCGCGTTCACGTCCCCGGTCAGGACGGACTCTCCCAGGCGCGGGGAGCCGTCATTCTCGAGCACCGCGTCCGCGTCCGATGAGCTCAGGCTGCCGCTGGGCGAACGGAAGATCAGGACCTCCTCGGCGGTGGGGTCCCCCAAGATGACCTCGGCGATGCCGTCCCCATCCACGTCGCCGTTGGAATCGACCGCCCAGCCCATCCGGCCGGGGTTGCTGTCGTTCTCGATGAATACGTCGGCCTCACTGGCCGTGCTGGTGCCACTCAGGGCGCCCCCGAACCACACACTTGCGGTGCCGCGGTCCTCGCTCTGGCGCGCACCAACGAGCAGATCGGAGATTCCGTCGCCGTTCACATCCCCCATCCCTTGGGAAACAAAGCCAAAGGCCCCGCCCGGGGACTCCCCTGTGGCCTTGAACAGATGGTCGGCGCTCAGGTCGCCCGTCCAGGACCCCACCGCGCTACCATCCAGGAGATATACAGCGCCCGCAAAGCCCCCCTCGATGGGGGCGCCGATGATCAGATCTTGGGTCCCGTCTCCGTTCAGGTCGCCGCTAGACAGGTTGTCGATCGCGCTGATTCTGGCGTCGATCTGGGGGCTGGCGGTCTCCATCCAGACCAGGGCGTCTAAGTCCGTCCGGTCCACGGTGCCGTTGCAGTCGTTGTCCACGCCGTCCAGGGTCTCGGACGCACCGGGGTAGACCCGGTCCGAGGTGTCGTCACAGTCGGATCCGCCGCACTGGGCGCCGTCCACGCCGTCGCCGTCCCCATCGCAGACCACGGGCACGCTGTCCTGTGTGTCGTCCGTCTCCTGGGTGTCCCCTGTCTCCCCTGTTTCAACGGTCTCACCCGTCTCACCCGTCTCACCCGTCTCGGTTGTGTCTTGGGTGTCGGCCACGCCGGTCTCAAGCTCTCCCGTCTCGGTGGGGACGACGGTGTTCCCTGTTTCAATGACGGGAGGGGTACAAGAGAGGAGGAACCAGAGCATGTTCGAGTAGGCCTTGGTGGTGGGGAGCATGCGGTCATGTCTACCGATTGTTAGCAGTGGCTGCATGCCAGGTCAGATTGTCTCGTTTTTGGATGTCTGCTTCTCACCCCAGACCCTTGCAAGGTGACTACGTTCGTCTCATGAAAAGCCCTATTATCGCGACCGTTCCTCTGCAGATGCAGTGGCCCACCTTGGACCCTTTCCTGTTCTGCGCGCATCACAACGATGAATACCCCGCTGGAGACGCTGACATGGCCCCAAGCGTGGGGTTGGAGAGCCGGCCCCTGGGCTCAGATTTCAGCGGCAAAAACGGCTACAGCATGTACCATGGCCGCACGGTGCCCGGATTTCCGCAGCACCCGCACCGTGGCTTTGAGACGGTCACCATCGCGCGGAAGGGGCTGATCGACCACGCGGACTCGATGGGCGCCACGGCCCGTTTTGGGGGGGGAGATGTGCAGTGGATGACCGCAGGGAGTGGGATCGTGCATTCTGAGATGTTCCCGCTGGTCAACGACGCGAAGGGGAACCCCACCGAGCTCTTCCAGGTGTGGCTGAACCTGCCGCGGGACCACAAGATGGTGCCGGCCTACTTCACCATGTTCTGGGACGAGCAGATCCCCAGGTTGCGGGAGCAGGGCGTTGAGCTGGCCATGTACGTGGGAGCGCTGGGCGAGCAAATGCCACCGGCGCCGCCTCCCAACAGCTGGGCATCCCAGGCGGAGAGCGATCTGGCAATCTGGACCCTGACCCTGCAGCCCGGTGTGAGCTGGACGCTGCCGATTGGCAAGGGTGGCGTGCACAGGGTGCTCTACTTCTTTGAGGGAGAGGACGCGCAGATTGCGGGGATGGACCTAAGCGCTGGGCACGGTGTTCAGCTGGACCCCACCCAGGCTGTCGCGCTCCGTGCGGGCAGCGCCCCGGCCCAGTTTCTGCTCTTGCAGGGGCGCCCCATTGGAGTGCCCGTCGTACAGCACGGACCCTTCGTGATGAACACCAAGGCGGAGATCCAGCAGACGATGCAGGAGTACCGTCAGACCCGCTTTGGTGGCTGGCCGTGGCCAAAAGACGACCCGACCCACGCGCGGGAGCAGGGCCGCTTTGCGATCCACGCCGACGGCCGACGAGAGGAGCCGCCGAAGGGTTAGAATCCTGGAATGCTGCTTCTCCTACTGGCGTGTGCCGAACCGGACCCCACCCCCGACCCCACCTGTGTGGGGCTCTATGGGTCGCCCAACGAGAACACAGGGTTGGAGTTGGGGGAGTGCACGTCAGATATCGGCGAGTGGGTGCCCCGGGAGTGGCCGCCTGGCGCGCTCGCGGAGCTCAGAGAGCTGGAGCTGGAGAGCCCGCCTCAGCCCTTGACCAGCGACCCGTACTTAGAGCCCGCTCCCCAGACCGGGGAGGGAATCTGTGCCGTTCAAGGCCAAGGGGGCCAATACACTCTGGCCAGCTTTGACTCGGTTCAGGCAGCAGAAGAGCAAGGCGCCATTCCCACCCATGGAGGGGCCTGTGGTCTGTGCTCGAGCCTGGAGGATCTCCAGGTCTATGCCCGGTACCCCGACCTGACCCAGCCCGTGCGTGCCTGCGGTCTTGAGGGCTTTGGAGACGGAGTCGAGGGCGTGCAGGGCTGCCTACTGGAGCTGGGCTTTACCCCGGCCTGCGCCAGCATCTGGGCCTACAACGTGGAGCACACCCGTGCGGAGTGCCAGGAAATCTGCATCGAGCTGCTCTCCGAGCCCTACCACGCCGACGATGGCAGCCTAAATGCATGCTTGCAGTGCGATGAAGACAGGAGCGGTCCGGTGTTCAAGGCGCTCGCAGGGCGCACCCGTCGAAATTCCGGACTGGCCAGCGCCTTGTGTAGGCCGTGCGAGACGGTCTGGAGAATTGGCCACGATTATGAAAAAATAGTCGAGCAGTAACGCCACTTTCTGGTGAGTTGACAAAAGCCCTATACAAAGCCTGTGCAAGGTGTTTTGTCTCAAGCTATATAGTCACTGTGTTTCCCCTTCTGCTGACCATGCCCGTGCTCGCGCAAGAGACCCCCTTGGATCGCACTCAGTTGCCCCAAGTGGTCTCCGCAGTGACCCCCGAATACCCCCAAGCTGCTCTGGAACAGGGCCTTGGCGGTGAGGTGCTGTTGGAGGTGGCCATCTCCGAGTCGGGACAGGTCATCGGTGTGGGTGTGGTCGAGGGGAGTGGTTCTGGGTTCGACGAATCGGCCGTCCAGGCCATGTATGCCTACACCTGGTCTCCGGCGATCGATGCCCAGGGCACCCCAGCAGCAGCTGTCATTCAGTACCGTATTGTGTTTGACCCCCAAGTCGCACCACCCGTGCGGGTGCGCGGTCAGGTGACCCGCTTGGACTATCCGGTGGGCGCTGCGGAGATTCGCGCCTTGGGTCCCAGCGGACAGCTCACCCAGGCCGTGACGGACTCCGACGGCAACTTTGCCATGGTGGGTTTGGAGCCCGGCCCTTGGATTCTCTCTGTCGCGTCGGAAGGCCTGAGCACGGAGACTTTAGAGGTCCGCGTCGAGTCCGACAGCATCGTCGAGCTTCAGGTACCCATGACCGCTCCGGACTTTGAACCCCAGGACGATGCGGACGCCACGGTCACCATCCGTGCACAGCGTGTCAGCCCCGAGGTCACGGAGCGCCGCCTGACTGCAGAGGAGATCCAGTACCTGCCCGGCAGCAGCGGAGACGTGGTCAAGGCCATTCAAAACCTGCCCGGAATTGCTCGAGCTCCCCTGGGTATCGGTCAGCTCATTGTGCGCGGAAACAACCCAGAGGACACCGCCTACAACCTGGATGGTTCGCCCATCCCCCTGGTCTTTCACTTCGGTGGACTGACCAGCGTGGTCTCCAGCGACCTGCTGGACGAGGTGGCCTTTCTGCCCGGAAACTACAGCGTTCGCTATGGCCGCAAGCTGGGCGGCGTGGTCGATCTGCGCACCACCTCCGGTCTACCGGATGAGTCCAAGCGCTACGTCTCGGTAGACCTGTACCAGTCTGCGCTCTTCGTGCAGCAGAGGCTGGGAGAGCGCAGCGCTCTGACCATCGCCGGCCGCCGGTCCTATGCCGACGTGGTCTTGGGTCCTGTGCTCAACCAGATCGACGGACTGCGCGTCCAGGCTCCCCGCTACTATGACGGACAGATTCGATTCCAGTACCAAGGCGACGCCGGAGACTGGGACCTGATGCTCTTCGCCAGCGATGATCGCTTTCGCTTCTTGGGTGGGGACCAGGACGGGGAAGAGCTGGTCGTTGCAGGCTTTGCCGATCAGTTCCAGCGCGTTCGGCTCCGCCACCTCCACACGGTGGGGGAGTGGAACCTGGAGAACAACATTGCCTTTGGCCCCGAGCGACGCTTCTTTGAGTTCGCATCGACCACCGATGCCGAGGAGCAGTCCACCACTCTGTCCGTGCGCCAAGAGTGGTCTCGCCCCCTGATCCCAGGCCGCAATGTAGGAGCTCGCCTGGGGCTGGACATGCTTGCGGGTCAGGAGCAATTCAACTTCTACGTCGCGGGATTTGGGGAGCGGGAAAAAGACGTCGCGCGCTTTGTGGCCCCAGCGTTTTACGGCGAGGCCAGCGTGCGCTTGGGGCCTGTCATTGTCACTCCTGGGTTGCGCTCAGACATCCTGGCTTACGATACGGGCTACGCCATCACCACCTTGGACCCGCGGCTGGGTGCACGAGCGGACATGCCTTGGGGCACCACCCAGTTCAAGGCCAGTGTTGGCAAGTACTCCAGCTTTGCTGGGCTGCGTGAGGTGAGCAACAGGGCCTTGGGCAACCCGGACATCGGCTCGGAGTATGCCCTTCAGGCAAGCGTCGGTGTGGACCAAGAGCTGCCCTATGGATTCCGCGTTGAGGCGACGGTGTTCTCCAACTCGCTTTACGACCTGGTCGTCGGCCGCGAGGACCGGCTCGAGTTTTTCTCTGGCCCTCCACCCATCGGCCCCTTCGACACCGGCGACTACGCGAACGATGGGGTGGGGTCGAGCTACGGTGCCGAGGTGCTGCTGCGCTACGACGGCAAGCGCTCTCTGGGTCTGGTCACCGCAACCTTCTCTCGCAGTGAGCGCCAGGACCGGGCTGACGATCCCGTCGAGCTCTTCACCTACGACCAGCCCATCGTGCTCAACGCCTTGTACACCCAGAAACTTGGCCGGGGATGGCGCGTCGGGGCCCGCTATCGCTACGGCAGCGGCAACCCCTTCACGGAAGTGGTCAACCGCTACTACGACGATGAGCGCCGCGCATACGTGCCGGTCTACGGAGAGCGCAGCGCCGCCCGTTTGGCACCCTTTCAGAGCCTGGATGTCCGCGTAGACAAGCTCTGGGAGCTCAAGCGGGTAGACCTGACGGGCTACTTGGAAGTGCAAAACGTGACCTATGCCAAGAACGTCGAGGTCATGGGTTGGAACTTTGACTACTCAGAAGAGACGCCGATTACCGGTTTTCCACCGCTGCCTGTCTTTGGCATAAAGGCATCCTGGTGATTCTCATCCTGCTGGCCCCCAGCCTCCTGGGCTGTGACATGGGCCCGGACACCACCACCTTGCTGGCTGACATTCAGGTGGTGATGGTCCGCTCCGACCCCCCTGCTCTTGGGGCTGGCCAAGTGGCCACCCTGGAGACCCTCATCGTGGACCCGCAAGAGCGGGGCCTGGAGGTGATGCAGTGGACCTGCACTTTCGCTGGAGAGGGCTGCCTGGAGCCACAGTTTTCCATGGAGGAGAGCGACCCTTGGCCGGGGCTGGTCTACCAAGACACGGGGCGCTTTGAGGGGACGTTGGTGGCCTCGCCTGCGCTCTCAGAGGTCTTGGGACCTGAGCCGGTACCGCTGCTGAGCGTCTGGACCTTGGCCTGTGAACCAGGCTTGTGTCCGCTGATGGACGCAGAGGGGGACGCGCTGATGGAAGGCCTGGAGGCGCCCAGCGACTTGCTCAAGGATCTGCCCATCTATGGCGTGAGCCTCTCTCAGCGCCGCATTCGGGTGGCTGGCATTCCCTTGGATGCGACCAACCCCACGATGGCGTGCGAGGGTCCGGAGCAGGGCGTGGTGGAGGAGGAAATGGCCTTTTCTTGCACTGTGGAGGGGGAGTTCGCAGATCAAGCAGCGCTCTACGGCTACGCCACCGCCGGGGGATGGCAGGGACAGTTTGTCCAGATCTTGGAGGGGATGGTCCGCGTGGACTACAGCTACTTCCCATCCGAGGAATCTGGCCCAGTAGACCTGTTCTTGGTGCTCCAGGACGGGAACGGTGGTTCAGCACTTTGGGAGGCAACGGTCGATGTCCAATGAATCCTTTGAGGTCTTCTACGATGGAGACTGCCCGCTGTGCGTGCGGGAAATCAAGACACTCCGCAAGCTGGACCGCAAGGACAGGATCGTCTTTACGGACATCGCGGATCAAGACTTTGATGCTCGGGTGACGGGTTTGAGTCAGGGCGAGCTGATGGCCTCGATCCGAGGACGCATGCCCGATGGCACCCTTGTGGAGGGCGTCGAAGTCTTCCGCCAGCTCTACGGTGCGGTGGGACTCAAGCCTCTGATTCCACTCTCCCGGCTGCCGGGCATCCGGCAGGGTCTGGATGCTGGCTACAAGGTCTTTGCTCGGAACCGCCTGCGCCTCACGGGTCGCTGTACAGACGAGAGCTGCGAGCTCCCAGTCGAGACGGCCTAAGGTTGGAGAGCAGGCTCGGAGCAGCAGGATGAGTAGGGCGGGGCTATAGCTCGCCGTGCGAAGCCTTCGCACCCCATGGAGCAGCACAATGGTCACTTGTACACGACGTCTTGAGTGGGACGCCATGCACCGCATTCCCTTGCACGAGAGCAAGTGCCGGGCCTTTCATGGCCACCGGTATGCAGCGGAGATTACATGCCTTGCTCCTTTGGATAGCCTGGGTCGGGTGGTGGACTTTGGCGTGGTTAAACAGCTCGTCGGGGGCTGGATCGATCAGCACTGGGACCACACGGCCATTCTGATGGAGGGAGATCCAGAGGCCGGGCCCATCGCCGAGGCAAACGCGCGCTTGGGCCGCCCTGTGTATTGGATGAAGACCCACCCAACCGCTGAGAATGTCGCCGCGGAGCTGGCGGGCATTGCCCAGGAGCTGCTTGCGGAGACCGGTGTGACCGTAGTCTCCATTCGGCTTTGGGAGACCCCAAATGGGTCTGCTGAGTGGCGGATTCCTACGGTCGATTAGGGGCAAAGACGCTGGCGTTTTGTGACGCGCCTGTGTCCTGGCGAAGGCATCTGCTCTCAAATCGGCGGCTGTCTCACTGGAGACGCAGAGCTGTTTCAAAGGCGTGCGAAGACAATGGAGTACTCCCGTTTGGAGCTGCTCATGACCATCGCACTTGCCCCTGTTTCACCTGGCCTGCTCACCCGTGAGTTGGGTCATCTGCACCCCTCGCAGATCCTGCTCGACGATGGACGCTACGCGGTGCTCACTTTCCGGGCCGAGCAGGCTCCCCGCCTGATGTCCGAGGTGGTTCGACTCCGTCAGATCTGTCTCCGCCAGAACGGTGAGGGCGCATCGGAGCCTGAGCGGACCAGCCCGTCGTGCACGCAGCTCATCGCCGTGGACCGCAGCACTGGCCGCGTGATGGGGGGCTACCACATGTCTCTGGGGGAGCGAGGCCGCAGCGTTGTGGTCTCCAGTTGGCAGCGGTCTAGGCGGGGCCTGCCGCTGCTTCAGCGCGGACTTAGGCGCTGGCAGGGCATACGGGAGCAAGGCGCGGCGCTGAAGTTGGCGGCCGGGTAGAGACTCCTAAGACTGTGCTTGAACCTGGTGTATCTCCCCACGAGACTCGGCCAGCTCGATCTGTTTCTGTCGCTCGGAGAAGCGGGCCCTCTGCTCCTCGGAGAGATCCGCGTGGCAGTCCGGACAGGACACCCCCAGCTGATAGAGGGGGCTCTCTAGGTCTTGCGAGGTCAGTGGAGCCCTGCAGCCGCCACACGTCAGCAGGCCCCCGGGAACCAGGCCGTGTCCCAGGCTGACCCTGCGGTCAAAGACAAAGCACTGGCCCTGCCACAGGCTCTGCTCGGCGGGGATCATCTCCAGGTAGCGAAGGATGCCGCCTTTCAGATGAAAGACTGCATCAAAGCCCTGCTCCTTTAGGTAGGCGGTGGCCCGCTCGCAGCGGATCCCGCCGGTGCAGAACATGGCGATCTTTCGGCCAGCGAGCAGCTCCCGGTTCTCGTCCACCCACGCTGGAAAGTCTGAAAAGTTGGGGGTCTTGGGGTCAATGGCGCCTTCAAAGCTGCCGATCTTGACCTCGTAGTCGTTGCGGGTGTCGATCAAGACCGTGTCGGGATCTTGGATGAGCGCGTTCCAGTCGGTGGGCGGCACAAAGGTCCCCACATCCTGATTCGGGTCAGCCCCGGGAACGCCCATGAACACGATCGCCTGCTTGAGCCGCACCTTGAGCCGGGCGAATGGCGCACGCTCCGACCAGGATTCCTTGTGCTCCAGGCCGGCAAACTGGGGCATTCCACGCAGGTGAGCCAGGACGGCACGCACGCCGGACTCGGGTCCTGAGAGGGTGGCGTTGATGCCTTCGGGGGCCAGCAATAAGATGCCTTTGACCTGGTGCTCGGTGAGCATGGCCTTGAGAGGCAGCTGCAAGGCTTGGTACTCAGGCAGAGGCACGAACTTGTACAGGGCCGCAACGAGATAGGTCATGTGGCAGCGTCTAACCGACCGCGGCGTTTCACCGAGTGACCATGTCCTCCGACACCTCAGATTCCGATCACCGCGCATACACAGGTGTGGTGCCATTTCCGGAAGAGATGACCCTGCGGCCCCTGGCCCGGGTGGTCTCGCCTTATCTTCAGCGCCATGGCACCCCCCGACAGCCGGGGTTCTCGGGGGCCAAAGAGCACCTGGAGGGATTGGGGGAGATCCACCTGTTGGACGGCTTTGATCCTCTGCTCTTTCAGGACTTGGACGGTTTTGAGCGCATCTGGCTGGTCAGCTTCATGCACTTGAACAGGGCCTTTGGTCGCCCAACGGTTCGGCCACCTCGTGGGGGCTCTAAGCGGGGGCTCTTGGCCACACGAGCCCCGCATCGACCCAACCCCATCGCCTTGAGCTGTGTGGAGCTGCTGGCGGTCAATGGGCCGGTGCTTCAAGTCCGCGGTCTGGACTTGCTCAACGACACGCCGGTCTTGGATATCAAGCCCTACATTGGAGCCTTTGACGCCTTCCCGGAGTCCAGGATTGGATGGCTGGAAGGCTTGCTTTAGAAGGCATCCTGTTTTTGTGTGGTTGGCATCCACTCGGCCAGACTGCGGTTCAGCTGCTGCATGGACACGGGCTTGGCCAACAAGTCGTCCATTCCGGCCTGGATGCACTCGCTCCTGTCTGCCTCCGTGACGCTCGCGGTCAGTGCCAGGATGGGTATCTTCAGGCCCATTGCACGAAGCTCTCGCGTGGCTGAGAATCCGTCCATCACAGGCATCTGGCAGTCCATGAGCACCAAGTCAAAGGCCTGCTCGTTGGCCAGCTCCACAGCCTCCTGCCCGTTCCTGGCCAAGATCGGGGTGCAGCCCTGTGCGACAAGCATGCGTTGGGCCACCAGCAGGTTGACCTCGTTGTCGTCCACAAGGAGAACCTGACCGCTCAGAGAGATAGGATCCGCCGAGACCTGGACAGGTTCGAGCGCCCCAAGCGGCGCGGGTAGGGTCAAGGAAAAGCAGCTCCCTTTCCCCAACTCGGAGTGCAGAGAGAGCTCGCCTTGCATCAGGTCGGTGAGCTGTTTGCAGATGCTCAAGCCCAAGCCGGTTCCGGAGAAGTAGTGCCCGCTCTCTTCGGTCGCCTGGCCAAAAGGTTCAAAGACCAGCGCTTGGTCTTGTGGCGAGATGCCGATTCCTGTGTCCTCTACCTGGATGCACAGCAGCCTATCTGCCCAACGTGCCCGCACGACACGCGGCCCGCTTTGGTGAACTTCAGGGCGTTGCCGATCAGGTTCAGGAGCACCTGTCGGATGCGCGCCGGGTTGCCTACAAGGCCTCGGGGCAGATCTGGATCCAGCTCCAACTCCAGCTCTACGGGGATTCCATGGGTGCCAGCCCGCATCAGCTCTACGACGCTTCTGATCAGCTTCCCTGGCTCGAAGACCGTGGGTTGCAGGTTCAGCTTTCCAGCCTCTAACTTGGCTGTGTCCAAGAGATCGTTGAGCACTTGAAGCAAGCCATGCCCGCTGCTCTGGATGGTCTCCACCATGGAGCGCTGTTCCAGGTCCAGCGTCGTGGTCTCCAGGACCTCGGCCATGCCCAGAACGCCGTTTAGGGGCGTGCGCACTTCGTGGGACATGGTGGCCAGGAAACGCTTCTTGGTGGAGAGCGCCTGCTCCAAGTGCTGGTTCTGCTCGTACAGGTCCTTGGAGCTGCTTCGCTCTCGCGTCCAGCTCGAATAGAGTGCGCGGGAGAGCCCAAACGACAGCCAGCTCACACAGGCCATAAAGACGGCGATGGGCACAAGTCCGTACCAAGTCTCGCCACCGAGCTTTGCCCCCAGCAGGGTGGTGGCCGAGACGGCCGCGACCATAAGGACCTGGCTGAGTCCGCTCGTGCCAAAGACCGCGGCAAAAACCGCGAGAACACCCAGGTACCACGCCGAGGCTCCTGGGCCGGAGATCCACCCCAGGAGAAGGATGGTGCCGACGTTGGCCACGACGCGTGCCACCCCCATCTGGTGCACCTGGCCGGTGCGTATCGCGACTTGGGAGATTCCGACGTTGAGGACCACGTACATGAAAACGCACAGCCCTGAGAGCAGCGGGGCCTGAGAGCTTTCGATGACCAAGGCTGCGACCATCAGGGTGGGCACGGGCATGAGCCGATCAAGACGCCGCATCCACTCTACGTGAAAGTCCAGGATGGCTTGGCGTTCCGAGATGTTCATCGGTGATTCCATGCTTAGGGCCTATCACTATTTTGAATACTGGAGAATGCTTGCCGCATGTCGAGAGGACTGCAGGTTGGATAGTTCCTGCCGCGGAGGCCCGCCGGAGGACACCTGTGTACAACCAGAGCCAAATGGTGGCCCACTACCAGCAGACCCAGCTCTGGACGGGGCAGGCCTGGGAGTAGTCCCCAGGGTCTGGCTCGGCGAAGAGAAGCCCACCCAATGTCCTGGGCGAGGGCTCGCTTCGCCGGCCAGACGCTTGCCCAGGACACCCGTGCAGACGCCACTCTCTTGGCGGGCTTTGGGCGGCGTTGGAAAGGCCTGCGTGGGTGGGTCGCGCCGCATTGGGTCGACTGAGCTTGGGTTTGGCCCGGTGTGCAGGCTAAGGTGTCGGGGTGAAGCGATTTCTACCAATGTTTTGGACTCTGTGGGTGTTTGCGGTCGGGTGTGGCCCTGCCTCTGACCAGCAGGACACCGAGGCGACCGACACAGGCTCCGACGACACAGACTCCGACGACACGGGAGGCGGCGATTGGCTGGGCTGTCCATCGGGGATGGTCGGTGTGCCGTCCGAGTCGCCCAGCTTCTGTATCGACCGCTTCGAAGCGTCTTTGGCGGAGGATGGAAGTCATCTCCTCTCGGTAGAGGGGGTGCTGCCTGTCGTGCAGCTGACCTTCGACGAGGCACGTGCGCTCTGCTCCGCCACGCCGGTACGCGACGCAGACGGCGAGCAGCTTGGGGTTAAGCGGCTTGCGACCTGGAATGAGTGGCGAGATTCCGCAGACGGCGTGGTGGGGGAAGGGGGAGCGACGTACCCCACCGGCGAGGAATGGCCAGAAACCGAGTGCGCCGTCACCGACACCCTCGGCGAGCCGTGGCTCACCGAGCTGCAGGCAACGGGCAGCTTCCCCGAGTGTGTGAGTGCATTCGGAGTCTTTGACCAGCTGGGCAATGCCTGGGAGTGGAGCGACCCCGAGCTCGACATCAGCATTGAAGCCTTCGTCGATGACCAACAGGACGCGGGCCGCAGCTTTGCGGTGGACGACTCCGGTGTGTTGTCTCTGAGTGCGGGCGAAAAAATGGGCGATCTGGTGATAGAAATGCCAGGGTTGCAGGCGCGCCTCGGAGTGGCCGACGACGGGCAGGTCTATGCGTCTCAGGTCATCTTTCAGGCCTTCGAGCCCTTCGACTACCACGGCTATATCATTGACTATGCGCGGGAAAGCGACGAGCCGGGGTGGATGCTGCCGGTGGCGATCACGCGCGTGGACGGGGTGCCGTCCACAGACCGGGCACCCCTGACTGTGCGCCTGAGCGAAGACGGAGAGCCCGTTGCGGCCAAGGTTGGGTGTGCCTGGTACACGGGCGGACCCCAAGGCTGTCCGATCTCAGCCCGGTTTGTGGGACACCCCCATGATTTTAACGGCACCATCGGTGTTCGGTGTTCGGCAGATCCCATCGCTCTGTGAGACGACCCGGGACTTAGCCGAACGAACATTTCAGGCATGTGCCATGCCATTCGAGCCGATCACGCTCCGAGACAGGTCCAGCTATCAATCACCTAAACCGGCGCGGTCGAGATTCAGCAGCCTGACCGGTGTCTACAAGCGGCGCGCGGCCACACTGGCGCTGACGTAGTCTACGTAGGTGGTCGACGAGCTGGGCTCGTTGACCGAGTCGGCGAGGGCCCACGCCTCCAGGGTGACCTGTGTGGTGAGGGAGTAGTCCCCGGGGGAGAGCGTCAGCAGCATGCTGCAGGTCTGTGGGATGCCCGTTCCGTCGGTCTCAAGCTCGCAGGTGCTGCCGCCCAGACTCACTGTGATTCCGAGCACGTGGTCGTAGTTTCCACTTCCACCGACCAGCTCGCTGTGCTCGATTGTGGCACTCACCAGAGCGTCGTCGGTCAAGGTGAAGGGGATGTGCGTGGTGACCTGCTGCTTGGTCTCGTGATCGGTGAGTGCACTCGCCGAGGTCAGGCAGTTGGTCGAGAAGTCGATGTCACCAGAGTCTTCTGCCTGGGTCGTGTGGGTCCCTTGAATGGTGGCGTAGGCCACCATTCCGGAGCCGGTGGCCAGGGCCCCATGGTTCATGCTGGCGGTCACGGTGGAGGAGGACTCGGCCCACCCGCACCCGTCTCGGCTCTGGTCGGCGCTCGCGGCGGCGGTCAGCAATGCCGGTGAGAGGAGAATCTCGCCGCCTGCCTTGCTCATCTCGACCTCCGCGTAGTCGGCCCACGGGGACACTTGCTCGCTGCCAGGGCACAGGTCGGGTCCGCCCAATGGCAGAGCGCCGTAGGTGCATGCGCCTGCCGAGGC
>CAJQPC010000192.1 GCA_905480105.1 uncultured bacterium | reverse complement strand
TCAGGGAGACCTCTGCGCCAGCGTTTCCGACGAACTTCTCCGTCACCTTCTTGAGCCAGACCAGGCCGATTTCATCACCGGCCATCACGTCAGGATCCGCGAGAATCTCTGTGATGGGCTCGGAGATCATCCCCATCCACTTTTTGCCAGGGTCAGCGACTTGGTCCGCCAACTTCTCGTTGATGACCCCACCCATCGCGTTGGCGCCCAGCTTGAAGGAGCTGACGCTGAGCATGGCTGCAAACTCGTCCCAGTCCCCGGTCCAGGTCTTCTCGTTCATCAGAAGGCCTTGCACTTCGCCGGGCACACCCTTGATGACCTCGGAGAGAAGCTTCATGCGCAGACCCTTGTCTGCGATGTTGTTTAGGAACTTGCCGAACTGCTGGAACTTGGCGGGGCCTAATCCCATGGTCGCCATACTCACCAGGGCTTCGCCAGCGATGGACGCAACGTCATTCATGGCCTCGCCCGGGCCATAGGCGTTGCCCTTCATATTGGCCTTGATCACCACGTTTAGGCTAGCAGCTCCAGCGCTGATTGCGACTGCAACCCACAGCGGACCAGCCGCCCCCAGGGTCACGATTGTGGAGATGATGGCCGCAACGCTGGTGACGACCGTACAAATGGCGTCGGTCAGGCTGCTTCGTTGGTCGTTGTAGATGCCACCCATGCCGTCCAAGAGCTCTACGTACTTCAGAAACCGGACATGGTTTGGGGAGCCCATCTTGTGGGGCTTGCCGGTCTTGGTGTCGTACCAGCTGTCGTCCTTCATGAGTTTGTTGATCACGTCCATCTTGTGGTCCAGGTCTCCACCAGAGTCGGAGTACAGGTCCATCAGGCCGCTGCCGATCGGGGTGCCGCCCTTACCGCGGTACCACTCCCACTTGCCTTTCACGCGCTTGTATTCGTCGATGACGTTGTCGGGCTCGGCTGTGACCTGCATCAAGACGTCGTTGAAGTCCTGGCGCTCTTGGCCGTCCAGCTCGCGCAAGTCCTTGGCATACAGGCTGTCTCCCACGCCCAGATACTTCTCCAAGTCGGTGATGCCGTGGTGGGTCTTGAACCAGTCCTTCATCTCCTGCCAGGCGCGCTTGCCTGCCTCGGCGCCGTCCCTGCCTTCGGCTTTTGCCTTGTCTTGTTCCTTTTTTACGTCTTGAAGGAGCTGCTGAATGGCCTTTTGAGCGTAGGGCTCGTTGGTACCGCCGCCTAAAATTGCAAACGCCAGGAGGTGCCGCGGATCGGCAGTCTCACCCTTCAGGTGGGACTGAGCGATCTCGGAGGCGTACTCGTCCTCGCCGGCCAGCTTGGTATCAATGTCGGCCGAGAGGGTGCTTTTGGTTTGTTTCTCGTAGGCGGTGTTGAGCTTTTGACGGGCCTGCTTGGCCTTTTGGTTGGCAAGCCAGCCTCCGCCGCCCTCGTTGGCAGCCACCAAGTTGGGGTCTTCGAGCAGCCCAAAGACCTGCTCCTCTTTGCCGTTGTTTAAGGAGTACTCCAGCGCGAAGGCATCAGCGGCTGCCTTATCGCCATTGGCCAGTGCCATGGCTCGCTTGTACTCCAGGGGCTCCTCAAAGGAACCGACGAATTCATCCTGGATTTCTGCCTCTAAGGAGACACCCTTGTAGGCCTTGAACTTGGCCTTGAACTTCTCTAAAGCCTCACCTTCGAGTTTGCCCAGGATCTCGAATACTTTGGACTCGTCGGTACCCTGCTTGAAGGGGTTCATGCTGTCGGTGTCGAAGGCCTTTGCCAGCTCGATGACCTGGACGTCGTCCTTGGCCTGCTCCAGAGTCTTTTCCGGGTCGGAGAGCGCCGCGAAGGTGTCCAGATCGTACTTTCCGGGCCCAAAGAAAGCGTTTCCTACATAGGATTGGCCACCGGTGGACAGAATCATCGCGGGGTTCATTGCGATTGTCGGTCGCTGAATAGTCGCCTTAATCGCGGGGAAGTCTTCGTCTTGCAGCAGCTCGGTGCGGCTCTCTTCGTTCAGGTTCATCATTGTGGAGTTGACCAGGTCCATATCGGACCCGTACGCGCGCCAGATGCCCTCGCTGGCGTACTTTAGAGCGTACTTTGCGCCCAGTGCCTGCTTGCCTTCCAGGTACGCCAAGCAGCTCTTGCGTACGTTGTCGCCACTGCTGGTGTCGTCGATAATGGCCTGTCGGAGGCTCTCACCACGCTGATCTTTGTAATGAGCCGCTGTGAAGCGGGCCTCGGACTTGGTCAGCCCGGACATCTGCTTCATTAGGGTGCTCTCGTCGGTACCCCAGCCGTCGATGGCCTTGTAGATGTTGTCCGAACGTGTCTTGAGCGCAGAGGCCTGGGTGCCTCTCGCCGTCTTGGCAGCGGTTTGGCTCTCAGTGACCGCGTTGAGATACAGGGTTTGCATCTGAATGTCGGCGCTGGCCATGTACTGGGAGACCTGAGCCAGCAGCTCCGTTTGGTACTCCTTGCTGGTTGTGTCCACCGATGTGGTGCTGTCCAAGGCCTGCTGGGCGGTGGCCTTGCCGACGCCGGTGTAAGCTGCGTTGCCCTGTTTGCTGAGCTTGTTGAGTTGCTGGTGGGTGCTGTCGGTCGCAGTCTGAACGGCGTCGACGCTCCTGACTCCTGCGTCAATGACGCGCTCGGAGTGGGCCTTGGCGGAGGCCTTGATGATGGTGGTCTGGGCGTTGTGCTTTGTTCGCACGCCATCTTTGGCGTTTTTCTGGTCGCTCTCCAGGACTTGGAGCACCACCGTGGTGTCCTGGTCGAGATCCGACAGAAGCTCTGTCTTGCCGGCCTCGAATGCAGCTGCGTCCGTGCTGCCGGAAAGCTGCTGAGAGATCTCGTCCACGGCAGTCATGGTGTTGAGGCGTGCGGTCTGGATCTGGCCGACGGCTGTGGCTTGCTGTTGGTTCAGCGTGTCGAGCGAGACTTCGGTGCTGCCCTGGAGCTGCATCGAGGCCTGATTGACCTCGTTGACGGCATCCTTCCCCCCGGTCTCCAAAGACTTGACCTGGGTCTTCTCAATGGCGGTGGTGGCCTTTTCAAAGTTCTTCTTCTCCTTCTCTAATTGTTTGTTGAGCTTGTTGGAGTCGTCCTGCAGGGTCTTGGAGTTGGTCTCCTCCAGTGGGTAGAGGGCATCCAAGGTAGGAGCGAGAAGCTTGTCGCTGAGGGGCTTGGCCTGCATGGCCATATCTTCCAAGAACAGGGCTGCGAGCTTGGCGTACTTGGTGAACTCGGGGCCATAGGCCTTGAAGGTGTCGGCGGTGGCTCTCTCCTCGGCCAGCGTCAGGGCGTCTCCGCTGTTGCCTGTCTTGCCCAGGGCCTTGTAGTTGGCGCGGTGACCATCCTCTTTGGCCTTGGCTGCACTCTGGTAGGACGCGCCCATGTCCCGCATCTTCTGGGCCTGGGCGCGCACTGTTTTCTCGTAGCTGCCTTCCCATTCGGCCTTGGACGCTCCCAACATGGATGCCGCGGCCTTGAAAGCTCTCTGTTCTTCCTTTACAGACTTGGCCCGCACTGCGGTGACCTGCTCTTGGGCTTTTTGCATCGCCGCGGTGGTCTTAGAGCGGGCCCCCTCGACTGTGCCCTTTACGTTGGAAAGAACGCCTGCGAAGACGTTGCTCAAGTCTCCTGTGGTGGTCATCTGGATGTTCGTGAGATCAGCGCTCAGGCTGTTCCCAAAGCTCAAGGTGTCGGACTGCAGGGACTGACCCAGGTCCAGGACCAAGCTGTTTGCGCGGTTCACGCCCTCGCTGAGCTGGGTCGTGTACTCCTGCATCAGGTTCATATGGCCCATGCTGTTCAAGCCGGTGTTGGCCAGGAGGACTTGGTCGATCTTGGAATCGCCGAGCAGAAGCGGCTGAAACGTTCCGGGGCTTGGGGTCTGGGCTGCGCCAGCGCTGGGCATTCCCGGGCTGGCAAATGTGCCGCCGCTCACACCGGCGCTCTCTTTGGATTTTGCGGCCTTGGTGTCTCCGTCACCTAAAGCTTTTGCATCCTTTGCCTTTTGCTTGGCTTTGGCTTTGGCTTTGGCTTCGGGGCCGCCGCTGCCCTTTCCGGCTCCAGCACCTCCCTCGGCGCCTCCGTCTAAACCGCCACCTTCGTCTTGCTTGTCGTCTCCGTCTCCCGAGCTGTCTGAGTCGCCTCCGCCACCGCCACCGCCGCCACCGCCGCCATCACCCTTGGGGTCTCCTCCACCCGTGGGGTCTCCACCAGCACTGGGATCCCCGGAGCCCGCCCCTTCATCGCTGGGGTCTCCAGCACCGCCGGAGTCATCTTTGTCCGCGTCGGCGCCCTTTTCGATGTCCGGGTTGACGTCCGCGTCGGTGTCTTGCTCAGTTTCCTGCTCAGTTTCCTGCTCAGTTTCCTGTTCGGTGTAGGCTTCGCTGGACAGTGTCAACGGGTCCTGCAGCGTGCCCTCGACTCCTGAATTCGAGCTTAGGTGGTCCTGGGACTTCCCTGTTGCTGCCTTCTTACCCTTCGCCTTCTTGTCTTTGTCGGGGCCGGTGAGAGTGCTGGACACCATGACTTAAGTACCTTGAGGTCAGACCGACGGAGGGTCGGGTCAACAATCCGACGGGCGGCAGGCTGACCCCGACGTCGTAACTCTACAGCGAAACCAGCGAAGCAGCAGTTTTCTTTGCCTCCCGCCTTGACCACGCTCGTTTAGCGGGCATCTCAGGGTCTGGAGTGGTGAGTACTTATGAAGCGCTTCGTTTTCGTCTTGCCCGGTCTGATTTTGGGCTTCCTACTCGGTCGAGCGGGGCCTGCGCTCGAAAAGGTCGAACTCGAAGAGCAGCTTGCCGTGGCCGAGGAGCGTGCGGAGAAAGCGGAACGCGAAAGGGTGCCTAGAAATCTGATCCTTCCCGGAATGGGAGAGGTACTCCCCGGAGCAACGGACCGGGGGTCCACAGCCACAGACTCCTCCCAGCCCGACGGCAAAACAGTCATCCAAGATACTGGAGAGCCTGCGGGTGAACCGGACTTTTCCGGGCCTGCGCCCGGCCTGACGGAGCAGTTCGAGCTGGCGGTCGAAGCGCAGGGATTGCGAACCGCCCAGTCTCGGGCCGCTTTGATCGAGCAAGCCTATCTGGACGATGTGCAGCTGGCCGAGATCGATGCAGCCATGCTTCGTATGAACGACGAACTCGCTCTGCTGGGCGAGGACCTGATGGCTGTCGCCATGTCGGGCGAGGAGCCTGACCCCACGGAGATGCTCGGCCTGTCCCACGATGTGACGGGGATCTTGTACGAGGCCCAGCTCTCCATGGAGGACTCCGTGGGTTTGGAGGCGATGGGCGATGTGGACCCCCAGGCTGCTCAGGTGTGGAACTACATTGAGCTCGAGGGCTTTAGAGAGGCTGTGGAGAGCTTCGAGCCATGACCACCTGGCTTACGCCGTTCCGCGACATGCTCCTGGTCTCGTCCTTTGACCTGCGCTCTTCCCTCCGCTCATGGAAGGCGCTTGGGTTGTTGTCGTTGTACTTGGCGGGCTCCATGGCAGCGTCGGGAATATTTGTGAGTGCGCTGCAGCAGATCGAGGGTGTGCTGGCCGACACGCTGGGTGTGGCTCAGACCAGTCAGCCTGGGGCCATGACCGCTCAGCTTATGCAGAGTCCAGAGGTCCTGGACATTTTGGAGGGCCTGTTGGGTGACCAAGAGCTGGCCTTGCAGTTGGTTCAGATTCCTCCCTTGGCGCTGTTCTATTTCTGGCTGGCCCTGGTTTTGCTGCCAGTGTTGGTGACCATCACCTCTGCGGACGCCATTTCATTCGAGCGGGAATCTGGAGCTGCGCGCTTTGTACTCTCCAGAAGTAGCCTGGGTTCTTATGTTTGGGGCAAGGCCCTGGGCCAGCTGGCGCTGATGTTCGTCGGGGTCATTGCCGGCGGGGTGGGGGTCTGGCTGGTCGGCTACTTCTCCCTGCAGAGCTTTGATGGCCCGGCC
>CAJQPC010000191.1 GCA_905480105.1 uncultured bacterium | reverse complement strand
CGTTCCCATACCGAACACGGAAGTTAAGCTCCAAGAAGCCGATGGTACTGCAGCGGTCACGCTGTGGGAGAGTAGGTTATCGCCGTCCTTCCCCTTGCCACCCCCGGTCGAGCATTCAGTGCTCCCGGGGGTGGCTTTTTTTGTTCCTTGGAGACGTTTCATCTCTCATTAGGGGGCTGGGCGGTGGGAACCAGGATTGGGGGTGTCAGGTCCTTGACACCCCCCTGCCAGGGTTGCATTTTCCTGGCAGACCTCAGACAGAATTTCAAGGACTTAGGACTGGCATGACTGCTGCATTGCTGCCAAGCGGAGGTGACAGTGTCCCGCTCAGTATTTTCAGCAACCCTGATCGGAGTCGAGGCCTGCCTTGTGGCCGTGGAAGTCGATCTTGTAAGGCGACTACCAAAGACCACAGTGGTGGGCCTCCCTGCGAGTGCTGTCCGGGAAAGCACGGAGCGAGTTCGTAGCGCGATCGTGAGCTCCGGCTTTGACTATCCGAAGCTGCGTGTCACCATCAATCTTGCGCCTGCCGATGTAAGGAAGGAAGGGACCGGGTTTGACCTACCAATCGCGGTTGGGGTCCTGTCCGCATCGGGTCAGATTTCCGAGACAGCCAGTGACTGCCTATTCATGGGTGAGCTGTCTCTGTCCGGCACACTGCGTCCTGTACCGGGTGCGCTCGCTTTGGCCATGCTCGCTCGCGACCGGGGCTTGAGTAAAGTGGTGGTCCCAGTAGGTTGCGGCGCACAGGCGGCTGTCGTCCCTGGCGTGACAGCATACGAGGCGGCGGACTTGGAAGAAGTTTGCCTCTATCTCAACGGCGAACTCCAACTCCAGTCGTCTAAGCCGGTCCTCTCTGTCAGGTCGGTTTCAGCTCCAGATATGGCCGAAGTTCGGGGGCAGGAGGTCGCCCGGAGGGCAATGGAGATAGCTGCGGCAGGCGGGCACAACTTGTTGATGATTGGCCCTCCAGGCGTTGGAAAGACCATGCTTGCCGCTCGCTTGCCTGGGATTCTTCCCGAGATGAGCTTCTGTGAGGCCCTTGACGCGACGCGGGTCCACAGTGTGGCTGGATTGCTCGCGAGAGGACAGTCTCTCTTAGCGCAGCGACCATTTCGTGCTCCCCATCACTCCATCACTGCCGCTGGATTGATCGGGAATGCAAAGCTCCGCCCAGGTGAAGTGAGTCTTGCTCACAAGGGGGTGCTGTTCCTGGACGAGGTCCCAGAGTTCAGCCGACAGGTCTTAGAACTCCTGAGAGCTCCATTAGAGAGTCATGAGGTGACACTTTCCCGAGCGGTTGGTTCCGTGCGCCTGCCAGCCGATCTGATGCTGATTGCCGCTGCCAATCCTTGTCCATGCGGCTACTTCGGCCACCCCAGCAGGCCGTGTAGGTGCACAGAGACGGACCGTCGTCGCTATGAAGGTCGCTTGTCTGGGCCGCTGCTGGATCGTATCGACCTGCATGTTCAAGTCGAGTCCCTTGAAGTTGACGAGCTCTATTCGACTCAAAAGAGAGAATCATCGCTTGAGATTCGCGCCCGCGTCGAGCTTGCCCGAGACCGGCAGCGTAGACGCAATCCAGGTTTAGCGCAGAGCAACGCCAGGCTGTCGGGACCTGGTGTGAGGAAGTTGGCCAAGCTGGAGCCGGAGGCATCTGCTCTGCTTCGAGAGGCTGTAGACAGCTTGTCGCTCTCAGGCCGCGCCCATGACCGGGTGTTGAAGGTCTCCCAAACCATCGCAGACCTGGACGCCTCTCCGAAGATTCGCCTGACCCATCTTGCAGAGGCGCTCGCCTACCGGCAGCGTGCATCGGCATGATTCTGTTTCCGTTGGTCGTCATGACCGTACTGGATCAGCGGGATGGGCCAGGTGCCGCGGTCGAACTTGCAGGTGGCGAGGTCATTGAACTCGATTCCGGCTGCATTCCACGGATGAGTCGGGAGGGGGACCGTCTGCGTGCAGTGCGGCCCACCCGTGCTTGCCCACATCGATTTCGAGCAGAAGCTCGATTCCAACCGCTTGGGGGGACCCCAGCACATCAAGGAGAGCAACGATGAGAAGTACAGAGAACACGAACACGGCCAAGGCCGAGGCCTTGGACAAGGCCATCCTGGGAATACAGCGCCAATTTGGTGCCGGCTCGATTCAGCGTCTGGACGGAAGCGTCGCGGATATGACTGGGAAGCCAATCTCCAGTGGGTCTCTCGGACTGGACCTTGCCCTGGGAGTCGGTGGGTACCCACGGGGGAGAGTGGTCGAAATTTATGGCCCCGAGGCCTCCGGAAAGACGACTTTGGCACTCCAGGCCATTGCTTCTGCACAGGCTGCGGGCGGTATTGCCGCGATGATAGATGCCGAGCATGCGATGGACCCAGCCTATGCGGCGAACTTAGGCGTCGACCTCCCCAAGCTCTTTGTCAGCCAACCGGACTCAGGAGAGCAGGCCCTGGAGATTGTGGAGCAGCTAGTTCGCTCCTCTGCCGTTGACTTGGTGGTGATTGATTCTGTTGCAGCCCTGGTTCCCGAGGCTGAGATCTCTGGTCAGATGGGAGACCTCCAGGTCGGCCTCCAAGCACGGATGATGTCCAAAGCGATGCGAAAGCTGACGTCGGTAATCTCCAAGACCAACTGCACTGTCATTTTTATCAACCAACTCCGGCAGAAGATCGGCGTCATGTTTGGCCCAAAGGAGGTCACCACAGGGGGTAATGCCTTGAAGTACTACACGTCGGTACGCTTGGATGTGCGCCGAATCGCGACGCTCAAGCACAAGGATCTACCGATTGGCTCGCGGACCCGTGTACGCGTGGTGAAGAACAAGGTGGCTGCACCCTTCCGCTCAACCGAGTTCGACATCATCTTTGGCAGGGGAGTCTGTCAGTATGGTGAGCTTCTGGACCTGGGGCTGGAGTGGGGTGTGATCCAAAAAGCCGGGTCGTGGCTCTCGACGGGAGAGGAGCGTCTAGGCCAAGGCCGAGAGAACGCTCGAGCCAAGCTGCAGGGCGACCCTGAACTGATGGCCAGGCTGACCATGTTGGTCCGCGCGGCAGCAGGACTCTCCACAACTGACGAAGACGAGGTGCACTGAGCCAAAAATCTCAAGATCGATTGGCTGGGCTCGTGCATTCACCTGGGAGGGTGGCGACACCTCGGGCCCAGCCTCCACTACTGCAGTGTGGTGACCTCTTTTCCGCGTACGTTGTCATTCATGATTTTGCCACGCTTGGCGACGATCTCTCCGCCGACCAACACCAGCTCTGGTTTTCCTGCAAGCTCCCTGTCAACGAAGGGACTCCAACCTGCGCGACCTAGAAGGTGTTCGTTTTCAAGAACTTCGAGCTGGCCTTCGGTGAAGAGTAAAAGGTCGGCGTCATATCCGAGCTTGATGGCACCCTTCTTTTTCAGCTTCATGATGTTGGCTGGGCCTTCGCTCAAGAGCTCGACCATGCGTTCCAACCCAGCACGCCCATGGTGGACTGCGGCCATCATCAACGGAAATGATGTCTCCAGCCCTGGAAGGCCAACGTTCCGCTCCCAGTAATTTCCTGTGAGCTCAGCTTGGGTGTAGCCGGTGTGGTGGCTCGCTACGGCGTCGATGCGTTGCCGTTTGAGAGCGGTCCAGAGTGAACGGCGATCAAGCTCTTCTCGAAGTGGCGGCCGGTGCTTGAGGTCGCCCCTCCTTTCGCAGTTTAGGAAGAGGTGGTTCGGCGAGGTCCCCACAGAGATCGGTAGGTCGCCGCGTAAGGGATCCAAAAGATGAAGCTCGGCGGCGGTGGAGAGACCCATCAAGTGAATGGCTCGACCTGTCTCCTTGACGAGGTCTAAGACATATTCAACCCCACGCTCGGCGGCCTTTGGGGGGCGAATCTGATTGTCTAAGGGGTCGGTTTCATCCTTAAAAGTGAGGCTGGCTTCAGCGAGTAGCGCCGGGTCTTCCGCCATGATGCTGATCACGCCGGGATACGAGCTCAGCAGTTCCACAAGCTGTGGCCTGGTTAGTGCACCGGCGTCTGCTGCACTTAGATCGATCAAGATTCCAAGGGCTCCCTTCTCGCGAAGAGTTTGAAGCATGTCCAGGTTTTTTGATGTTGCCTGCGCCCAAAATCCAAAGTTGGCTCTGGAGTGCACCCGAGCGAGTTTGCGCTTCGTGGAGATAGATTTTGCACTCCGACTCAGGGGAATGCTGTCCGGCAATTCGATCAGGGTTGTGACCCCGGAAGAGACTGCAGCCCGAGTCTCAGTCTCCCAAGATTCCGCAGCGGCCAGTCCAGGGGCCCCAAGTCGGACCGCCATGTCTACGATACCCGGCATGATGAACTTGCCGATTGCGCTAATACGGACCTTTGCCCGTCCGGGCGCTCGAGCGCCTATGAAGGCAATTCTACCTTTCCGAATCCCAATATCGGCCACGACACGGCCCTGGCCTGAGACAACGGTTGCATCCTCGATCACCAAGTCGTACACGTATTTGCTCCTGATGGGATGGCTGCCAAGTGCCGCTCGATAGAGCTTAATGCTGGCTCCCAGGCGATACAAGCTCTGGCTGGCGATGGAAGTGAGGTCGCGATAACTTTGAAGCCTTGGAGGTCCAAGTTGGACACGCAGATTGCAGGCCTAAATGTGCATGCTCAAGGGAGTATCGGTGCACCGATTCTCTTGATTACAGGTCCCCCTTTGGGAGCTCTTGTCTTTGAGCATGTTCAGCGACGCATGGCGCCTCGTCGAAGCATCGCGGTTGAGTTGGTGCAGATACCGATCGCGCAGGCCAACCTGAAGGGTTTGGTTGCCAAAATGGACGAGGTCGTAGCAGCGAGTGGGGCCAGTGCGGTTGTTGCTCACGGATTGGCCGTACCGGTCGCGATGAGGATGCAGGGGGTTCGGGTCTATATCTCGAATGGACCGCTGCAACGGCCAGACACGGTGATGCGCGGTCTAACCAGTGCGGGGCAGAGCACTCTGGCGCAGCTGATTCTCCAGCCAAATCTCGCGTTGCGCTGGATGTCCTCTTCCGCGGGCCTTCGCCGGGCCGTTGTCAACCCTTACGTGATGGACCGCGACACGGTTGTCAGACTTAGTGAGGCCGTGCTGTCGACGGCAGAAAGTCGGAAGAGCGCCGCGTCCTGGATCAAGGCTGTTGCTGCAGACTTGGAGCAGGACTGGGTTGTTAAGGCTAGCGAAGTATTTGGAATCTGGGGAGATTCAGATCCCCTCTACCCATTGGGACAGCTGCGAAAGGCACTGGTTGGGCCGGGTGCAAATACGCTCAGTATCATCCCTGGGGGGCGCAACATGCACGTAGTAGAGCGGCCTTGGGAGCTTGCAGATCGGGTCATGGAGAGGGAAGAAGCCTTGCCCACGACATAGATGTCGCGATTTTGGGCTTGAACCCCCGGTCTTCGGGGTGGAACTCTGTCAGGCAGTGCAAAAAATCAAGGATATAGGCCTACAACTGATGTGTTGGCACGCCGCTTGCTTGTTGGCGGACGGAGAAAGACGCTTGGGTCTGGCGGTGCCGCGCCAAACCTCATCGCATCAACACCCGGCCCCAATTGGGGTCGGGTGTTCTTCTTTATAGTCAGTGCCTTTACCCGTTAGTGGGGTCCACGAGGTGCCCCCATGGCCAATTGGAGCTGGCGGAACAAGCTTCCTTCCGTCCACGACTACCGAACATCCGCCCGGGCGCGGAATGAGAATGAGCGCATCGTTTGTGTGCTCAACCCGAAGGCCGCGGCTGGCTCAGCTGGGGAGCGTCAGGCTGAGCTGCGCCGTGCAGTGAGCCGGGCCTTTGTTCACGGCGAGGTGGTCGTGAGCGAAGGGCCAGGGCATGCAACGGAGTTGGCGCGACAGGCCATTCGAGATGGTGCGGACATCGTTGCTGCGGTTGGGGGAGACGGGACCTGCAACGAAGTAGTCAACGGCTTCTTTGACAAAGGAAAGCTGATCCGTCGGACCGTTGCCTTCAGCATCATTCCCTGGGGAACCGGTTCGGATTTGGCCAAGTCGCTGAGTGCACCATCCGGAATTGAGGACGCGCTCTGGGTGGCCTCAACGGGAATGACCCTGCCCACGGATGCGGGAATCGCGCGTTTTGAATCCGAGAATGGCGTTCAGGAACGGGTTTTCTTGAATGTTGCTGGATTTGGTGCGAATGGCGATGTTGTTCATCGGGCGAACACCGGAAGCAAGCGCTTTGGTGGACGCGCCACCTTTTTGCAGGCCACGGTGGGCTCAATCATGGGGTACCAGGCTCAGCGAACGCGCCTGACCTGGGAAGGACCGGAGGGGCCCGGTGAGTGGGAAGGAGATTTGTTCTCCGCATTCGTCGCCAACGGTCACTACTGCGGAGGTGGAATGCACATGGGTCGCGGGGGGTCGATGCATGACGGGCTACTTGACCTGACGATCATCCCTGAATTGGGTACCGCGAGGCTTATGGCGTCGACTTGGCGGCTTTATGACGGAAGCGCTCACGAAATCGGCGGCGTTCGCCGTGTGCAAATCCGATCCTTGAAAGCTGAAAGTTTTCGTGAAGATCGCATGTTGATTGACCTGGATGGTGAACAGCCAGGATGGCTTTCAGCGGAGTTTCGTTGTGTAGAGCGCCAACTCCAAGTGCGAGGCGGGTGGCTACGATCCCCGCTACTGGAGCACAATCGCGAGGTTTGGGACGGGCGTGGTTTTCGCAAGACTTGAACAAAGTAGAGAAGCCATGCTTTGTGACATTCCAACGGCCTCCCAAACTTTTTGGACCGCACGACCGTGCGGAGCCCCAAAGAGTAGGATAGAAGTAGGTTCAACATTATAGAGTTCTGCCTCAGTACTGAGAAAAGGGCCCAAAAATGTTTGCGTACCGTAGACTTTCTTGAATTTTCGGCTGAAAGGCCCCGAGGAGACCCCATGAACAAGGCTGACCTGACTGAAGCGCTCGCCGCCAAGGCAGACATCCCCAAGGTTCGCGCTGCGAACTACATCAACATCCTGACGGAGACCATTCAGGACGCTCTGAGTGGTGGTGACAAGGTCACCATTTCCGACTTTGGGACCTTCCAGGTTTCCGAGCGGAAGTCGTTTAAGGGCCACAACCCAAAGAACCGTGAGCCCATCACTGTGCCTCGCCGCCGGATCCCTGTGTTCCGTGCCGGAAAGCGCTTGAAGCAGGCTCTTAACGCTTGATTTGAGCGTTTGCGCTGAAGGTAGGGGGGGGATCTGGTGGGCGACGTTGGTCGCAACAATCCGGGCCTCAGGGCAGACAAGGGTAGAGCGGCACACGCGTGGCCGTCGGTTGACACCGTAAAGGGCTTTGCCCACGCGACTGCCCCTGGCAGTCGCCCAGGAGACACAAAATGGCAGCGACTGAGACGGCACGGCTTCTTAGTGGTTTGACGGCAAGCGCTCGTGCAAAGCTTCCGACTCGATTTGGAGACTTTGACGTGGTTGGGTTTACAACTGCGGAGGGGGCTGAGTTTGCAGCTTTGGTCAAGGGGGACGTAGCGGGCAAGTCTGGTGTCCCGGTGCGCCTGCACTCGGAGTGCTTCACCGGCGACGTCATGGGCAGTCTGAAATGTGACTGCCGCGATCAACTCGAGGCGGCACTCACCTTCCTTGGACGCGCGGAGCGGGGAGCTGTCGTTTACTTAAGACAGGAAGGCCGGGGTATCGGCTTGGTGAACAAGGTGCGGGCGTATGCGCTGCAGGACGATGGCTTGGACACTGTGCAGGCCAATCAAGCCCTGGGCTTTGATGATGACCTTCGGCGCTACGACGAGGCTGCGGAAGCTGTAAAAGCGCTGGGGATCGAGTCCGTCGTGCTGATGACGAACAACCCTTCTAAAATCGAAGGCTTGCGTCTCGCAGGAGTTCCAGTGGTTGGGACTCTTCCTGTCCGAACGCCTCGTAACAAGCACAATGCCTTCTACTTGGAGACCAAAAAGGAGAAGAGTGGCCACCTCCTTTAGGGAGGGCGCACTCCCGTTTGACGGGCGGTATTAATCCCGGGGACTGAGGATTGCGGTAAGGTGGGACTTACGCTGGCGAGCCGTGGATCATTTTTTGTGATCCTTTCGAGTGGCTAAACGCACTATCCCAGCAAACGGAAAGGGAGTCCCCGTAATGCCCAGCCTCTTCGCATTGAACATAGGTGTCTTGAGCATCCTTGCTTGCAACCAGGAACAGCAAGAGCTGATCACCTACGAGTACCCGACGGCCACGTATTCCTCTACTTGGTTGGATTTTGGAGAGGTCGATCACGGGGTTTCTCAGATTCGCAGCTTCAGTATCCAGAACACGGGAGATCTACCCCTGGGCGTGAAGAGCATCGAGCCAGGCGAGGGCAAGGCTGACAATTTCTCAGTCTCTTGGAGCGCCGACAACATCAGCTGTCCGGATGCCGAGGAAGAAGAGGAGGCAGAGGCCGATGCGAAGGTTGTGGGCCCGCCTGCAGCTGAGCTGAGTTTGGACGTCTCGGCCCTGGACTTTGGGACCGTTGTCGTAGGCAGTCCCGCCTTCGCCACTGCGGTCCTTACAAACACGGGTGACGAGGACCTCAGCCTCATTTCCCTGCAGACGGTCGGCCCCCAGGGCGCGCTGTTCACCTTGGTTGGCACCTACGACGGGACGTCGGTTGTCGCCGGTGGTACCCGCTCGATCGTGGTCAAGTTTGACCCAATCGATACCGCTGCTGTCACTGGCAGTCTGATCATTGTCTCCAGCGCAACTCCTGCTGTGCTGGAAGTGCCACTGAGCGCCAATGACAGTGGGGACCCGGGGGACACTGGGGACACTGGGGGGCCGGTGGACACTGGGGACACCGGTGGGGTCGTCGACGACAACGTTTTGTTCGTTTTGGATAAGGATTGCCAGGCCACCGTCGATGTTAGCTTCGACCCTGTCGGTATCGGACAACTCTATGGTTCCTTGGTCGTCACTACGACCAACGAGGACGTAGACGACGTCAATGACGCCAACTACTTTGCGGACTTTAAGAAGACCAGCTCAGTCGTCTATCTTGAGGGGGTAGGTGTGAAGGGAGAGGGCCGCTTGGTCGTCAAGCCCCGCACCGTGGACTTTGGCCACATCTTCGAAGGAGACGAGACAGTCCGCTGGATCGAAGTCATCAACGCCGGAGATGGGGAGCTGACCTTGCTGGCTCCTCAGCTAAGTGAAAACTGCGACGAGGCCTACGCCATTACTTGGAGCTACTTGGCCGGTGATGCCACCAGCAAAATCTTGGAGGGCGGTGCTCAGACCTTGGTTGAGGTGTCCTTTACCCCGGTAGATGACCGTGCTGCGACATGCACAGTGACCCTGCCGTCCGACGATTCGGACAACAGTGAGATCGACATCAATCTCCAGGGTAACCAGGGCTCCGACCCCACGAATGTCGCTCCCACCGTTGTGTTGCGCTCCCCGATGCCCGGATACATCCACACCTCGCCGGATCCCATTCCGCTCGAGCTGAATGTCTTCGATAAGAACCAAGCAGCCAGCACCGTTGAGTGTCGAGTCAAGAGCGCGGTGCAGCTGAGCGCTACCATCGCCGATTGCACGCCCACCGATGACTCCGGTCACGTCTTTGTCGACGTACCGATGGAGTTCCTGACTGCGGGTTCCGACACTTTCCTCATCGAGGTTCGCGATGGCTCCGCGGTGGCCTCTTACACTTCGCTGCCGTTGACCATTCTGTCCACGGTGACGGAGTCGGACGATGACGGGGACGGCTACGGAGACCTGGACACCGGTCTGCTTTACGACTGTAACGACGCCAACATCAGCACCTACCCCAAGGCCGCTGAAGTCTACGATAACGATGATAACGACTGCGACGGGTTGGTTGACGAGGGCACCGAGGGTGCCGACGACGATGGTGACTCCTTCTCCGAGTTGGACGGCGACTGCGATGATGCGAACGCAGACACCTACCCCGGCGCCCCCGAGGCACCTGACCGCGCAGACAACAACTGCAACGGCACCGTAGACGAGCAAACTGAGCTCTACGATGACGACGGAGACGGCTACGCCGAGGTCAACTTGGATTGCAATGACCTTCGTGACGACATCAAGCCCGGCGCCGTAGAAATCTGCGACAACGTGGACAACGATTGCAACGGCTTGGTCGACGATTCGTGCATCGACTTGGACTCTGAGCCTTACGTCTTTGGCGGCGTGGAGGTCTCCCAGACGGCGGTTGAAGTTGGTCAGTCGGTCCAGCTCCACGTCGAGGTCTTCGATGAGGACGGGCAGGCGGTCAGCTATGCTTGGTCCGCCGACGGTGGTGTTCTCGACAACATCACTGGGCAGACCGTCACCTGGACTGCACCAGATGAACTCATCGACGATGTCGGTGACATCTACCGATTCTACGTCGTGGCCTCGGACGAGGATCTGAACCAAGACTGGGCCTTCGCAGACGTTGTTGTCTACGAGGCTGGCTACTTCGATCAGAAGAAGACCGAAGTCGTGACCATTCCCAAGGAAGGCTGCAGCACCACTGGTGGTGGTAGCAGGGCCTTGGGTATGCTCGGCTTGGTGGCTGCATTTGGACTGCTGTTCCGTCGCGAGGAAGAGCGCTGAGCTGCACCCCATAAGAGGATGATCCAAGCGGGCCGGAGTACATTGGTGCTTCGGCCCGCTTGACTCTGCTAAGATGGGAGAACAGGAGAGAGCGTGTTCTGCGAGCGCAAGGGACAAAGCACAGCTGAGTTTGCCCTGATGTTGCCCATCATTTTTGGGTTGCTCTTCGCGGTGATCGAGTACGCCTACTACTTAGGTGCCCTGAACTACGTGAACTACGCGACCTTCTCTGCAGCGCGTGGTCTTCAGGTCTCCGAGGATCCCGAGGCTGTCGTTCAGGACCTGCTTACCGGGCGCATGGTCGACTACGCGACTGGCGATGTGAGCATCGTGGCCAATCCCACCACTGGGTCCGTCACAAGTACTCTGATCTGGGAGGCGACCTCTCCTGGGTTTGAGCAGCTTATGGGCGAAATGGACGCGGCCATGACCGTGACCTTGGGGGAGCGGGAGTGCAACCACGAGGGTACCGACCGCCTGGGCAGGGTCGCAGCGGTGGGAAACAGGGCGGTCACGCGCTCGGACAACCGTATGATGTGTCAGTGAGGGGTCTACTGCATCGGCGTCAGCGCTCAGGCCAGGCGGCGGTCTTGATCGCCCTTGTGCTGTTTTCGCTCATCGTTTTCTTGGCCTTGGCGACCAACATGGGCATCTTGGTCAACGACAAGATCCGGATGCAAAATGCGGCGGACCTTGGCGCCTACGCAGGGGCCTACAAGGAGGCTCAGCAGCTCAATGCCTTGGTGGCAAAGAATCGTGAAATCGTTGATATGGTTGATTCGTGCAGGGATGCCATCACTTCGCGTCCATGGGATAACGACGACTGCGACTGCGAAGCGAGGAGCGACGCGGCGGAACTCTATCTGCAGAACTGCCAAGCCTCGATCGATGACAAGGCACAAGAATTCGTCGGGCTCGCCCAATGGAGCGCCAGCGTGGCGCCGGCTGTTGCTGCCGGCAACGTCACGTTAAATACCAACATGGCAGGCACCCTTGCCGCTGGGGGCCAGATCCATACGGGGACGGATAGCGCGAGTCGGAACGGGGCTTACCGGGTTCAGGGTTTGGGAAGCACTCCAGCATCCATCGCCAACTATCGGCGCGCCGTTTCCAACTTCAACTACCCCGTGCTGCTCTACTGTCGCACTGCAGTCGGATGTGTGCCCTCTGGTGTGGTGCCATCCGAAGAGACCTACACCTTGCAGACTTGGTACTACAAGGGCCAAGATCTGAGTAGCCCGAGCCAATACCGACCCTCCCAAGAGCCTGATGTCTGGATTCTTGCTGAGGCGCGGGGCACCCCGGTGAACACCTTCCTGGACATCGCGTTTAGCTCCTCTGGTACTGACGGAGGATATTTTGGTGCGTCTAGCTACAGCGGTAGCACTGACGAGATGGTTGCTGTGGCGGTGGCCAAGCCCTACGGTGGAAGCGTTGGTCCCAGTTCCCTCTCCCGCGATGATGCCTTTGGCAATATTCCCAATGGACCTTACTTCGACGGCACATCCTCTCAGACGGCTATCGGCTCCATGATTCCGGAGTACCGCGCCCGTATGGCAGGGTTCGGAGAGTGGTCGTCCAGCTCTGTCCCCACTGGACGAGCAGCTGCCCTTAATCCCCGTGACGCCTACGCTGCGAGTACCTCTCCCTATGCATCTGCTGCTGCCAAGCTTCGTCACTGAACGACCCCGCCGTCGCGGTCAATCTGCTGTGGAGACCATGCTCATGGTCTTTGGGCTGATGGTGGTGCTGATGTCGATGGTCCACCTCTGGCAGGTGACCTGGGGGGCACAGAATGCCAACATTCGCGCACGCGAGGTCTTGCTTCATGGTGACGCTTACCTAGATCCGGGGCGTGCAGCATATACAAGCTTCAACGATGCTGAGATTCCCTTCGATATCTCGGCTGGAACCTATAAAAAGGCCACGCCGGGAAGTGCTGCTTTCAGGGCAAGCGCTCAGGATCAGACCAAGGACGACATCATTGGCTCACAAATTCTGGAAGTGACTCTGGAGATCCGGGTTCCCTGAGCTCAAAGCACAAAGCGGGCGATTGCGGCAACAACGGCGGTGTCACTTCGCAGCACCGTTGCCCCGAGTGGGCGTGGCTGAAAGCCGTGTCGCCCAGCCAAGTCCACCTCGGCTGGGGTGAGGCCGCCTTCCGGTCCGATCAAGAGGGCAATTGGGGCGGTGGGATCCGGCCCCTTGGCTGCTCCAGGTGTCAGCACGACCCTGGAAAGATAGCTTGGCAAGCTCTCCAGCTGTTCCTTCAGCGAGGCCACACTCTGCACCCTCGGCAGATCTGATCGGCCACTTTGCCGAGCCGCCTGCTCGGTGAGCTTGCCCCAGCGCTCAGGATGGGCTCCCTTCGCGACGGAGCGCTGGGCCACGAAAGGCCAGAAATGGGTCATGCCCAGCTCAGTCGCCATGCGCAGCACGCGCTCTACGGCAGGCTTGCGAGGTAGACCGAGCACGATGTGGATCTCGGGAACTGGCGCGTTGGCTGAGGGGGCGGTGAGACCGCGCACGCGGGCTAGGTTCTCCTTGGCTCCAACGAGCTCAACTTGGCAGCTCAAGCCACTGCCGTTGAAGAGTTCGAGGTGACTGCCCCGGGGTAGAAGGGTCACCCTCAAGACGTGGTGGCTGGTCTGCGGGTCCAGGTGGAGTTCCTGACCTGGCTCGGGCAATACCTCCGCTGGGAAGCGCCGCACTCAGAGCACCACCAGGCGTAGGCTGACCCACTCGCCCGTTTGGATGCGTTCGCTCACCGCCAGGGGAGGGGAGAGCGCCTCGACGACACGATCGGCTCGGTCGGCCAGAATCCCTGCCAGAACCAAGTGTTTGCCTGTGAGACGAATCAGCTCGGGTGCCATTCCAATCAGGACCTCCGCGAAGAGATTGGCCACCACCAAGTCATACGGGCCATCCAGGTCTTCTAGGCGGGCGGCGGAGAAGCGCGCCTGGAGACCATTGAGCTCGGCGTTCTCGCGGCTCGCTCGCACGGAGTCCGCTTCGATGTCGATGCCCTCGCTGCGCACGCCGAGTTGGGATGCTGCCAAGGCCAATACGCCGGAACCGCATCCGACATCTAAACAGGTGGTGCACGCTTCTGCTAGCACATCTATTGCCGCTAAGCAGGCCTGTGTAGTGGCGTGGTCTCCGGTCCCGAAGGCGTTGCCCGGAGGAATCACCAGGTCCCCGGGCACAGCCTCCCAGGGAGGAGCGACACGCAGCCGCTCGCTGATAGCGATGCGGTGGTGATGGCGCTTCCAGGACTCAGCCCAGTCTTCTTCGTCCACCACGATGGACTCAATCTCCAGGCCTGTTTCCGCTCCAAGAGCCTGGCCAGCAGCCTGGGCATCTTTGGGGGAGAACCACGCCTTAAAAGTACAGAACATGGGGAGGGGAGGCGCTTGAGTGTCCCAGGGCTGCTTGAAGGTCATTGGCACGCCGGGACCAGGGGCTTCCTGGGTTCCGGAGGCGCCATGGGCCAGTGCGATGGCAGTCAGCTTGTCCACGTGGGTGCGCGGCACCACCACTCTCAGCTCAGTCCACGAGGACATCAGGGACGCTCGGAGGGGCGGGCAGCCGGCAAGGCCTGGCCGCTTCGTGCAGCAGCTAAGAGCACGGAGGCACCCTCGGCGCCAAACTCCATCTGGATCCACTCATCGGTGGGATGGACGCCCTTCAGGAAGAGGGTCGGAGTGGCCCTCAAGCCGGCCTTGCCGCCAGCCTCTGCTTCAGCCACGATCTTGGCCTGGGTATCCTCGCTTAGCATGCATTCGCGCAAGGCGGTCTCGTCGAGGCCGAGTTGCTTGGCCATGAAGAAGATATCGCCGGGGGACAAGGTGGTCTGGTTGGCGAACATTTGGCCGGAGAGCTCCCAGAAGCGGCCTTGCTCTTGGGCGCAGGTAGCGGCGGCAGCCGCAATGCATGCGTTGGCGTGCATTGGCCCGCCAACGTTGGGGTTGCAGTCGCTGGAGAGCGGGTAGTTCTTGAAGCACACCCGCAGGTCGGGATTGGCAGCGACCAAGGGCTTGAGTTCCGGGAAGCCGACAGCACAATGCGGGCACTCAAAGTCGGCATACTCAATGAGAAGGTACGGGGCGGTGGGACTGCCCCAGCAAGGCTCAGTGCCCGATACCGTGACCGTCCCGCCCACTTTGCTAAAGAGCAGTGAGATGTCTGCTTCCTCGCTGCCTTCGGCCCCTGGGACCTCGGCCTCGCCAGCGGTGCCAATCACGCCCATGCCCATGACCAAGAGTCCGCTGACCACGGCCACCATCATGGAGCGGTCGGATCCCTCTTCTTCCTTCTCCGATGCACCAGAGTCGGTTGTCTTTCGCATCCCCAGAAGGCCAGCGACGAGCAGGATGACGCTGACGCCATAGGTACTGATGCACAGGAGGCACCAAGCGTCCAGCGTGCTGCTTGCCCATGCCAAGTACAGCGCCGCAAGTACGGCGATGCCGCTGGTGATTGCGATGAGCTTGGGCGCACCACTGAATCGGTCTACCTTTTGCCAATTCAACAAAGAGATCAACGCGACCGCAGCGTAGAAGGCTGCACCGAAGACCGCGATGGGGATTCCGCCGAGCTCCGAGAACGCGCTGGTGTTGACCAGGTCGCAGTTGAAGGTCTCGTCGATATTACAGACCGAGCCGGATCCTCCGGCCATTGCAGCCTCGTGTTGGCTGATCAGGACGGTCGACACGCCGGCGCCGAATAGACCACCGACCACGCCACCTGCCATGGGCGCCCAGGCTGTGGCGCCTGCGGAGGCCAGCCACATCGCAACAATGCCGATGATGAGGCCGGTTCCGGGGTCGGAGCTTGAGACAACAGCAGCAGCAATCCCGGTCAGGACAGCAGCGGCCAACAACAGCTTTGCGGATAGACGGTTCACCGCCTCGACCTATCCGGTCTCCGGAGCAATGTCATGGCTTCCCACCCTCTCCCACATGGTCCCCGTAGTGAGAGTCTCGCCCACCCGGTTTACACAGCGTGGGTCAGTAGCGGCGTCGTTTTTCCTCTCGGATGTTCTGCTTGTTCTTGAGCGTCTCACGCTTGTCGTGCAGCTTCTTGCCGCGTCCAAGTGCGATCTCCAGCTTGACCCAGGAACCTGAGAAGTAAAGGCCGACCGGAACAATACTGAGACCCTTCTCGGTGGTGGCGCGATGCAGGCGCTTGAGCTGGTTCTTGCTGAGCAGCAGGCGGCGGGGGCGCTGAGGCACGTGGTTGTTGTAGCTGGCCTGTTGGTACTCGGGGAAGGTGGCGCCAGTCAGAAAGGCCTGCCCGTCTTTCAGGCGCACATATCCCTCGGCAATGGTGCCTTTCCCACCACGGAGCGTCTTTACCTCGGAGCCGCGCAGCTCCAACCCGGCCTCGAAGATTTCGAGAAGCTCGTAATCATGGCTCGCCCTCTTGTTCCGCGCCACGTAGCGCCGGTTGGGGTCTTCCTTTTGGGCCTTTTTCTTCGACATAGGCGGAGCTTTAGCACCGCTGGGGTGTGAGGCAAGGCGGAGTGTGAGATTGACCTGATCTCAGGCAGACGATCATCCGACGGGCGTTGCAATAGAACCCTGCAAGATCAGAGAAGAAGGAAAAGTATAAAAGATAGTAAATTCGGATAGATGGAGGTGTGTACTGAATTCACTACACGACTGGGCTACTTTCGCTTGCATGTGGGGCTCAGTGGTTTATGGTGGGGCTAAGTGGTACAAGGTGGGAGAACGCAGAGGCTTAGAAGAAACGAACGATGCTTGGTGAACGATTCCAGCTCACTTCCTCGCTCGACTCCAAGGGCCGACTTGCGCTTCCAGCACGGCTGCGAACCCAAATGGTCGAGGCAAGCATTGATGAGCTGGTCCTTACATGCGTTGATGGCGGAGTCCGGGCATTCACGCCCGAGGACTTTGCGACGCGTATCGAAGGCCCCTACGTCGACGCTGACCCATTCGACCCTGACGCCCAGGCATACTTCTACGCAGTGCTCGCCGATGCCGAGACCTGCAAGGTCGATGGTCAGGGGCGCATTCGCATTCCGACTCGCTTGCGTGAACAGGCTGGCTTGGTCAAAGAAGTCAAGGTTCTCTCGATCCTCCGCTGGCTGGAGATCTGGAACCCCAGCAACTTCGCCGCGGTTCAGGCTCAGTCCCGTCAGGACTACCGCCAGAACCGGAGTCAGCGCGCAGTTGCCAAGGAGGGGTGAAGTGGGGGAGTTTCTTCACCGCACAGTCCTTTTGGACGAGGCCGTCGCTCTGCTCGCCCCGGGCCCAGGACGAGTAGTCGTGGATTGCACGCTTGGTGGTGGGGGCCACAGTGAGGCTCTTCTTGCTGCTGGCTGTACCGTCATCGGTATGGACCGTGATCCACGAGCGCACGCCTCTGCCGGAGCCCGCCTGTCCCGGTTTGGAGCTGCGTTTATCCCCGTAAAGCGCCCCTTCTCCCAACTCTGCAAGGCGCTGGCTGAGCTCGGTATCTCCGAGGTCGACGGGGTCTTGGCCGACCTTGGCGTCAGCTCTCCCCAGCTGGACCATGCGGACCGTGGTTTCTCCTTCATGCGTGATGGACCCTTGGACATGCGCATGGGCGATTTGGGCGAAACCTGCGCGGAGTATCTGGCTCGCGTCGACGAAGGAGAGCTCGTTCGGGTGCTCTTTGAGTATGGAGAGGAGCGTCACAGCCGCCGCATTGCCCGTGCCATCTTGGCTGCTCTCCCACTCTCCACCACCACCGAATTAGCCGCCGTGGTCGAGGCCGCGATGCCCAAGGGCAAGCCCAGTCGAATACATCCTGCGACCCGGAGTTTTCAAGCTCTGCGAATCGTTGTGAACGACGAACTTGGCGAGCTGGAGACCCTCTTGCATGCGCTTCCTAATGTCCTCAAGGTGGGGGGCCGCGCAGCCATCATTTCTTTCCACTCGTTGGAAGACCGTCCTGTCAAACGCCGCTTTCGGCATTTGGCATCTGTGGATTCGCCCAAGGATCCATTCGGAAACCCAACGCGGGCTCCCACTGTCCGGTTGATCACACGAAAGGCCACAGTGGCATCGGCTGTGGCAGCCAAAGACAACCCACGGGCGCGCTCAGCCCGGCTTCGAGCACTCGAACGAATCTGAGCGAACTCCTCCCCTGCTGCATCCCCGCTGCTGTTGACGCTGGCTCCCAGCCCTCTCTCCGCTGACCCCCTCTCATGTACCCGCCGAAAGGATATCGCTGATGGATTCTCCCCGTCCCGCTCGTGGCGCTTGGGCCGCCTATCCCACACGGCCATTCGTGGGGTTGGAGCTAAGTGGCGTTCTGGGGTACCTCATATACGCCGGACTCTTAGGGTCCGCGATGATGTTCTACGTGTGGTCTCGAGTGGATGTCCGCACTTCGGCCTCGGACCTGGAGTCGTCTCAACGAACCTACCAAGTGACTCTGACCGCGCAGGACCAGCTACGCTTGGAGCTGGCCACCAGAAGCGATCTGGCAACCTTGGAGCGCAGCAGCGTTGAGCTGGGTTTGGTTCAGGACGTCGAGCTTGTCGAGGTTGCAGACAAGTGAGCCGCGCACCGACCAAGCCACCTGTGATTCCGCCCCAAGCCGAGAGCTTAGGATTGGCCGTGGACCAGGCCCGCCAACGCGCGACGTTTATTTTGGTAATGGTCGTTATCGGATACTTTGGCCTGGCTGTGCGAGCGACCCCGCTGATGGTGATGGAGGACAGTCGCCTGGAGGCGCAAGCTGCACTTCAGTTCCAGCGTTCGGTCGAGGTTGAGGCGCCTCGAGGGGACATTCTGGCTCGTGACGGCAGTGTGCTGGCGACAACCGTCATGATGCCGAGCGTGCATGCGGACCCGAAGTACCTGGACCCCTCGGAAGTGGAGGATCTGGCGAAGGGACTTGCTCCTCTGCTGGGGAAGGATGCGGACTCCCTGGTCCGGCGTCTCTCGAACCACGGGCGTCGGGACGTGCTGCTTGCCAGCGAGGTCGCGCCAGACTTGCTGGAGGCCATCGAGGCCCTGGATCCTGGTCGCGTGTTGTTCACCCGGAATCGGCCCACCCGCTATTATCCTTCCCGGGAGGGAGCGGTTCAGGTCTTGGGCCTGGTGGGGCATCATGGCCGCGGGGTCGAGGGCATCGAGCGCGAGCTGGACCGTCACTTGCGCGGGTCGACCTTCCGCTTTGTCGAAGAGCGTGACGCCGATGGTCGTGTGATCGACACGGAGTTCGAAGCGCGATCTCGTGCCAAGTCCGGTGGGCTGGTAACCCTGACCTTAGATCCCTACATTCAGCGCACGGCGGAAGAAGCGCTGGACCAAGTTGTCGAGCGCTCCAAGCCCTTGTCGGCGACTGCTGTTGTCTTGGATGTAAGGACCGGCGAGGTCTTGGCGATGGCCAGTCGGCCCAGCACCAATCCCAACGACCGACGGAACAGGGTCGTCGCGCACTTGAACAACCACGCGGTGGCCGATGCGCCGGAGCCGGGCTCGATTATTAAGCCCTTTATCCTGGCACTTGCCCTGGATTCCGGCCTGTACACTCCAACCAGCCTGGTGGATTGTGAGGGGGGCGCTTACCGCTTTGGCCGCAGCCGCAGGCCCACTCGGGATGACCATCCGCACGATGTGGTGACCGTCTCTGAAGTGCTCAAGTACAGCTCCAACATCGGTACTGCCAAGATCGCACTGGCACTCGGTGCGGAGCATACGGTCCGAGGCCTCGAGTCTTTCGGGTTTAACAAGCGCACCAACGTGGGATTGCCCGGCGAGACCCGTGGTGTGATTCGCAATCCCGAAACCATTAAGCCTATTGAGCTTGCGACCACCGCCTTCGGTCAGGGGATGCAGGCCTCCGCGATGCAGGTGGCCTCGGCTTTTCAAGCCCTCGCGAACGACGGTGTGCTTCTCCAGCCCTTCATTGTGTCCGAAGTTCGTGACCGCTACGGACAGATCAAGGTGCGCAACCAAGCGAAAGTCATTGGGCAGCCTGTGTCCAAGGAAGCCGCCAACGCGACCGTCGATATGATGGTGACCGTCCTGGAAGAGGGCGGAACGGGTACCCGCGGGCGCATTCCTGGATACACCGCCGCTGGTAAGACCGGAACGGGCCAGAAGGTCGTGGACGGTAGCTACAGCGCAACCGCCCGGGTGGCGTCTTTTGCAGGCGTAGCGCCGGCCAATGACCCACGAATTGTGATTGTGGTCATGGTGGATACTCCCAGCGAGGGCAGCCGCTATGGCGGTACCGTCGCTGGACCTGCTTTTTCCCTCATCGGCCAGCGCTCCCTGCGCTACCTGGGTGTGCCCCAGGATGCGCCGGTGGAAGAGGAGGCAGAGCCCAGCCCAGGTCGCGAGACGGAGCCCGATATCCAGGTCCCCGTTGTCGCTGAGTTGAGCTGGACCTCAGAGGGCGCCCTTCGGGTGCCCGACCTCTCTGGTTTGTCCATGCGCGATGCCTTGGTCACCCTTCAGGGCTCTGGTTTGGAGCTCTCGGTGCAAGGTAGCGGGCTCTTGGTTGACCAGGTTCCAAGTGCAGGGAGCGCCCTGCACTCAGGCCAGCGTATCGAGCTGGTTTTCGACTGATTTTCTCTGTTCTTTGAAGTTTTTAGAATGCTCTACTGCCTGGCCCCGTGACGCGGGGGCGGGCCGCCGGTGCCTTCCTGTGCACTCCACTCGCTCCCCGCGAACTGGAGTCCTCAGGGCCGCCGAAGGTCCCCCCTTTTTTGTCTCTGAGTCTGCATAGGTCGCTGCTGTTGCCCGCTGGTGGGTGCCTCCTCGGTACTCACACCCCTTTCTAAAAGGGTTTTGTTGAATCTGAACGCTGTTGACCGTCCTGCTGAATCCTGTTGCGTCTGCTTCCCGCTCTTCGCGCACGGACTGCTTGGCTGTTCTCTCCCGCCCCGCCTCGGTGCGCCGGGGGCACGAACTGGAGCGCCCCTACCTTGCTTGGGTCTCATCCCCCTTGGAGTGTCGCGCAGCGCGTTCGCGCTGCCGCTCCTGCCCGAATCAAGGTCGCGCGGCGCCGGCTCGTTCCTCCTTCTGTCTCCGACCCACCTTGCTGGTTGTTCCTGCTGCAACCCCGGTGCACCTTGGCTGCGGTGGAGGAGTCCTGCCGGCCCCCCGAGCCGCAGTAGAGCGCTCATGCAAGGGTCGGTGGCCTTCCTCGGTCAGCGTAGTTCGCACCTTCCAATCCCGCGTGACTCCCTGAGTTTTTTATGACTCGAGGTTGGCCACTTACCCTGCATAGAACCTCACTTTCGCCCTCCCTTCCCTCCTTATCTCCGCGCCCTCCATGACCCTAGCCGAGCTGCTCGAGCGCGTCGAACACACGGTCCTTTCAGGCCCCGTCGACCGCACCGTCACGGCACTGACCCAAGACTCCCGTATGGGTGGTCCTGGGGTGGTCTTCGTTGCCTTGAAGGGGCAGCGTGCGGATGGTCATGACTACGCTGCTCAGGTTCAGGCCCAGGCCGTCGTGGTCCAGCGGCCCGTGCAGGTCCAGGCCGGAGCCACTCAGATTCAGGTGCCCGACACTCAGCGTGCTCTGGCCCAGCTGGCCGCAGCCTTTCACGGTCACCCTTCGCAGGCCCTGTCCCTCGTCGGAATCACAGGCACCAATGGCAAAACCACCATCACGTGGATGCTGGAGGCCATCGCCCAGGCCGCGAACCAGCCCATCGGTGTCATTGGAACCACGGGAAATCGAATCGATGGTCAGGTCGTCCCAGCTGGATTCACCACGCCGCTCGCCCCTGAGTGGCAAGGCTTGCTCTCCCAGATGCGCAATGCGGGCTGTGCTTGGGTTGCCGCGGAAGTGAGCTCAATCGGTTTGGCCGCCCACCGCGTAGATCACACGCGGTTTTCTGTGGGCGTCTACACCAACCTAAGCCAGGACCACCTGGACTTCCACGGGAGTATGCTGGCCTACCAAGACGCCAAGGCGCGCTTGTTTACAGAGCTCCTGGACCCCCAGGGAATCGCTGTGCTCTGCGGAGAGGACAGTGCGGCCTCGCAGGTAGAGTTCAGTGGAAAGCGATGGCTCTACGGAATCCAGACCGGGGACCTGCACTGCACAGACTTGCAGATGGATCATCTGGGCAGCCGGGGCCGAGTGCATACTCCAAAGGGGAGTTTTGACCTAAACCTAAAGCTTGTTGGGCGCTTCAACGTGCTCAACGCGCTGGGGGCGGCGGGAGCTGCCTTGGCGTTGGGGGCTCTGCCGGCACAAGTGGGTGCAGGCTTGGCAGCTCTCCCGGCCGTTCCCGGGCGGTTGGAAGCGGTGCCAAATACCCAAGGGTTTGGCGTTCTGGTCGATTATGCTCACACTCCCGATGCCTTGGACAGTGTGCTGGCCGCCCTGCGTGAGCTCCATCCCAAGCGCCTGATCTGTGTGGTTGGCTGTGGAGGAGACCGCGATCGCTCCAAACGGCTTTTGATGGCCCAAGCCGCCGCGCGCGGCAGTGATTGGGTCATCGCCACCTCTGACAACCCCCGCTCTGAGGCCCCCGAGGCCATCTTGGCGGAGATGAAGCCTGGGCTTCGTTCCCAGGATGAGGTCATTGTGGACCGAGGCCAGGCAATCGCTCAGGCCATTAGGGCCGCTCAGCCTGGAGATCTGGTGCTGATTGCCGGCAAAGGCCACGAGAGAACCCAAGAAATTGGTGGGAAGAAAGTACCTTTTGACGATCGAGTTGTGGCCAAGGCCGCCTTGGAGAGCCGCGCATGATGTTGACCGCTGAAGAGTTGGCGCAGGCCACCGGAGGCCGTCTGGTCGCCTCTGGGCCTGCAGGTCCGGTGCAGACCGACAGTCGACGAATGCAGGCTGGCTCCTGGTTTCTGGCGCTGGTCGGAGATCGTTTTGACGGCCACGAATTTCTACCGCACGCTGAGGCAGCTCAGTGCGCGGGCGCGGTGGTCTCCGACATGCCCGATGGAAACTGGACCGGGGGACTGGTTTTGGTTCCGGACACATTGGTGGCCCTGCAGGATGCTGCGCGTTTTGTGCGCCGCGACTTTGTGGGCCATGTAGTTGGCATCACGGGCTCGGCGGGCAAGACCACCACCCGCGCCATGGTGGCCGATGTGCTGGGCTCCCTGGGCACCGTGCACCAGACCGCCGGCAACCTGAACAACCACATCGGAGTGCCGCTGACGCTGTTGGACACACCAGTAGATGCGGACCTGATGGTGCTTGAGATGGGCATGTCTGGACCTGGCGAAATCGCCCTTCTTCAGGACATTGGGGGACCGACCCACCGTATCGTCACCAACGTCTCTGCTGCCCATCTTCAAGGCACCGGATCCGTTGAAGGCGTCGCTCGCTGCAAGCAGGAGATGTTTGATGGAGCTCGGCCCGGGGATGTATGTATCGTCAACGCCGACGACCCCTTCGTCTCGGTCATGCCACTGCCGGAAGGGGCGAGGGAGATTCGCTACGGCACGCGCCGAGATGTAGACGTGCGCTTGCTCCAGGCCACGGTGGACCCCCATACCTTGAGTACCTTGGTGGAGATCGCTCTGCCCAACGGGACCCTCAGCGCGCGGATTTTGAGCCCGGGGCGGCATCTGGCGCTCAACGCCACAGCCGCTGCGGCTCTGGGATGGTCGCTGGGTCTGAGCGCTGACCAGATCGCTGAAGGGCTGTCCCGCTATCAGCCGGTCGGCATGCGGATGCGAGTGGACAGCGTCGGTGGCGTGACGGTGCTCAACGACGCGTACAACGCCAATCCAGCGTCCATGCGGGCGGCACTGGACACGCTGGGTCAGCTCCCCGGGCGCCGTGTTGCGCTTCTGGGGGAGATGTTGGAGCTCGGCGGTGAAGAGGCGGCGTACCACGAACAAGTCATTCGCCAGCTTGCAAAACTGAACCTGGACCTTGTAGGTCTGAGTGGCCCGCTCATGGCGGCGCAAGCTGGCCTGGCACGGGAGCTGGGGGTTCAGGTGGTCTCGGCGGAGAACGCGACTGCCCTGGCCGAACTGCTCAAGGGCCAGATAAACCCGGGCGACGTCGTCCTGCTCAAGGGCTCTCGTGGCGCACGTATGGAACGGGCACTGCAGTGCCTGCCTGGAGAGGAGGCCTAATGCTCTATCACCTGCTGGTTCCGCTCTCCGAAACGAGCATTGTCTTTAATCCTTTGCGCTATGTCAGCACGCGTACCGCCTTGGCGATGCTTACCGCGCTGGGCTTTTGCTATCTGGTCTACCCCTGGTTCATTGAGTGGATGAATAAGCGCAAGCTTGAGCAAATCATCCGCACTGAGGGACCCGAGTCTCATCGCGTGACCAAGCTGGGCACCCCCACGATGGGCGGCGTTCCGATCCTGATGGGCATCGGTCTCTCGGGTCTGCTCTGGTGTCGCTTGGACCAGCCGGTGGTGCACATCGCGCTCATCGTGCTGCTTGGCTACGGCGTGATTGGATTTGTAGACGACTGGAAGAAGATCATGGAGCGCAGCTCCGACGGTCTTGCCGGTCGCTGGAAGATTGTCGGGCAGCTCAGTATTGGTGGCTTGGCCCTGGCCTATGGGCTGTGGTCGGGTGCCATGACCCCGGAGATACCGCTGCCTTTTCTGAAGGGCACGTCCATCGATTTTGCCCATCTTTGGGACGGCGCGCCAGAGTGGCTCAGCTGGCTCTACGTGGCTGCTGGGCTCTTCATTTTGGTTGCGATGAGCAATGCCGTGAACCTCACCGACGGTTTAGATGGCTTGGCCATTGGTCCGGTGATGATCAGCGCAGCCACCTTCGCGATTCTGGCCTACATCGCGGGCCACACGGGTTTTGCCGAATACCTGTCCGTTCCCTACGTGGAGGGTGCCAGCGAACTCACCATTCTCTGTATGGCGACTATCGGTGCCGGTTTGGGATTCCTCTGGTACAACGCCTATCCAGCTCAGATCTTTATGGGCGATGTCGGTTCCCTTGCTCTGGGTGGGTTTCTGGGAATCGTGGGTCTGCTCTCCAAGCATGAGCTCCTCCTGCCCCTGGTCGGTGGAATCTTCGTGCTCGAGGCTGCCAGCGTGGTCATCCAGGTCCTGGGATTCAAGATCACCAAGCGCCTCACAGGCGAGGGCAAGCGGATCTTCGCCATGGCCCCGATCCACCACCACTACGAGAAGCAGGGCTGGTCGGAGCCCAAGATTATCGTTCGTTTCTGGATTATTAGCATCCTTCTCGCCTTGGTCGCGCTCACCACATTGAAGCTGCGCTGATGGCTGTGACTGCCAAGCCCCGACTTTCCAAGGTCACTGTTCTGGGGGCCGGCCGCTCTGGTCAGGCTGCGGCTGGTCTGGCGTTGGCACGGGGTGCGCACGAGGTGGTGCTGACAGACTTGAATACCGAAGCACAGCGTTATCAGGGGCCGGGCGCTGATCGCGTGCGTCATGTCTTTGGGGTGCATGATGAATCCGATCTCACGCACACTAATTTGGTCGTTCTGAGTCCGGGTATCCCAGCCAGGGCTGCGCCCGTCAAGACCGCTCAAGCTGCCGGCGTTGAGGTTGTCGGAGAGCTGGGGTTCGCCGCCCGCTACTTACCCAAGACCCAGCCCATCCTGGCCATCACCGGGACCAACGGCAAGTCGACTGTTACCCATTTTCTGTCTCAGATCCTGGCGTCTGCCGGTTTGAAGACCTTCTCGGGGGGCAACCTGGGCACGCCTCTGAGCGCAGCGGTGGGCAAAGGTTTTCAGGTCCTGGCTGTGGAAGTCAGCTCCTACCAACTGGAGCTGCCTGGCGACTTCTCACCTCTTGCTGCTGTGATCCTAAACCTCAGCCCCGACCACTTGGCCCGCCATGGCGACATGGCGGGATATGCACGTGCCAAGGCACGCATATTCGACGGCCTTCGGCCTGAATCTCTGGCCGGAATGCCTCATCAGGAAGACCTAAAGGTTGCTGCCAAAGACAAACCGGGACGACGGGTCTGGTTGGACGATGTGGATGTGGACCAACCTGTTCTGGACTCTCTGTGTGTACTGGGCGCCCACAACCGTTGGAACGCCGCGGTGGCGATGCTTCTCGCTGCCCAAGTCGGCGTAGTGCCCCAGGACCTGTCTGCGCTGCAGGGGCTGCCCCATCGACTGGAGCCTGTGCTGAGTCGGGACCAGCGAATCTGGATCAATGACTCCAAGGCCACCAACGTCGAGGCCGCCCAGGTGGGTATTTCCGCCTTGGAGGGACCCGGAGTCGTTTTGCTTGGTGGCCAGGGAAAGGGTGGAGCCGACTACGGTATGCTTAAAAGCGCCATCTCGGGTCGGCCCTTGATTTGCTTTGGCCAGGCTGGTCCCGAGATCCATGCGGTCTTGGGCGGCGAGCTTGTGGCCACGATGGAACAGGCGGTGGCTCGGGCCCAACAGCTCAGCGTTCCTGGTGAGAGCGTTCTGCTCTCCCCGGCTTGCTCCAGTTTTGATGCCTTCGACAACTTTGAGCAGCGCGGGCAAATCTTCGCCCGCCTGGTTCAGGAGCTCTCATGAGCACAGATACCCACGAGCACACTGATCGGGAACGCAGCAGCCAGGACCCAGCAGGTCGTACCGGCCTGCCCATGGTGCCTCGTCGCGGCTACGACAGCGTCCTGATAGGACTCGTCGTGATTTTCCTTATTGTGGGGCTGATCATGGTGCAGTCGGCGAGCGGTCCGACCGCAGCCGAGGAATACGGGGACGCTTTCCGCTACGTGCGTCGGCAGGGCATGGCCATGGGCGCTGGCATTGTCGGGTGCTTTGTGGTTGCCCTGATTCCCTATGAGTGGCTGCGAAACTATGCGTTTCACGCCTATGGCGTGGTCCTGGTACTGCTGACAGCCGTGCTGGCTTTTCCGGCCCAAGGTGGTGCACGGAGATGGATATCGCTGGGGTCCGTGAACTTTCAGCCCAGTGAGTTTGCGAAGATCGCCGTGGTACTGGCCATGGCTCAGCTCCTGAACTCCAACGTGGGCAAGATCGATGACATCAAGGGCTTTCTTTGGAAGGCTGTTCTCCTCCCGGTCCCGGCCTTGTTCTTGCTGTACAAGGAACCTGACATGGGCACCACGCTCATCACCGCGGGCCTGGCGTTTTTATGCATCTACCTGGCCGGTCTGAAGCAGAGCTGGATGGCGGGGCTTGTTGCCGGTGGCATTGCTGTGGGTGTGCCCGTCATGGTCAGCGCGGAGTACCGTGTTCGCCGCATCACCAGCTTCATGAACCCCTGGGAGGACTATTACGGGGATGGCCACCAGGTCATTCAGTCCATGATTGCCTTTCACAGTGGCGGTCTGACCGGAGTAGGTCTGGGAGAGTCCCAGGCGAAGCACCAGTTCTTGCCAGAGCCTTGGACCGACTTTGTGGGTTCGGTTCTGGCGGAAGAATTGGGGTTGATCGGCCTGCTGGTGCTCATCGTTGCCTATGGAGTACTGGTCTGGCGTGGTCTGCGCATCGCGCGGCAAGCCACGGATCTCTTCGGCGTCATTACGGCGACCTCGCTAACGGCAGCCATTGGCGGTCAGGCGTTCTTGAACTTGGGCGTGGCGATGGGAGTCGTACCCCCAAAGGGACTGGTGCTGCCATTCATGAGCTACGGCGCCTCAGCGGTCATGGCGCATCTCATTTGCATTGGGCTGCTCTTGAACATCTCGGGGCACCAAACGCCCATCCCACGCGGACCAACGGTTTACCGCGCCACTCGAAAAGCTGAGGGTCTCTGATGCGTCACATGTTCCGGGGACAAGTCCGCACCATTCACTTTGTCGGAATCGGTGGTTCTGGCATGAATGGCATCGCTGAGGTGCTGATCAACATGGGCTTCCAGATCACTGGCTCAGACCTATCCGAAGGAGCCAGCGTCAAGCGCCTTCGCGAGCTCGGTGCGGAGATTGTCATTGGCCATGGGCCCGACAATCTGGGTCAGGCCGACGTGGTCGTCAAGAGCACTGCGGTTCCGCTCCACAACACGGAGATCAAGGCGGCTATGTCCCAAGGGGTGCCGGTCATTCCCAGGGCGGAGATGCTCGCTGAGCTGATGCGTATGAAATACGGCTTGGCCATCGCCGGAACGCACGGAAAGACCACCACAACGTCCATGTTGGCCACCGTCTTGGCCGCAGCGGGCCTGGACCCAACCATTGTGATCGGCGGCAAGCTCGACGCAATCGGTTCCAACGCCCGCATGGGCGCAGGGGAGTACTTGGTAGCCGAGGCAGATGAGAGCGATGGCTCCTTTATGTTTTTGGACCCCACCGTTGCGGTCATCACCAATGTGGATCCGGAGCACCTGGAACACTACGGCGACTTCGAGAAGCTCAAAGAGACTTTCGTGGCCTTTGCCAACAAAGTGCCCTTCTTTGGCTTTGCAGTGGTGTGTTTGGACCACCCGGTTGTGCAGGAGTTGCTGCCTCAGTTGCGTAAGCGGGTCATCACCTACGGCTTGTCCAGGCAGGCGGATGTGCGGGCCGAGGCAATACAGCCGGACGGCTTAGACACGAGCTTCGATGTGGTCTGGCGTGGCGTTCATCAGGGGCGCGTGCGGCTGTCCATGCCTGGCCAGCACAACGTGGCCAATGCCTTGGCGGCTGTCGCTACGGCCTTGGAGCTCGGTCTTTCTTTCTCCCAGATCCAAGAGGCGCTGGAAGGATTTAGCGGCGTCCAGCGACGCTTCACCCTGCAAGCGCAGGAAGCCGGGGTGATGATCGTGGACGACTACGGGCACCACCCCGTCGAGATCGAGACCACATTGGCGGGCGCCCGAGATGGCTTTCCCGACAAGCGCATCATCGCGGTGCTTCAGCCTCATCGATTCACTCGGGTGCGAGACCTGTTCAATGATTTTTGCAGGGCTTTCAACCGAGCTGACCACGTGGTGGTGTGTCCCATTTATCGGGCAGGGGAGCAGCCCATCGCAGGTGTGGACCACCACAGCTTGGCCGAGGGCTTGCGCAGTCACGGGCATCGCTCGGTGCATGTCGCCAATGACTTGGACCAAGCAACGGATCACCTCTCTGGCATGGTGGCGCCTGGCGACTTGGTCATCACCTTGGGTGCTGGCA